>NZ_JBVVPL010000004.1:139651-279016 GCF_055807615.1 Bradyrhizobium sp. MV1.5 | reverse complement strand
CGAAGGTTGCGCTACAAGAGGCTGCACAGCGGCATACAGGTGAAGCCCAACACACGGCCTTCCCTGCGCAGTGGTTTGACGGCTTATGCCGAGCTCTCCCCGGGGAGCGATGCACTATTGCCCCCGTTGCCTTGCGGATGGCTGATGCGGATGTCCGGTCGGGCAGCCCACATCACCACAAGACTTGACGCACAGACCCCGGGCGTCAGGACGACACGGTTTTGCCGTACGCTGTCAGCACCGGTCGTGTGCGCGACGCCTTCGCTCACGGTTTTGCCGCCCTGCGAAGCCCTTCGCGCCGATGCTGCCCGCGTCCACCGCAGCCCATCCCACGTTTCGTGACGATCGCGATACGCCCCTCTGACCGGGATGAGGTGGCGGGATGAATACGCCAAAGCCGAATTTCGGTAAAGTGGAATATTTTCGTGGCGGCGGATTGACCCGCGGTTTGGGTGTTTTGCCCGTCGGGCAACGCAAGGTCTTGTAGCCCGGATGAGCGAAGCGATTTCCGGGACTCGTTCGAGCGGCGGTCCCGGATATCGCTTCGCTCATCCGGGCTACAAAAAGCAGAACTCACGGTCGCCGGCACACCAGATCGATCTCGATCAGTGCGTCATAGGCAAGCCCCGTTACGCCCACGCAGGTGCGGGCCGGCAGGCGGTCGGGCGGAAAGAACCCGCGATAAGTCTCGTTCATCGCGGTGTAGTCTTCCTTGAAACGCGTGAGATAGATGCGTGTCATCACGACGTGTTCGAGACCGAGATCGACGCCCGCCAGGACCACCTTCAAATTCTCCATCACCGCCCTCGTCTGCGCGACGATGCCGTCGGGCAACACGCCCGGTGTTTGCGGCGTGTCCGGCATCTGGCCGGTGACGAAGACAAAACCGTCGGTCTCCACCGCGTGGCTGAAGGGCGCGACCGGCTTCGGTCCGCCGCTGATCATGTGGAATTTCACTGAGGTTCCTTGTTACGGCGCGTCTCTTAAGGGAAGGTTTGAAACAGGCGCTTGCTGATGATCGCGTGCACGCCCCAATTGCCGTCGACCACCTGCGTGACGCCGAAATCGACGGCGGCCGACATCAGCGCGATCGCCTCGTCCTCGCTCAGCCCCTTCACGTTCATCAGGAAGCGTCGCATCTTGCGAAACGCATCTTTCATGGCGAGATCGAGCGAGGACTTTGCGTAGACCTCGCTCTGGCCCTGAGCGCCGAACTCGGCGAGGTAGTTGGGATGGCTGAATCCGGTCAGGACCCAGTCGGATTCGGTCTCGATCAGGGGATAAGAGAGATCGGCGAACGGACGACCGGCAAGGTCGGCCTTCTTGTGCAGGATCACCTCGAACGTTCCCGTCATCGAGCATTCGATCGCGGTGCCGCTCAATTCACCGTCGCCTTGCGTGGCATGGGGATCGCCGACGGACAACAATGCGCCGGGAACGGAGACCGGAAGATAGACCGTCGCTCCCTTCCCCAAGCGCCAATTGTCGAGATTGCCGCCAAAATAGGACGGCGGCACCGAGTCGATGAAATCGACCTCGCGCGGCGCCACCGCGATCACGCCGAAATGCGGGCGCAAGGGAATGCGGATGCCGTCGAGCACGGCGTGGCGGCGCTTCACCGTGCCGGGCAAGACCGGAACGCCGGGATAGTCGTAGGTGGCGTGCACCACGCCAAACGGGTCGGTCTGCGACTCCCAGCGGTAGGAATACAGCGCGCGCGCATACGGCGCGTCGGTGTCGTCGAAGATTTCGTAGATCGTCACGACCTCGCGCGGCTTCGGCCCTGAAAGAAATTCGTCGTAATGATAGCCCCACCAGGCCGCAACCGAGGAGCCGAACACGCGCCCTGAATGTTTCGGATGGCGACTTGTGCGCGGCACGATGTCGAGGATCCGCACTTCCAGCACGTCCCCGGGCTGGGCGTCCTTCACCGACACGGGCCCCGTGCAGATGTGCACGCCAAAGCCTTCGCCGGCGCCGCGCCCGAATATGCTGGCATCCATCGGACCCGCACCGCGGCGATCCACGTTCTTCCTCGCCTTGGTCCAACCGAATACGCTTTCGGCGGCCGCGTCGCCCGCGATCATCAGCTCAGGATCGTCGGAGGCATGCTGAGTCAGCGTTTCGATCGTGATGGTATCACCCGAATTGATCTCGAGCTGCGGCTGTAACGTGCGACTGAAATATCCCCAATGAACACGGTTGGCTTCGATCGGAAGATGATGATGCTTGCGTTCGGCCGTTCTCGGCTCATCGATGTCGGTGCGGGCGAGATTGCCGCGCGCCTCGGCGCTCGTCGGGTGGGCGCGAAGCTGCGCCAGCGCATCCTGCGGCCAGCCGCGCTGACCGGCTATCCCGTGCTGCGTCGTCGCCCGCTCCGCCTCCTGCTGGCGAAATTCGCGCGGCGGCAGTCCGAAGCGATGGCGGAAGGCGCGGCTGAAATGTGCGGAATCGCCAAAGCCATAGGCGTAGGCGATCTCCGAGATCGAACGATGCGCCTCGGACGGATTGGACAGATCGGCCCAGGCGCGCTGCAGCCGCCGCTCGCGCACGTAGTGAGTAAAGTTGTCGCCGACCGTCTCGAACAGCTTTTGCAGATAGCGCTCGGAGATTCCTTCGGCCTGCGCGACGCGCGCCGGCACCAGTTCGGGATCGTCGAGGCGGCGTTCGATGGTCTGGCAGATCCGGTGCAGGAGTGCCGACTGCGTCGCGCTCGATCCGGCGTCCGACGTCGAAGCCGCCAATTGATGGGCGAGCGTCAGCAGGAGATCGACGAGCGACTGCGTGACCGCATTCCATTCGGCATCGCTCAGCGTGTCGAGCGTGCGCGCAGTCGCGTCCAGCAAGCGCGCAAAGATGTCGGCAAAGCCGCTGGGCGGAACGACCCTGGGCTCGCCCAGCCGCGGCCTGCCCGAGAGGCGGCCGTGCAGCGCCTCCGATGTCACCGACAGCACGATGGCACGCATGTCGCGCTGGAATACGATGCTCCAGTCCCCGCTCCGGGGCAGCAGCACGAGATGGCCGACCGGAACGATGCGATGGCCGCCGGCGCTCTTGAGCACCATGCCGTCCTCGACCGGCATCAGCGCAATCGGCAGGTCTTCGTTGGCCGGCGAACTCGGACCGATGGTCTGGGCGCCGGCCGCCATGCGGGTCAGCGCAACGCCCGCGGCGTGGCGATGTGACGCCGTTGCGTGCCCATCCAGGAAGGAATGGCCTGCCGCCGGCTGCAGGCCCACCGCTGCCAGCACGTCCCGCCAGGCTTCGGGGCGGTCGTCTTGCGCGTAGGACTCGCTCGTGAAGGGACGGAAGCTCATCGGATCGACCCAGATTGCAGTGGATCGAAGCAACCTCTGTGCCAGACGCAATTGGTCGTCCGTCGCAGCGACGGGCCGCAAATGCGGTTCAATGGTCACGTGCTCATCCTGGAAACGAGATGCTCTTCAGAGTGTTGGAGCGGGATATCAACGTCGAGCGCGATTCGTAGCCTGGATGGAGCGAAGCGTAATCCGGGACCTTCAGAGTCCGCCGTGACAAACCCGGATTGCGCTTCGCTCCATCCGGGCTACGGCCTATCAGTCACAACGGAAGATGTTCTTGCGGATCGTGCCGTGAACGCCCCAATTGGCGTCGACCACCTGGGTGACTCCGAAATCGGCGCCGACCGATAGCAGCGAGATGGCCTCGTCCTCGCTCAAGCCGTGCACGGTCATCAGGAAGCGGCGCAGTTTTCTGAACGCGTCGCGCATCGCACGGTCGAGACTCGAATGATTGGCAATCTCGGTTTGTGCGTCAGCGCCGAGCGCGGCGAGGTAGTTCGGATAGGTGAAGCCGTAGAACGACCAGGCCTGATCGGTCTCCAGCATCGGATGGTCGAGACCTTCGAGGCTGGTGCCGGCGAGATCGGCTTTCTTGTGCAGGACGAACTCGAAATCGCCGGTCAGTGAGGTCTCGATCGCGGTACCGCCAAGCTCGCTGTCGCCTTGCGCGGCGTGGGGATCGCCGACCGAGAAATAGCCGCCGGGGACCGCGACCGGATAGAACATCCGCGCGCCCTTGCCGATGCGCCAGTCGTCGATGTTGCCGCCGGTATAGCTCGGCGGGATCGAGCTGACGAAATCGGCCTCCGACGGCGCGAGCCCCATGGTGCCGAAATGCAGCCGTGCCGGCACCTTGACGCTTGCGAGGATGTTCTCGCGCTTCTTGATGGTGGTGTGATCGACCCGCACGCCGGGATAATCGATGGTCGGATGCACGATGCCGTCAGGGTCGGTCTGCGGCGTCCAGACGTAGTTGTAGACCGCCTTGGCGCAGGGCTCGCCTGACGTGTCGAGCTCGAAGATGGTGACGACCTCGCGCGGCTTCGGCTCCTCGATCAGATCGTGATAGTGAAACCCCCAATTCGCCGCGACGTTGGAGCCGAAGCAGCGCCCGGCATGACAGGCGCTGCAGCTCGGCCGCGGCCGGATATCGAGGATGCGCACTTCGAGGATATCGCCCGGCTCGGCGCCTTCGATCGCGACCGGACCGGTGAGGAGATGGACGCCGATCCCCTCGCCTGCGCCGCGGATGAACGGACCTTCCGTCGGGCCCGAACCGCGTCGCGCGACTGCCTTGTGCTCGCGCGTCCATTGGAACACGCTCTCGGCTCCGGGATCACCCTGGATCATGCGCTCGTAGTCATCATTGGCGTGGTGGGTCAGCGTCTCGATGGTGGCGCGATCCCCCGAGCGCAGCGTCAGGGCCGGCGCGACCTTCTTGGAGAAATAGCCCCAGTGGACGGTCTTCGGCGAAACCGGCAGCGTGACATGCTTCATGAGGTGGCCTCTTCTGGAAACGCGGTCTTGAACGTTGCGGGTGCGGCTCTCATCGCACCGCCTCCGGAGTCTTGTCGGCTTCCATCACGCTGAGGAAACGCGCGGTCAGCGGATTGCGGGGGTTGGAGAGCACCTCGTGCGCAGGCCCCTCCTCGATGATCGTGCCGCCGCTCAGGAACGCGACACGGTCGGCGACCTCGTCGGCGAAGCGGATCTGGTGCGTCGAGATGATCATGGTGAGGCCGTCATCGATGGCGAGCCGCCGGATCACCTCCAGCACCTCACTGACGAGCTCGGGATCGAGCGCCGAGGTCGGCTCGTCCAGGAGCAGCACGCTGGGGTTCGGTGCCAGCGCTCGGGCGATGGCGACGCGCTGCTGCTGGCCGCCGGAGAGATGCCGCGGCAACGCGTCGGCGCGGTGCGACAGCCCGACCCGGTCGAGCAGCTCGGCGGCGCGGCGATCGGCATCGATGCGGGTCATGCCGTGCACCCAGCGCAAGGGACCCGCAATGTTCTCCTTCGCCGAGAGATGGGCGAACAGGTTGAATTGCTGGAACACCATGCCGACGCCCACGCTTGCCCGCTCATTGGCGATCGCGCGGGGCGGCAGCAGCTTGCCGTCGTCGTCGAAACCGAGACGGCGGCCGCCGACACGCACGGTGCCTCCGTCCCAGCTTTCGAGATGATTGATGCAGCGGAGCAGCGTGCTCTTACCGGAGCCGCTGGGCCCGAGCAGCGCGACAACCTCGCCGACGCGCACGGTGAGATCGACGCCGCCAAGCACCTTTTGCGCCCCGTAGCTCTTGGTGAGGTCCCTGGTCTCGACCGCGATGTTGTTGCGCGAAATCGTCGCCGCACGCCGGGTGCGCTCCTTACGGGTCAAGGCCAGCGGCGGCGTGTCGGTGAGCTCGGCCTGTGCGGACACCGCGACGTCGACGGTCGCTGCGGCAAGTTCGAGCTTGGTGGCGAGATCGACGCGGCGCCAGGGCAGATAATCGGCGAGCTTGCGCTGGCGTCCCTTCGCGCGGTCGAGGTCGAGCAGCCACTCGACAAAAAGCTGGATGATGCTGATGGCAAAGGTCAGCACCAAGTATAGCAGGCCCGAGGCGAAGAAGATCGAGAAGAAGTCGAAGGTCGAGGACGCAAGCTGGGTCGAGCGCAAGGTCAGCTCCTGGACCGCGACCACCGAGGCCAGCGAGGAATTCTTCAGCGCGCTCACGGCCTCGTTGCCGAAGGCCGGGATCATGGTGCGGATCGCCTGCGGCGCGATCACGCGCCACATCAGGATCCGCGGCGTCATGCCGAGCGCCTGGCCGGCCGTCACCTGCCCGCGATCGACGCCGAGCACGCCCGCACGCAGCATCTCGGCGATGAACGGCGCCTCGTTGCAGGCCAGCGCAAGGCCGGCCGCCAGCACCGCCGGCAGCTTGATGCCGATATGCGGCAACGCATCGTAGGCGAACACCATTTGCAGGATCAGCGGGGTGCCGCGGAAGATCACGGTGTAGGCCCTGGCGATCGCCGCCAGCAGCCAGAAGCGGGAGAGCTGCATGCCGGCGAGGATCAATCCGAGGATCAATCCACCGCCGAGCCCGAGGGCAGTCACCTCGAGGGTGAGCTCGATGCCCTCGAGCAGATACGGCATGCTCAGGTAGTGGAGGAACAGCGACATCAGTCGGCCGTCAGAATGTCAGGCTCCTTGAAGTTGTTCACGTCGAGCCCATGCTTCTTCAGAAGCTCCATATGCGTGCCGGCCTTCTGCACCTCGATCAGGGCTGCGAGCACGGCGTCGCGGAATTTCGGCTTGTCCTTCGGCACGGCGATGCCGACCGAATACGGGATCGTCACCGCGGTCGCCTTCTCCAGCTTGTCCGGATAAGCCTTCACCGCGCTGTCGACGGTGTTGACGTCGTTGACATAGGTGTCGGCACGACCGGCGAGGATCGCCTGGATGCAGTTGGCGTTGTTGTCGTAGAGCTGGACGGTCGGCTCGGCCTTGCCGGCCTTCTTGCACTCGGGCATCAGCGCCTGGATCAGGGGCACCTCGACATAGCCGGTGTTTTCGGCGGCAGCGGCGCCGCACATCGACATGTTGATGCCGTTGATGCCCTTCGGATTGCCCTTGGCCACCAGCACCCCGTCGAACACTTTCGAGTAGGTGATGAAGTCGGCGGCCTTGGCGCGCTCCTTGGTGGCGTAGATGTCGGAGATGACGATGTCGGCTTGCCCTGCGGCGAGCGTGGTCAGGAGCGCCGCGAACGTCACCGGCTTGTAGGTCAGCTTGAAGCCGAGGCATTCGCCGATGGCTTCGCCCAGATCAATGTCGAAGCCGATATATTTGCTCGGATCCTTCGGATCGATGGTCTCATAGCCCGGCGTGTGCGGGTTGATGGCGTTGACGAGGGTCTTGCCCTTCCAATCCGGATATTTGTCCTGGAGCGCGGCGCAGGCCGCAGGCGCCGCAGCCTGCGCGCTCAAGGGCGCGGCTGCCAGCCCGCCGAAAGTGACCGCGGCGCCAAGCGCGGCCTTGCGCCAAGACAGCGATGCACGCGCGTTCCCCCGCGCCTGGGGCAATACCGGTCTCTCCATCTCCAGCTCCTTCGAATTGTCATGGCAATGGCCATGTTCCAGATCTCGGAAGCGAGCCTAGGAGGAGAGCGGACCGGAAAGCTTGTCCGCGGGCGTACAAAAAATTGGACGGAGGGAGCCCGCCATTTGGGCAGGCGGCTGCCCAAAAACTGTTCGCGCGTGAGGGATGCTCGCGGCACCCAATTCCGAATTCGGGGGAACCAAATAGTCTTGCCGCTACGCCGCGATCTGCACGATCAGGGAATCATTCGGTATGGTCGTTTGACAGAGATATGACAATCGAAGGACGCATCTGCGGCCGACATCCGAAGCATATCCCCCGCCGTCCACAGCCTGTCCGCAGCATACCCACAGGTCTATCCACAGGCCGACTATGCCGGATTCGCGAGCCCGCGCGAGCCACTTGCTGCGCACAAACCCACAGGCCCGGTATGTCAGCCGCCGGCCTGATCGAACACGGCGCGGCAAGCCTCACTCAAGCTTGACCTGTTACGGCGCAGGCACGCTGTGATGGCGCGAACGTTGGGGATCTCGCCGGCGCAGAGCCGGTAGACGTCGGGGGTACAGGCCCGGCGCTGCTCGGGCGTTCCCTGCTGCGCATGGGCGGCGGAGGCAAACAGCGTCAGGAACAGCCCGACGGTCGAGGCGCGGCGCGCCCGGCTTTTCACACCCGCAAACCGCAAGAACCTCGCCTTCATGACCAGTCTCCCGTCTGCCTTGCCCGCCGGCCTGTGTTGGCCGGTGTGCATAGGGGTAGGGAAAATTAACAGCGGAAGATGTGACCTCCTTCACACTGCGGGCACCCGGCAGGAACCTAAGTTTCCCAACGGGATTTCATCAATCGCTAACCAATCGGGACCCGATTGGCCGATCGTTAAAATGCGAACGATCGGCTCAACCGGGAAACAAACCGGCTTTGCGACATTGCGCCATCCGCGGTCCGGAGGGTGTGATGAGCGAAGCCGAATTCAACTTGCTGCTGGATGCCGTCCAGGACGCCATGGTCCATGACGATCTGGCGTTCGTGCCGGGGGAGGATTTCGTGCCGCGCTCGTGGACCTATTACGCGAAGCCCAACGCCTCCGCGAAGCCCAAAGCTGCCAATGACAATGAGGGCGCCTGGCCCCTGCTGCCGTTTCCCGACGGCTGGTACGCGGCCTGCTAAGGCCAATTCACCGTGAGCCGATGCGCCCGCGCTCCGCGGGCGTTTTGCTATGGGGGCTACGCCGCGAAATCCGGCGTGCCCGCGATCAGGTCTTGACGCGCTCTCCGCCGTCCTGCGGCGCCTGGTCGGGTGCGGCCGGCGGAAAGATGCTGTCATAGATCGCGCGGGCCTCGCGAATGAGGCGGGCCCGCTCCAGCTCGGATTTCGGGACAAATCGGACAATTTCGCTCACGTGCTCTCCAGCGCTCGATCGTTGGGATGCATCACTTCGCAGATGCGAAGACTATGCCAGCGGGCTGAATGGCGGGTTTCCGCCGGCCTCCGGGTAAACCCGGGGTGCGCAGCCAGCATGGATCGCCCGCGCAGGCCGATGGCAGCCGCGACACGATCGAATGTTGCTGAGATATCAGGAGGTTGTGATGGAGGCCACGTCGGGACTCGAACCCGAGTAAACGGTTTTGCAGACCGGCGCGTAACCACTCCGCCACGTGGCCCCAACGAGGGCGGAGCAATATAGGGGATCACGGGTTTAGGCAACCCCGACCGGACCAGCTACGCCTTCCCGCCGCCGAGATATTGGCCGAGAATCTCATCGGTCGGGCCGGCCGCCACGATCCGCCCCTCCTCCAGCAGGATCGCGCGGTTGCAGGTGCTCTTGATCAGCCCGATGTCGTGCGAGGCGAGCACCAGAATGCCGGCGCGCACGACGATCTCGTCGAGCCGCTGCCGCGCCTTCTTGCGGAACTGCTGGTCGCCGGCGCCGATCCATTCGTCGAGCAGCACGATCTCACCCTCGACGGCGGTTGCGACCGCAAAGATCAGGCGCAGCATCATGCCGCTGGAATAGGTGCGCAGCGGCAGGTCGAGCCGGTCGCCGAGCTCGGTGAATGCGGCGATCTCCGCGCGCTTGGTGTCGATCTCGGAGCGCCGCGCGCCGATCACGAGCCCGCGCCGCATGATGTTCTCGTAGCCGGTCGCTTCCTCGTCGAATCCGGCCGAGAGATCGAACAGCGGCTGGCAGCGGCCCAGCACGTCCACGCTGCCCGACGTCGGATGGTAGATGCCGGCGAGCACCCGCAGCAGCGTGGTCTTGCCGGCGCCATTGGCGCCGATGATGGCGACGCGGTCGCCGGCACGGATGTCGAGGCTGACGTCATTCAACGCGGAGACGATGTGCGGGACCGCTGTGTTCCGCCGCAGCATCACCGCGCTGACAAACCGGCTGCGCAGCGAGCGGTCTCGGAACGACAGCACCGGAAACCTCACCGAGACGTTGCGAAGCGCGATATGAGCTGCGGAGGTCATATCTCGTGCCTCACAGCCAATACGCCACACGATGGCGGTATTTCGCGTAGCAGCCGAGGCCGATGACGGCCACGACGGTCGCATAGAGGATCCCGAGCAGCCATTGCTCCGCGTCGGTCGGCTGCGAGAGCAGCGGCCTGCGCACCAGATCGAGCAGCGTCGCGAACGGATTGGCGCGGATCAGCCAATAAAACGCGGTGCCGCGCACGCTGTCCTCGGTCCAGATGATCGGCGTCAGGAAGAAGACGAATTGCAGGCCGCTGACGATCGCCGAGCCGATGTCACGAAATCGCGCGCAGAGCATGCCGAGCGCGACCGAGCCACCCAGCAGCACAGTGAGCAGGATCGCGAAGCCCGGTACCGCGAGCAGCATGCTCCCATGCAGCGGCCACGGCATCACGACATAGAGCAGGACGACGATCACCAGATGATGCGCGAAGATGAGGACGTTGCGCGCGATCATCTGAAGCACATGCACGATCAGCGGCGCCGGCACCGCCTTGATCAAATGGCCTGATGCCACGAAGATGTTGGAACCTTCCTGGAGCGTGGTCGCGATCAGCGTCCAGACGATCAGGCCGACGGCAAAGGGCGGCAGAAAGCTAGTGATGTCCTGTCTGAACAGTGCCGCATAGACCGTGCCGACGCTGGCAATGGTCGCCGCGAGCGTCAGCGTGATCCAGAGCGGGCCGATCACGGTGCGCCGGTAGCGCAGCGAAATGTCCATCAGGGCAAGCGTGCCCCAACGATCGAACCGCGCCGCCTGGGCAAGGATCTCCTTGGCTGCAAGCTGAATGCGACGGCCCCTTCCGCTTCCGGCGTTCCGATGGTGCGACAGGATAGCAGATCGCGGCCTGTTGGCCGATGGTCTCTATCCGCCCGTCTCTCGCGGGACAATCGGCCGTACGGATGATCCGGACCGGACTCAGGCTCGCTTGCCCCGCCGGACACCGCGCCGGCGGTCCTTCACCGGCGGCTTCGGCGCCAATTCGGGCATCTCGGTCTGGACCTCGCGATAGCGGGTCAACATCCGTTCAAAACTGGCATTCAGCGTCTCAGCGATGTCCGGGCGCTTCTCCAGAGCGGAGAGGATCGTCGCTGCGGCCTCGATGGTCGACAGTCCGTCCTTCCGAGGCTCCTTGCGCAGGCGCCCGTAGCGCGATGGGGCGGCCGGGTTGAGGATGACGCGCTGGCATTTCAGCATCCACGGGTTACGCCACCACAGGGCCTTGGCCTGGCTCCATGTGCCGTCGAGCAGCACCACACCTTCGAGCTTGCCGAGGCGCGCGCGCTGGTTGTCCGCGACCTCGCCCTTGCGGTTGAGGGCCAGGATTTCGCCCTCGGCCTCGAGATCGGTGGCGTGCGCCGAGCCGAGATAGAGCACGGCCCAGTGCGAGGCGTTCTCGATCGGTTGCCCCAGCGCCTTGGACAGGCTCGGCCAGGACAGGCCGACCCGCAGCGTGGCACCGGCGAAATGCTTCGCAAGCAGCCGGGCGGTGCCGAGCGCCCTGTCCTGCTCCTGCGGATGCTGAAGGATCAGGAGCGAGAGCCGGTTCTTGATGGGCATGACGCTGTCGCAGATGCACAGCGGCATCGGCTTCTGGCAGTGCGGGCATTCGGGGATCGGATCGGCCGGCGCGGCGGCGGTGGGGTTCGACATGGTCGCCGCTATACGCTTTGCAGGGCGGTTCAACAACCCGCCTATTCCGCCGGCGCAGCCAGCGGGCGCGGCTCGCGGCGGCGGCGCAGACGGTCGATCAGCAGGTAGATCACGGGCGTGGTGTAGAGCGTCAGGATCTGCGAGACGAACAGCCCGCCAATGATGGTGATGCCGAGCGGGCGGCGCAGTTCCGTGCCGGGGCCGGTCGCAACAACCAGCGGAATGCCGGCGAACAATGCCGCCATGGTCGTCATCAGGATCGGGCGGAAGCGCGCCTGGCAGGCCTCGAAGATCGCCTCCGCCGACGACAGGCCGCGCTGGCGCTCGGCATCGAGCGCGAAATCCACCATCATGATGCCGTTCTTCTTGACGATGCCGATCAACAGGATAATGCCGACGAAGGCGATCACCGTCAGCGGCGTGTTGGTGAGCTGCAAGGCCAGCAGCGCGCCGAGGCCCGCCGAGGGCAGCGTCGAGATGATCGTGAGCGGATGGGCGAGGCTCTCATAGAGCACGCCGAGCACGATATACATCGCCACCAGCGCGCCGAGGATCAGGAGCGGCTGGCGGCCGCTGGTCTTGGCGAAATCGCCGGCGTTGCCGTCAAAACTGCCGCGGATGCCTTCCGGCATGTGCAATTCCTCGACCGCTCGCTGGATGTTCTGCGTTGCGGCCTGGATCTGCACGTCCGGCAACAGGTTGAACGACACCGTGGTCGATGGGAACGATTGCGAATGATAGACCGCGAGCGCGGCCAGCCCGCGCGTCGCATGCACCACGGCCGACAGCGGTACCTGCGCGTCGCCCGCGCCGGCGACATAGATGCGATCGAGGTTGGACGGGTCGACCTGGAATTTCGGGTCGATCTCCAGCACGGTCATGTACTGGTTGCGCTGGGTGTAGATGATCCCGATCTGCCGCTGCGAGAACGCGTTGTTGAGCGCATTGTCGATGTCCTGTACTCTGACGCCGAGCGCCGAGGCCTTCTGGCGGTCGATCGACAATGTCAGTTGAAGCCCGCCGGGATCGCGGTCGCTGGAGATGTCGGTGATGCCCTCGACGCTCTCCATGCGCTTGGCCACGATCGGCGCCCACTTCTGCAGCAAACCGAGGTCGGTGCTGGTCAGCGTGTATTGATAGTCGGAATCGCTCTGCCGTCCGCCGGCGCGCACGTCCTGGGCAGCGAACATGAACAGGCGGATGCCCGGCACCGGGTATAGCGCCCGCCTGAGACGGTCGATCACCACTTGGGTCGAGACGTGATCGCGCTCCTCCGGCGGCTTCAGGCTGATGAACATGGTGCCGCGATTGGAGGTCGCGCCGCCCGGCCCCCCGCCGCCGCCGACGGTGGAGCCAATGCCGGCCACCGCCGGGTCCTGCATCACGATATCGGCGAGCCGCTGCTGCAGGCTCAGCATGGACTGGAACGAGATGTCGGCCGAGGCGCGCGTCGCGCCGATGACGAAGCCGGAATCGTCGGTCGGGAAATAGCCCTTGGGGACCTTGATGTAGAGCACCACCGTGAGGCCGATGGTGGCAAAGAACACCAAAAGCGTCAGCAGCGGAAACTCCAGCACCGTGCGCAGGGTGCGGGTGTAGAAGGCGACGATGCGCGTCAGCGAGCCCTCGATGACACGATCGAACAGCGTGGCGGATCCCGACGTGGTCTGCCTGATATAGTGGGCGCAGATCATCGGCGTCACCGTGAGCGACACCAGGGTCGAGACCAGGATCGCGAAGGTCAACGTCAGCGAGAACTCGCGCAGCAACCGGCCGACGATGCCGTCCATGAAGATCAGCGGCGTGAAGGCCGCGATCAGCGACAGGCTGATCGATACGACGGTGAAGCCGATCTGCCGGGCACCGTCCAATGCCGCCTGGAGCGGCCGCATGCCGTGCTCGAGATTGCGGTACATGTTCTCGATCATGACGATGGCGTCGTCGACCACGAAGCCGACGGAGATCGCCAGCGCCATCAGCGACAGATTGTCGATCGAGAAGCCCGCGACCCACATGCCGGCGCAGGTCCCGGCCAGGGCCAGCGGCACGGAGATTCCGGCCGCGATCGTCGGCGTGATCCGCCGCAGGAATACGAACACGACGACCATGACCAGTACGGCTGTCGCCAGCAGCGTCCATTGCATGTCAATCACGCTGGCGCGGATCGTGCTGGTTCGGTCGACCAGGGTGGAAACGTCCACGCCGGCCGGAATCCACTGCTTCAGCGCCGGGATCAGCGCCTTGACCCTGTCCACGGTGTCGATGACATTGGCGTCGCCCTGCTTGGTGATCTGGATCAGCACCGCCGGCTGCTTGTTGAACCAGGCGATCGAGCGGGCGTTGCGAACGGAGTCCTCGATGTCGGCGACGTCCGACAACCGGACAAAATTGCCGTTCGCGCTCTTGATGACGATATCGCGGAATTCCTTGGCCGTCCGCATCTGCCTGTTGAGCGCCAGTGTCTCGCTCTGGCGCTCGCCATTAAAAATGCCGACCGGGCCAAGCGGGTTGGCGTTGATGATTGCGGTACGGACATCGTCCGTGGCGATGCCCGCGTTCGACAGCGCCACCGGATTGAGCTGAATGCGCACCGCCGGCTGGTCCGCGCCGCTGATCGTCACGTTGCCGACGCCCGGCACCTGCGATATGCGCTGGGCCAGCACGGTGTCGGCCACGTCGTAGATCGCGCTCGCAGCAAGGGTCTTCGAGGTCAGCGCCAGCACGAATACCGGGGCGCCTGCGGTGTTCGCCTTGCGGAAGCGGGGCAGCGTCGGCAGATCGCTGGGCAGGTCGACCAGCGCGGCGTTGATCGCGGCCTGCACGTCGCGCGCGGCCTTGTCGATGTTGCGGCCGATGTCGAACTGGAGCTGGATGTTGGAGACGCCGAGCGATGACGTCGAGGTGATCTGGTTGATACCCGAAATCTCGCCGAGCCGCCGCTCCAGCGGCGAGGCAACCGTCGCGGCCATCACGGACGGATCGGCGCCGGGACGGCTGGCGGAAACGAAGATGGCGGGGAAATCGATGTTCGGAACCGAGGCGACGGGGAGGAACTCGTAAGCTACGATGCCCAGCAGGAACAACCCGATCGACAGCAGCGTGGTCGCGACCGGGCGGCGGATGAAGGGCTCCGAGATCGATGCCATCACTGCATCCCCTCGGTCGCGCCCGCCACGGGCGGACCGCCGGGTTCGGCCGGCGGCAGCGCTTGCTCGAGGCGGCGGTTGATGCGGTCGAGCGCGAGGTAGATCACCGGCGTGGTGTAGAGCGTGAGCAATTGGCTGAGCAGCAGGCCGCCGATGATGGAGATGCCGAGCGGAAAGCGCAGCTCTGCGCCGGTGCCGCTCTCGATCGCCAGCGGCAGCGCGCCGAACAGGGCGGCCAGCGTCGTCATCATGATCGGACGGAAGCGCAGCAGACAAGCCTGCACGATCGCCTCGTTGGGCGACATCCCCTGCCCGCGCTCGGCCTCGAGCGCGAAGTCGATCATCATGATCGCGTTCTTCTTGACGATGCCCATCAACAGGATGATGCCGATCAGCCCGATCACCGAGAGATCCTGGCCGCACAGCATCAGCGCCAGGATCGCGCCGACGCCGGCCGAAGGCAGCGTCGAGAGGATCGTGATCGGATGGATGTAGCTCTCGTAGAGCACGCCGAGCACGATATAGATCGTGATCACCGCGGCCAGCAGCAGCCAGGGCTGGCCGGCGAGTGCCTTGGCGAATTCGGCGGCGTCGCCGGCATAGACGCCGACGATGCTGTTGGGCATCTCGATCCGGGTCTCGATGGTCTTCACGGCCTCGACGGCATCGCCGAGCGCCGCGCCCGGCGCGAGGTTGAAGCTGAGCGAAATCGACGGAAATTGCGCCTGATGCGAAATCGCGAGCGGCGCGGTGGTGCGCGTCAGCGTGGCCACGGCGGAGAGCGGCACCTGTGCGTTGGGCGCGCCGGCGGTCGCGCTCGCCGCGCCCGGCAGATAAAGCTTCGACAGGATCGAAGGATCGCGCTGGTACATCGGCAGCGCTTCCAGCACCACGCGGTACTGGTTGGCCTGGCCATAGATGGTGGAGATCTGGCGCTGCGCGAAGGCGTCGTTGAGCGTGTCGGTGATGCCCTGGAGGCTGACGCCGAGCTGGCCGGCGCGGGTGCGGTCGACCGTGAGCTGCGCCCTCAGACCGCCTTCCTGCGCCTCCGAGGAGACATCGCGGAACAGCGGATCGCGCCGCATCTCGGCAACCAGCTTGCGCGCCCATTCCGATACCAGGACGGCGTCGGTGCCGGTCAGCGTGTACTGGTATTGCGAACGGCTCGACTGGGTCGAGATCTGCACGTCCTGCACCGGCTGGAAATAGACGGTCATGCCGGGGATGCCTGAGACCCGCTCCTTCAACCGGGTGATGACGACGCTGACATCATCGCGCCGCTCGCCGCGAGGTTTCAGCGTCATGACAAGCCGGCCGACATTGGTGGTCGGATTGACCGAGCCTGCACCGATCACCGAGACCACGCCGGTCACGTCAGGGTCGGCCTTGATGGCATCGGCCGCCTCGGCCTGCCGCTTCTGCATCTCCGCGAACGACACGTCGGGACCGGCTTCCGTCACCGCCGTGATCGAGGCAGTGTCCTGCAGCGGCAGGAAGCCCTTTGGCGCGACGACATAGAGCGCCAGGGTCGCAATCAGCGTGGCGAAGGTCACGACCAGCGTCGCGCGCTGGCGCTCCAGCACCCAGAGCAGCGTGCGGTGATAGAACCCGACGGTGCGGTCGATGAAGCGGCTGACCGCGGCAAGACCCGGCACCGCCAGCTCTTCATGGGCATGCTTCAGCAGGCGCGAGCACATCATCGGCGTCAGCGTCAGCGAGATCACGGCGGAGGTCACGACCGCGATCGTCAGCGTCAGCGCGAATTCGCGGAACATGCGGCCGACGAGGCCCGACATGAACAACAACGGGATGAACACCGCAATCAGCGACACCGTCAGGGAGATCACGGTGAAGCCGATCTCGCTGGCGCCCTTGAGCGACGCCTCCATCGCGCTGTCGCCGTTTTCCATGTGGCGGACGATGTTCTCGATCATCACGATGGCGTCGTCGACGACGAAGCCGGTGCCGATGGTGAGCGCCATCAGCGATAGATTGTCGAGGCTGAAGCCGGCGAAATACATGATGCCGAAGCTGGTGATCAGCGACAGCGGTAGCGCCACCCCGGCGATCAGCGTGGCGCGTAGCGAACGCAGGAACAGCAGCACCACCAGCGTCACCAGGACGACGCTGAGGATCAGCGTGAACTGCACGTCGCGCACCGAGGCACGGATGGTGACGGTGCGGTCGGAGACGATGGTGAGGTTCACGCCAGCCGGAATAGCGCGCTGGACCTTTGGGATTTCCGCCCGGATCTGGCTGACGACGTCGATCACATTGGCGCCGGGCTGACGCTGGATGTCGATGATGACCGCGGGCGAGCCTTGATACCAGCCGCCGGTGCGGTCGTTCTCGAGGCCATCGACGATCTGGGCGACGTCGGCGATCGTGACCGGCGAGCCGTTGCGGTAGGCGATGATGACAGGCTTGTAGGCGTCGGCGGCGGCGATCTGGTCGTTGGCCGCGATGATGTAGGATTGCTGTGCGCCGTCGAGCGAGCCCTTTGGCCCGGAGACGTTCGCACTGGCGATCGCGGTGCGCAGATCCTCCATCGCGATGCCATAGGCGGCGAGCCGCGCCAGATCCGCCTGGACGCGGACGGCCGGCTTCAGTCCGCCGAGCACAGAGACGCGCCCAACGCCGGAAATCTGGCTCAGCCGCTGCGCCAGAAGCGTGTCGGCGATGTCGCTCATCGCCCGCAATGAAATCGTGTCGGAGCGTAGGGCCAACGTCATCACCGGCGCATCGGCCGGGTTCACCTTGGCGTAGGTCGGCGGATAAGGCAGCGTCTTGGGCAGCACGCCGGCCGCGGCATTGATCGCGGCCTGGACGTCCTGGGTCGCGCCGTCGATGTCGCGGTTGAGATCGAACTGGAGCGAGATCTGGCTGACGCCGAACGAACTCGTCGAGTTCATCGCCGATAGCGACGGGATCTGGCCGAGTTGCCGCTCCAAGGGCGCAGTGATCAGGGAGGCGATCACGTCGGGGCTCGCGCCGGGCAATTGCGTCGTCACCTGCACGGTCGGGAAATCGACCTGCGGCAGCGCAGACACCGGCAGCGCGAAGTAGCCGAGCAGTCCGCCGATCAGAAGCGCGATGCCCAGCAATGAGGTCGCGATCGGCCGTCGGATGAAGGGTTCGGAGACGCCCATGGGATGCGCCTGCCGCTCAGGCGGCTGTTGTCGGGATCATGGCTGCTTGGCTCCACTTCCCGATGCACCCGGCCCTGGTGCCGGTCCGGTCTGGCCCTTCTGGTCGCCCTCGCTGCTCTTCCGCTTGGCGCGGAACTCGCCGTCCTTGCCTTGTCCGTCCTTCTGGCCGTCTTTTGCGCCATCCTTCTTCTGACCATCCGGCCCGCGCGAGCGCTTGCGCGGCGCCAGATCGGCCGACGGCGTCTGGTCGTCGCGGCCGATGACCACCTTGGAGCCATCGGACAGATTGGCAAAGCCCGTCGTGACGACCTTGTCGGTCGCCAACAGGCCGCTGGCGATGACGGCGTCATGCTCGTTCTGCTGCGTCACGGTCACAGGCTTGGCCGCGACCACGTTATCCTCGCCGATGACATAGCTGAAGGTGCCGATCGGGCCGCGCTGCACGGCCGAGGTCGGCACCACCAGTGCCTGCGTCAAGGTCTCGACCTTGAGGCGGACATTGACGAACTGGCCGGGCCAGAGCTGGTAATTGGCGTTGGGGAATTCGGCCTTGAGCCTCAGCGTACCGGTGGTCTGGTCGACCTGGTTGTCGATGCCGGTGAGCTTGCCGGTGTCGATCACGGTGAGGCCGTCATTGCCGAACACGTCGACGGCGAGCGTGCCTTTCGACGCGGCGGCATTGACCCGCATGATCTGCTGCTGCGGCAGGCTGAACCACACCGCGATCGGCTGCAATTGCGTGATCACCACGAGGCCAGTGGTGTCGGAGGCATGAATGATGTTGCCCTGATCGACCTGGCGCAGGCCGGCGCGGCCCGAGATCGGCGCCACGATCTTGGTGTAGCTCAGCGTCGCCGCCGCATTGTCGATCGCGGCCTGGTCGGCCTTCACCAGGGCCTCTGTCTGCGCGACCAACGCGCGCTGGGTGTCGGCCTGCTGCTTGGATCCGGCATTGGACGCCGCGAGCTGCTCGTAGCGCGTGAGATCGATACGCTGGTTGGCGAGCTGGGCCTGGTCCTGCGCCTTCTTGGCGACGGCCTGATCGTACGTCGCCTGGTAGAGCGCCGGGTCGATCTCGCCGACCACGTCGCCTTTCTTGACGTCCTGTCCTTCGGTGAAATTGACCGCGATCAGCTTTCCGTCGACCTGCGAGCGGACGGTCACGGTGTTGAGTGCGCGGATCGCGCCGACGCCGTCGAGATAAACGGGAACGTCCTGGATGCGGGGCGTCGCCGCCAGCACCGGCACCGGCAGATCGGGCCGCTGGTTGCGGCCGTTCGCCTGCTGCGGCTGCTGGTGCCAGGTGGTCCAGCCGTAGTAGCCAAGCCCGCCGAGGATCGCCAGCGTGATCAGGGTCATGACGAAGCCGCGCCCGCGCGACTTCTTCGCCGTCCCCTCATCCGCGCCTTGCTTGGTATCCGGCTTAAAGAGCATTGACCGGCTTCTCCATCCTCGGCTCCCAGCCGCCGCCGAGCGCCTGATACAGGCTGACGATAGCAAGAAGGCGGGCAAGTTGCGCCTGCAACAGCGCGTCTTCCGCCTGGAACAGGGTCAGTTGCGTATTGAGCACGGTGACGATGTCGGCGGTCCCGGCGCGCAATTGCTGTTCGGAGAGATCGAATGCGCGGCGGGAGGCATTGAGGACGTCACGCTGCAATTGCAGCCTGATCGTGGTCTGCTTGATCGAGAACAGCGCATTGTCGACATCGGCAAAAGACTGGATGATGGTCTTGCGGTAGGTCTGCAGCAATTCGTCCTGTCGCGCCTTGGCGAATTCGAAATTGCCGAGGATCCTGCCGCCGTCGAAGATCGGCTGCGTTGCGCTGCCGACGAGCTGGAAGAAGGCCGCATGCGGCTGGAACAGCGAGACCAGGGCTGAGCTCTGATAGCCGCCATTGCCAGTCAGCTGGATCGTCGGAAAGAACTGCGCGCGGGCATTGCCGACGTTCGCAGTGGCAGAAGCAAGTTGCGCCTCCTGCCGGCGAATATCGGGCCGCTGCGTCAGGAGCTCCGACGGCAGGCCCGGCGTCACGCGGGGAATCGCGATCCGGTTCAGCGAGCCGCCGAGCACGCGCACGCTCTCCGGCGGCCGCGACACCAGGACTGCAAGCGCATTGACGTTCTGGTCGAGCGTCTGGCGCAGCGGCGGCACAAGGGCCTTCTGGTTTGCGAGCACGCTCTCCTGCTGGGCGACGTCGAGGTCGGTGCCGGTGCCGGCCTTGCGCCGTTCCCTGACGGCATCGAGGATGCGTTGCGCGCTCGCGATGTTGCGCTGTGAGGTCCGGATGCGATCCTGTGAGGCCAGTACCTGGAAATACGCGTTAGCGACGCCTGCAAGCGTCGTCAGCGCAACGACGTCGCGATCAAAGCGATTGGCATTTGCCGTTTCTTCCGCCGTTTGCAAGGCGTCGCGATTTTGGCCCCAGAAATCGAGCTGGTAGCTCGCGCTCAGCGAAGCCTGGTAGTTGACGACCTCACGGCCGCCATTGGTGAGCCCCGAGGCCGAGGAGCCGGAGGTGCGTGAATAGGCCTCCTGCCCGGTACCGGAAAGGCTCGGCAGCAGCGCCGCACCCGCCTGCCGCGCCTGGGCGTCGGCCTGGACAATGCGCGAGACGGCGGCGGCAATGTCGAGGTTGACGGTGTGCGCCTCTTCCACCAGCTGTGTCAGCTCCGCGGAGCGGAAGCTGCGCCACCAGTCCAGCGACGGCGGCGCATCCGCCTTGCCCGCGTACTTGTACTGTGTGGGAACATCGAGAGCCGGATCAGGAAGATCCTGCGTCAACACGCAAGCGCCCGAGCCGGCGGCGAGGCCAGCGACCGCAAGCCAGCGCGCCGCACGTCGCGTCCGGGTCGTGGCGCCTGGAGACCGCCGCACGGCGATCGCAGGAACATCCTGTGTCACACACACCCCCCGCCGGGCAGATCGAGCCGCCACCGCGCAGCCGGAGTAACCGATTCGCGGCGCGGCCGTCGGGAGGCTTTGGACAACTCGTTCACGGAGGTGATGCTTTCTGCGGAACCTGGCGGCCATAATAGCCGGGCGCGGAACTGCGGGACAGTCCCGCAGTTGCGAGATGCCCGCCAAAGCACGACGATCTTAGAACTGAGAAAATACAAAAGGGTGCTGTCCCACAGGCGTTTCTTGAATTTCAGGGCCATTCCAGAGTGCGTTCAAGCTTACCAAGATTTCATGTGATATTGCCGCCACACCGACGCCAGTCCCTTCGATCCGCCTGCACCGCTCGCGATGCGGCTTCAGTCCGGTCTTGAAACCGGGCCGGCCACTCTCGCGAGGTCGTCCATTGTCGGAAACGAATAGGCGGGTCGTGCCGATATGTTGACCGCCTTCCGCGTATCACCCGCACTCTTCGATGGCGACGCCTCACATGGCGAAGGGGTGTGAGCAACGACCCTTATCTTCCATGTTTTGGCGGCGGCCGGCCACATCCTCCTACCGATATCCCGCGGCGTAGCACAGCAGCAGCATCGGCGATCTCTCCTTCCAAATTTTCGCTGTTTCCGGGCATTTTTTCACCGGTTTCGCCGCAGCGCAAAAGCCTTCCCCTTTGGCCGCCCAAGCACTAGGTTCTGGCCAACCTGATCAACCCCTTTGCCAGTGATTTCCCCTGACATGACCATCAAAAACGACGTTGTCGAAGCCATCGGCAACACCCCGCTGATCAAGCTCAAGCGCGCTTCCGAACTGACCGGCTGCACCATCCTGGGCAAGGCCGAGTTCATGAATCCCGGCCAGTCGGTGAAGGATCGCGCCGGCAAATGGATGATCCTGGAGGCCGAGAAGCGCGGCGAGCTCAAGCCCGGCGGTCTCGTGGTGGAATCGACCGCCGGCAATACCGGCATCGGTCTTGCTGTCGTGGCCAGCGCGCGCGGCTACCGCACGCTGATCGTCATCCCGGAGACGCAGAGCCAGGAGAAGAAGGATTTTCTGAAACTGTGCGGCGCCGAGCTGCTGGAATCACCGGCCCTGCCCTACTCCAATCCGAACAATTACCAGCATGTCGGCCGTCGTCTTGCCGACGAGCTGCGCAAGACGGAGCCGAACGGCGTGCTGTTCGCCGACCAGTGGAACAACCTCGATAATGCGAAGGCGCATTACGAATCCACAGGTCCCGAGATCTGGGAGCAGACCGGCGGCAAGATCGACGGTTTCGTCTGCTCCGTCGGCAGCGGCGGCACGCTGGCCGGCACCAGCCGCTTCCTGAAAGAGAAGCGCAAGGACATCAGGATCGCCTGCGCCGACCCGCACGGCGCCGGCATGTATGAATATTTCAGAACGGGCGATGCCAAGGCGACGCCGGGCGGCTCGATCACCGAGGGCATCGGCCTCAACCGGGCGACCGCAATCGTCGAGAGCGCGAAGGTCGATGACGCCTATCTCATTCCCGATGCCGAGGCGGTCACGGTGATCTACGAATTACTGCAGCACGAAGGCCTGTGCCTCGGCGGCTCGACCGGCATCAACGTTGCCGGCGCGATGCGTCTCGCAAAACAGCTCGGGCCCGGCAAGACAATCGTCACCGTGCTCTGCGATTCCGGCAGCCGTTACCAGTCGAAGCTGTTCAACGCCGACTTCATGCGCGCCAAGAGCCTTCCCGTGCCGGAATGGCTGGAGAAGCGCAGCAACATCAAGCTGCCGTTCGTCTAGCCCCAGGTCGGCCGCGACGTTCCCTGCGACACCCGCGCGAGGCGCTCGTTCGATAGCGAAGGCTTGTTCGCGCGCGTGCGCGGCGGGAGGGGAGCGCTGTAGGAGCCTTCGCTGTCGCCGCTCGGCCAGAACACGAGCGCGAGCATCAGCGCGAGGTTGACGAGCGCGCCGACCGCCGTTGCCTGGTGCTCCTGCCCGATCGCCCAAGCCGGAAACCGGCCCGCGACGACATGGTCGACGATCATGAGCGCGAACCAGGCAGGCACCACGCAGACCGGATCCCAGCCGATGTCGCGGATGCGCATTGATTGCAGCGTGAAGGTCGCAACTCCAAAGAAGACGATGGCGGCGATCATCGCCCAGCCCTTGGTTAGGTCTTCGGGCCGGATCGCGCCGGGCGAGGTGTTGTTCAGCACGGCCATTGCGATTGCAAAGCAGATCGCCGTCATCACGATCGCAAGCGCGACCGTGGCGAGGACAAAATGCAATCGCCCGAGCCGGGCGTTCAAGCCGAAGACGAAACCGAGCATTGGCGCACCCTTTTTGGTGCATATGCCCAGACATAGCTTTCGGAGCCATGAACCGGCACGGTCGCGCGTCGGCGCATGGTTTCCGGAGAACTAACCTGACCTTCGCAATTTGGGGCCTGCAGGCAGAGTCAGGCGCCCTCGCCGCCTTCCCGGGCCGCAGCACAATAGTCGCGCCAGAACTGGCGGTATGCCGCTTCGACCTCGCGCGTGTAGGTCTCGACATTGCCGGCGGGGGACGTTGCGATCCGGGCCGGCAACTCCGCGCGCAACTTGGCCAGATGCTCCGGCTGCGCGGCATATTTGCAGGCGATCGCGACATAGCCCTCGTCATCCTCGGCGACCCAGTCGTCGAGACCGACAGCAGCCACGATCGAACCGCCGGCACGCGATGAGGCGCCGTTGCCGAGCTTGGCCACGACCGGAACACCCGCATAGAGCGATTCCCAGGTGCTGACGCCGCCGTTTTGCGGGAACGTGTCGAGCGATATGTCGATGTTCGCAAACGCCAGCAGGTGCTCGTGGCGCGGCGTCGAGCCCAGGCAGGTGACATTCTCCTCGGCAACGCCATTTGCCACGAACCGCGCGACCAAATTGTCGCGCAGCATGGGATCGTCAAGCAGGGTATGCTTGATGATGATCTTCGAACCCGCCACCTCGCGCATCACTTTCGACCACACGCGGATGGCCTCGTCCGAGATCTTGTAGATGCGGTTGAACACGCCGAAGGTCACATGGCCGTTGCGGAGCATGGGCGGCTCCGATGCAGGTAGATCCAAAATGGGATCGATCGTGATCAGGCACGGCAGGTCGTAGACCTTTTCAGCCAGCAGATGGCGCGCCGATTGCGGAATGAAGACGGGATCCGCGAGCACGTAGTCCATGGTCTGAAGGCCCGTGCCCGTGGCGTGACCAAACCCGGAGACCTGGATCGGGGCCGGTTTGCGGGCGAAGACATGGAGCCTGTTGCCGGTCGTGTGCCCGGACACGTCGATCAGGATATCGACCTTGTCGGCCTGGATGCGATCGGCCAGTTCGTCGTCCGAAAGCTGCCAGGCGTCGACCCAGACGTCCGCCATCGACTTGAACTCGTCCGTCATCTCATCTCTTACCGGCGAACACGAATAGCAGACGATCTCGAACCTGGCGTGATCATGATGGCGCAGCACCGGCAACAGGGCGAACGCTGCCGAGTGGTACCAAAACTCGGCAGCAACATAGCCAACCACGATCCGCCTGTCGGGATCGCGCTGCCGCGGGGCAAGAGTCCTTCGCGGCAGCTTCGAGCCGATCGCGTCCCACCACTGCTTTCGTGCGGCCTGCTGAACCGCGAAATCGGCGTCGGAGAGATAGTCGAGGAAGAAGATCTTCCGCCCGATCAACGCGGCATCCGGCACAATGGCCAGCGCCGCATCGAGAAGCTCGACCGCCGATGCGATCTCTCCCTGGTTTGCAAAACAAGCGCTCAGCAGCGCCATCGCAATCGCGGAGCGTGGATATTCCTCCAGCAACGTGGTGCAGGCCAGAATCGCTTGCGCCGTATTTCCCATGGCGAGCGAGACCTGTGCCTTCCCCTGCAAAGCAACCTCGAGTTTGGGCGCAAGCGCAAGGGCGGCGTCAAAATCCGCCGCCGCCTGTTCCAACCTCGACGTCTCAAGATTGAGCCGTCCACGGTTCGCCAGGATTTTCGCCGAGCCTGGCCTGATCGCGAGCGCCGCTTCCAGCGCGCCTTTGGCCTCGTCGAAGTTCTTGAGCTCGATATTGACCAAACCTTTGCCGACGAGCGCTTCCACGTTTCGCGGCTGAAACAACAGTGCGCGCTCGAAGCTCTGTTTAGCGCGATCAAGCTGGCGCAGCGCAAGCTCTGCCAGGCCGCGATTGCAGAGCGCATCGGCATGATCGGGCTTCAGCCCGATCGCGCGATCGTACATTTCGATAGCCTGCTCGACGCGCTCCAGGTGCAAAAAGGTATTGCCGAGGTTGGCCAAGGCCATCGGGAAGCTCGGCTTCAACGCGATGGCCCGCTCCAGGGACGTACGCGCGTCCTCATATTCCCCAAGTGCGAAATGCGTGGCTCCCAAATCGGAAAATGCCTGTGCCGAGCGTGGGTCGACCGTTACAGCATATTTGAGTGCCTGTTTCGCTACCTCGAACTGTCGGCTCGCGAATGCGCCCAAGCCAAGCAGGTGCAAGGCGCCGAAATGCTCCGGAAGTTCATTCAGGATCTGGCGGCAGAGCGCCTCGGTCTCCGCATACCGGCCCTGGCCATAGGCCGTATTCGCGGTCGAAATGATCGCGTCCGCCTGCTTCTTCAATTTCTTCTGCAATCGCGCGTTCTGGAACGCGCGCGCGCCGGCGCCGCTGCTCTGCAAGGATTCTCTCCGGAGGATGCCCGGGACGATTCTAGCTGATTCGCGGCCAGAGCCGCCGGTTTAGGCGGCCCGGCAATCTCCGGAAGATGCCGGTGCCCAACGCAGGCCTCGCCTACGCAACGTCGACGTCATTCGAGGCCGCGGCGCAATAGTCGCGCCAGAACTTGCGGTAACCCGCCTCGAGCTCACGCGTGTAGGTCTCGACATTGCCGGCGGGCGAAGCAGCGATCCGGGCCGGCAATTCCGCGCGCAATTTCGCCAGATATTCCGGCTGTGACGCAAACCTGCGGGCGATCTCGACATAGCCATCGTCATCCTCGGCCACCCAGTCGCCCAGGCCGACGGCAGTCACGATAGACGCGCCGGCACGCGAGGAGGCCCCGATGCCGAGCTTGGCCACGACGGGAACGCCCTTGTAGAGAGATTCCCAGGTGCTGATGCCGCCGTTTTGCGGGAACGTGTCGAAGGAGATATCGACCTGGGCGAAAGCCGCCAGATGCTCGTCGCGCGAGGTGGTGCCGAGGCAGGTGATGCTCTCTTCGACAACGCCCTGCGCCAGAAAACGCGCGATCAGGCTATCGCGTAGCAGGGGATCATCGAGCAGACCATGCTTGAGGATGATCTTCGATCCCGGCAGCTCCCGCATGATGCGCGACCACACCCGGATCGCATCATCCGATATTTTGTAGATGCGGTTGAACACGCCGAAGGTGACGTAGCCGTTGCGGAGCATCGGCAGCTCGGAAGGCTGCAGATCGGAGACGGGTTCAATCGTGATCAGGCACGGCAGATCGTGGATTTTCTCGGCAAACAGATGCCGAACCGACGGCGGAATGAAAATGGGATCCGCGAGCACGTAGTCCATAAGCGGCATGCCTGTGCCCGTCGCGTGTCCGAAGCCAGTGGCCTGGATCGGGGCTGGCTTACGCGCGAAACACTGCAGCCTGTTGCCGGTCGTGTGGCCCGAAACGTCGATCAGGATGTCGACATTGTCGGCCTGGATACGATTGGCGAGCTCGTCGTCCGAAAGCCCCCAGGCATCTACCCAGACGTCCGCCAATGATTTGAACATGGCGGTGTACTCGTCCGCGCCCGGCCAGGAGTAGTAGCAGATGATTTCAAATTTGGTGTGATCGTGATGGCGCAGCACCGGCAGCAAAGTGAGCCCCGCGGAGTGCTGTCGGAATTCGGCAGCAACGTAGCCGACCACGATCCGCTTTTCCGGATCCAGCGGCCGCTTCGGCAGCTCCCTTCGCGGCTGCTTGGAGCCGATCTGGTCCCACCAGGATTTTCGCACCGCCTGCTGGACCACGAAATCGGCCTCGGCGCGATAGTCCTCCAGGAAGATCTTTCCTCTGATCGCATCCCCATAATCCGGCCGGAGCGCCAGCGCGCGATCGAGATATTCGATCGCGGCGTCCATGTCCCCCTGGTTCGAATACGAGAAGCCCATCAGCGCCAGCCCCATCTCGGAGCGCGGATTTTGCTCGATCAGGGCCGCTGCGGCCGCCATCGCCTGCGCGGTCTTTCCCATGACGAGGCAGGTCTGGGCCTTGCCGCGCAGCGCCAGCTCGAGCTTGGGCGAGATCGCAAGCGCCGCCTCGAAATCCGCAAGCGCGGGCTCCAGGCGCTGCAACTCGAAACTGAGCCGCCCGCGTTGGGCCAGGATCCTCGGCGAGCCGGGCTTGATCGCGAGCGCCATGGCAAGTTTGGCCGCCGCCTCGTCGTGGTGCCGCAGCTCCATGCTGACCATGCCGCTGCCGACGATGGCTTCGGCGTGACGGGGCTGAAACAGCAGGGCGCGGTCGAAGCTTTCCTTGGCGCGCATGATCTGTCCAAGCACAATTTCGACCATGCCGCGATTGCAGAATGCATCGGCATAATCCGGCTTGATCTTGATGGCGCGCTCATGCAGCTCGAGCGCCTGTTCGTACTGCCCCAGATGCATCAGCGTGTTGCCGAGGTTGGTCAGCGCGACCGCAAAATTCGGCTTCAGCGCGATGGCCCTCTCCTGGCACCGCCGCGCCTCCTCGTAGTGGCCGAGGTCGAAATGCACGGTCGCGAGGTTGTTGTGGGCATCGTGCAAACGCGGATCGAGCGCAATCACGCGCTCGAGCAGCTGTTGCGCCTCCTCCAGACGCCGGCCGTCATGCGCGCACATGCCGAGCAGGTGCGTAGCGTCGACATGATCCGGCAGCGCTTTCAGGATCTCACGGCAGAGCGCCTCGGTCTCGGCATATCGTCCCTGGCCATAGGCAGCGGCCGCGGCGGAGAGGACGGCGTCCGCCTGCTTCATCAATTTCTTCTGCAATCGCGCGTTCTGGAATGCGCGCGCACCGGCGCCGCTGCTCTGCAAGGTGTCTCTCCGGAGGATGGCCCGGAGCGAGTCTAGCTGATTCGCGAGCCGGGCCTGCCGGTCAGCTGGCGCGGTGACACCCCGGGATTTCCCGGGGCTCCGCGGCCCTGCGCCGCGGCACAATAGTCGCGCCAGAACCGGCGGTAAGCCGCTTCGACCTCGCGCGTGTAGATTTCGACATTGCCGGCGGGGGACGCTGCGATCCGAGCCGGCAAGTCGGCGCGCAACTTCGCCAGATGCGCCGGGTGCGCGGCATATTTGCAGGCGATCGCGGCATAGCCCTCGTCGTCCTCGGCGACCCAGTCGTCGAGGCCGACCGCAGCCACGATCGACCCGCCGGCGCGCGACGAGGCGCCGTTGCCGAGCTTGGCCACGACCGGAACGCCCGCATAGAGCGATTCCCAGGTGCTGACGCCGCCGTTTTGCGGGAACGTGTCGAGCGATATGTCGATGTTCGCAAACGCCAGCAGGTGCTCGTGGCGCGGCGTCGAGCCCAGGCAGGTGACATTCTCCTCGGCAACGCCATTTGCCACGAACCGCGCGACCAAATTGTCGCGCAGCATGGGATCGTCAAGCAGGGTATGCTTGATGACGATCTTCGATCCCGTCACCTCCCGCATCACTTTCGACCACACGCGGATGGCCTCGTCCGAGATCTTGTAGATGCGGTTGAACACGCCGAAGGTCACATAACCGTTGCGGAGCATGGGAGGCTCCGACGCAGGTACATCCAAAATGGGATCGATCGTGATCAGACACGGCAGGTCGTAGACTTTTTCAGCCAGCAGATGGCGCGCCGATTGCGGAATGAAGACCGGATCCGCGAGCACGTAGTCCATGGTCTGAAGGCCGGTACCTGTGGCGTGACCAAACCCGGAGACCTGGATCGGGGCCGGCTTGCGAGCGAAGACATGGAGCCTGTTGCCGGTCGTGTGCCCGGACACGTCGATCAGGATATCGACCTTGTCGGCCTGAATGCGATCGGCCAGCTCGTCATCCGAAAGCTGCCAGGCGTCGACCCAGACGTCCGCCATCGACTTGAACTCGTGCGTCATCTCATCTCTTACCGGCGAACACGAATAGCAGACGATCTCGAACCTGGCGTGATCATGATGGCGCAGCACCGGCAACAGAGCGAACGCTGCCGAGTGGTTCCTGAATTCGGACGCGACATACCCAATCAAGATCCGCTTGTCCGGATCGAGCGTGCGGGGCGCCGATGCCCTTCGCGGCACTTTGGCGCCGATCGCGTCCCACCATTGTTTTCGCGCAGCCTGCTGAACCGCGAAATCGGCGTCGGAGAGATAGTCCAGGAAGAATATCTTGCGCCCAATCAAGTCCGCATAATCAGGCGCAATTGCCAGCCCCGCATCGAGATGTTCGAGCGCCGTCGCAATGTCTCCCTGGCTCGCATAGCAGGAAGCCAGAAGCGCAACTCCGATGTCGGACCGCGGATTTTCCTCGAGCAACGTCTTGACCGCCGCAATCGCCCCGGCCGTGTTGCCCTTGAGAATGTTGACTTGCGCCTTTCCCTGCAGGGCCACTTCGAGCCTCGGTGAAAGCGCCAGCGCCGCATCGAAGTCCGCGAGCGCCTGCTCCAGCCGCGAGAGATCGAGATTGAGCCGTCCGCGCTGCGCCATAATCTTCGGCGAATTCGGCTTGATCGAGAGCCCTGCCGCGATAGCTGCGGCCGCTTCTTCATAGTGCCGGAGCTCGATGCACACCATGCCCTTGCCCGCGATCGCTTCCGCGTGACGCGGCTGAAACGCGAGGGCGCGATCGAAACTCTCCTTGGCGCGCAGGAACTGGCCTTCGATCAGCTCCGCCATGCCACGATTGCAAAATGCATCGGCATAGTCCGGCTTCAGCCTGATAGCGCGATCGTGCAGCTCGATAGCCTGCTCGGCGAGGCCCATGTGCAGCAGCGTATTGCCGAGATTGGTCAAGGCGATCGGAGAATTCGGCTTCAGCGCAATCGCCTTCTCCTGGCATGCGCGAGCGTCCTGAAACTTCTGGAGATTGAAATACACTGCCCCGAGATTACCATGAGCATCGGGCGAACGCGGATCGAGCGCGGTTGCGCGCTCGAGCAATTGTTGCGCCTCCTCGAGCCGCCCGCCATCATACGCGCGCAAGCCGAGCAGGTGCGCGGCGTCGAAATGATCCGGAACCTCCGTCAGAATCTGGCGGCAGAGTGTCTCGACCTCCGCGTATCTGCCCTGGCCGAGTGCCTGAACCGCGGCGGACATGAGCGCGTCCGCCTGCTTCTTCAATTTCTTTTGCAATCGCGCGTTCTGGAATGCGCGCGCGCCGGCGCTGCCCTGCAAAGTCTCTCTCCGGAGTATGGCCCGAAAAGAGACTGGCCGATTCGCATGGTGCCAAGCTGGCGGGTCGGTTAGACCAGCGACGCCACAGGATTGCAGGTGCTCAGCGCAGGATCTGGCTCAGGAACAGTTTTGTGCGGGCGTGCTGCGGGGCCGCGAAGAACTCGTTGGGCGTGTTGGCTTCGATGATCTGGCCCGCGTCCATGAACACCACGCGGTTGGCGACCTCGCGGGCAAAGCCCATCTCGTGGGTGACGACCAGCATGGTCATGCCCTCCTCGGCGAGGTCGACCATGGTGTCCAGCACCTCCTTGACCATCTCAGGGTCGAGCGCCGAGGTCGGCTCGTCGAACAGCATCACCTTCGGGTTCATCGTCAGCGCGCGGGCGATCGCGACGCGCTGCTGCTGACCGCCGGACATCTGTCCCGGAAACTTGTTGGCCTGGTGCGGAATCTTGACCCGCTCCAGAAACTTCATCGCCGCCGCCTCGGCGTCCTTCTTGGGGATGTTGCGCACCCAGATCGGCGCCAGCGTGCAATTGTCCAGCACCGACAGATGCGGAAACAGGTTGAAGCTCTGGAACACCATGCCGACTTCGCGCCGCACCGCATAGACCTGCTTCAGGTTCGGCCCGAGCTCGATGCCGTCAACGACGATCTCGCCTTCCTGAAACTCCTCGAGCGCATTGATACAGCGGATCAGCGTCGACTTGCCCGACCCGGAGGGGCCGCAGATCACGATGCGCTCGCCCTTCTCGACCGTAAGGTCAATGTCGCGCAGCACGTGAAACTCGCCGTACCATTTGTTCAGGCCGGAAATCTTGACGATGGGGTCGGACATGGTGACCTCGATCAATTGCGGCGGTGAGCGTTGAGGCGGTGCTCGACGAAGAGCGAGTAGCGTGACATTCCAAAGCAGAACATGAAGTAGATGATCCCGGCGAACGCGAACCCGGTAAACGCGGTCGACGGCGACGACCATTTCGGATCCGAGAACGACGCCCGCAGCGAGCCCAGCAGATCGAACAGCGCCACGATCGAGACCAGCGAAGTGTCCTTGAACAGCGAGATGAAGCTGTTGACGAGGTTCGGAATGACGTGACGCAGGGCCTGCGGCAGCACGATCAGCGAGGTCGTCTTCCACCAGGACAACCCCAACGCCGCGGCCGCCTCGCCCTGCCCGCGCGGGATCGCAGCCAGCCCGCCGCGGACGTTCTCGGCCTGATAGGCGCCCGTGAACAACGAGATTCCAATCAGCGCACGCACCAACCCGTCGACCGTGAAATTGCCCGGCAGAAACAGCGGCAGCATGTAGGTGGCGAAGAACAGCACGGTGATCAGCGGCACGCCGCGCCAGAACTCGATGAAGGCGATCGAGAAGATCCGGATCAGCGGAATGGTCGAGCGGCGGCCAAGCGCCAGCGCAATGCCGATCGGCAGCGAGGTGACGATGCCGGTAACGGAGACCACCAGCGTCACCAGAAGTCCGCCCCAAAGGTTCGTCTGCACGATCGGCAGTCCGCCGTGATCGAGCCCCATCAGCTTGATCACAATTGCGATGGCGACGAAGGTGGCGATGCTGGACGTCAGGGCCCGCCCGCCGGTGCGGAGGCCGCCGCCGAGAACGAAGGCGATCAGCGAGACGACCGCGGCGGTGATGACGAAATCGGCCCAGACCGACTGGCCCGTCCCCTGCAGCTGGTCACGCAGCCAGGTCAGCGGAAAGATCAGCCAGTAAATCGCGGTCCCCACGAGCACGATGACATTGCCGACGGCCCACAACAGCGGTGCGGCAGCGGACGTCTTGCCGAGACTTAGCAGAGCCTGCCCGGCGCCGATGATGCTGTCGTCGAACAATTGCAGCAGGTCAGCGGTCCAGCTCAGGCCAAATCCCTTGATGCCGCCGCCATGCAGCAGGAAGAATGCAACCACTGGAAACGCAAAGAAGAACAGGCCTGCGTTCAAGCCTTTCGACGGCAGCCGTGGAATCAGCAATGGCACCAACAGGACCACTGACAGGACGAGCGTGAGGTTGACCCGCCAGCGTTCGGCTTCCGGGTAGAAGCCGTAGATCAGCTGCGGCAGCTTGGCCTGGATGTAGGGCCAGCAGGCGCCGACCGCAAAGCCGGCGTTCTCGGCGAGACAGGCCGTGCGATCCTTGCCGGTCCAGACTGCATCGACCATCAGGAATCTGACGGAAGGAATGATGGTGAACCACAGCAGCAAGGCGCCAACGATCGTGAGCAGGATGTTGGTCGGCGAGTTGAACAGGCGCGTCCGCACCAGGCCGATGAAGCCCGTGGTCTTCACCGGCGCGGGACGCTCATCGAGAAGATCCTGGCGGACGAAGCTGGACGAGGTGATATCGCTCATGCGCCGAGACTCCGGCTGATGCGCCAACCGTAGACGCTCATGACGGCGCTGGTGATCAGCGAGATCAGGAGATAAACGCCCATCGTCATGGCGATGATCTCGATGGCCTGCCCGGTCTGGCTCAGCGACGTGCCGGCGAACACGGATACGAGGTCAGGATAGCCGATCGCCACGGCCAGCGACGAATTCTTGGTGAGATTGAGGTACTGATTGGTCAGTGGCGGAACGATGACGCGCATCGCCTGCGGCACGACCACCAGGCGGAGCGTGGTGCCGCGGCTCAGGCCCAGTGACGCCCCCGCCTCCATCTGCCCGCTATGGACGGAGAGGATGCCCGCGCGCACGATCTCGGCGATGAAGGCAGCCGTATAGGTCGACAAGGCCAACGTCAGCGCCACGAACTCCGGGATTATCCGCGACCCACCGGCGAAATTGAAGCCCTTGAGCTGCGGCAGCTCGAATCTGAAGGGCAGACCCGCTACCAGCATGGTGACAAGCGGCAGTCCGAACAGCAGGCCCAGCACATAGGGCCAGATCCGGATCATGTGACCCCGCTGGAACAGCGCCTGGCGCGCATGGATGCGCAATGCGACCGAAGCCACGATGCCGAACGCCAGCACCGCAAGGAACGCCTCGAAGCCGCTCTCGCCGATCGGGCGGGGAATGACGAGACCGCGATTGCTGACGAAGGCGATGCCGAGCAGCGAAATGCTCTGTCGTGGATTGGGTAAGGCCGCAAGCACCGCCAAGTACCAGAACAGGATCTGGAACAGCACCGGCAGGTTGCGGATGATCTCGACATAGATTTCGCCAATGCGCGCGAGCAGCCAGTTGGGTGACAGCCGGCACAGCGCGACAATGAAGCCGATCACGGTGGCAAAGACGATGCCCACCACCGAGACCACGAGCGTGTTGAGGAGCCCGACCAGAAACACGCGCAGGAACGTGTCCGAGCCGGTATAAGAGATCAGCGTCTGATTGACGTCAAAACCGGCGTTGTTCGCGAGGAAGCCGAAGCCGGCGGCAATGTGCTGGTTCTCGAGGTTGGCGCGGGCGTTGGAGACGATTTCATAGGCAATCCAGCCCAGGATCGCCGCGAAGGCAAACTGGACGGCGATGCCGTTCCAGCCTGTCTTGCCACCCAGAACGCGCCTGATCTTCAGCGCGATCTGGGGCGGGGGTTTGCGGGCCTCGATGCTCATCGCCGCGAGCGCGGGTCAGGCGGGGTCAGCGGATCGGCGGCGCGTATTGGAGACCGCCCTTGTTCCAGAGATTGTTGAGACCGCGACTGATGCCGAGCGGCGAGCCCGCGCCGACGTTGCGGTCGAACACTTCGCCGTAATTGCCGACGGCCTTCACGATGCGCACCACCCAGTCCTTGCTCAGGCCGAGCTGTTCACCGAAATTGCCGTCGGTGCCGAGGACGCGCTTCAGCTCCGGATTTTCCTGTTTCGTCTTCTCGTCGACGTTCTTCGCGGTCACGCCGAGCTCTTCGGTGGTGATCAGGGCAAACAGCGTCCATTTCACGATGTCGAACCATTGGTCGTCGCCGTGGCGCACCATCGGTCCGAGCGGCTCCTTCGAGATGATTTCCGGGAGCACCATGTGATCGCCGGGATTGGCAAGCTTCAGGCGGTTGGCGTACAGACCCGACTGGTCGGTGGTGAAGACGTCGCAGCGCCCGGCCTCGTAGGCCTTGACCGTTTCGTCGTTGGTGCCGAACGCGATTACCTCGTACTTCATGTTGTTGGCCTTGAAGTAGTCGGCGAGATTTTGCTCGGTGGTGGTGCCGGTCTGGACGCAGACCGAGGCGCTGTTGAGCTCGAGCGCCGAATTCACCTTGAGCGACTTCTTCACCATGAAGCCCTGCCCGTCATAATAGGTCACCCCGGTGAAGTTGGCGCCGAGCGAGGTGTCGCGCGAGATGGTCCAGGTGGTGTTGCGCGACAGCACGTCGACTTCGCCGGATTGCAGCGCCGTGAAGCGGTCCTTGGCGGAGAGCGGCACGAACTTGACCTTGGTCGGATCGTTGAAGATCGCCCCGGCGATCGCGCGGCAGACGTCGACGTCAAGCCCGGTCCAGTTGCCCTTGTCGTCCGGCGAGGAGAAGCCGGGCAGGCCCTGACTGACACCGCAGGACAGCATGCCCCGGTCCTTGACGGTCTTGAGCGTTTGCGCATCGGCGGCTTGGGCAGTCAGGCCGGCGGCGAGAGCGAGAGTGAGAGCCAGGGTTATGCGTTTCATGGGCTTTGGGCCTTTCAAAGTCGTCTCAAGGTCAGGAACGTTGTCTTTGCGATCGTCTCTGCCGGGGCTAGCCGTATCAAGACCAGCCTTGCAAGAGTCATGCTGGAAAACCTTGCCGATCACCCGCCGATCCCGGGAGGCCCTACCTTAATCCCCGCCGAAAGCGCCCGCCGTTACGGCTGTGGCGCATGGTCCGGTCAAGCGATGGATCGAAGGTCGCGGCAGGCCCCTCAACATGCGGCGACTGAATAGCACCTGCGATAACAGAACGACTGGCGTGCCGGGTCAAGGGGTTGACGGGACTCTTCTGTGTTCTGTTATTAACGACAGCGGCCTTTCGGCCAGCCCGCGGGCGCAGCGCGCCTGATGGAAACGCGCTTTTGAAAGCAGACGCATGGATTCCTCAGACCCCTCCGAGCAGCACGCCGAGACCCGGCTGGTCACCTCCGGCCGCGACACCAAGGCGCAGAAGGGGTTCGTCAACCCGCCCGTCTTCCACGGCTCGACCGTGCTCTATCCGACCGCCGAGGCCCTGCACGCCCATCGCGGCGAGTTCACCTATGGCCGCCACGGTTCCCCCACCACCAAGGCCTTCCAGGAGACCCTGATGGCGCTCGAGGGGCCGCAATGCGCCGGCGTCGGGATCGTACCGTCGGGGCTGTCGGCGATCTCCACCACCCTGCTCTCGGTGCTGAAGGCCGGCGACCACATCCTGGTCTGCGACAACGTCTATCGGCCCTCGCGCAATTTCTGCAACGGCATGCTCACCCGCTACGGCGTCGAGACCACCTACTTCGATCCGATGATCGGCGCCGGCATCGACAAGCTGTTCAGGCCCAACACGAGCGCCGTACTGGTCGAGGCGCCCGGCTCGCAGTCGTTCGAGATGCCCGACATCCGCGCCATTGCCGAGGTCGCGCATGCGCGCGGCGCGCTCGTCATCGACGACAACACCTGGGCGACGCCGCTCTATCACCGCTCGCTCGAACAGGGCGTCGACATCAGCATGCAGGCCGCTACCAAATATATCGGCGGCCATTCCGACATCATGTTCGGCACCATCTCGGCCAATGCCAAGGCCTGGCCGCAGATCGCCGAAGGTATCCGCCTGCTCGGCGTCTGCGCCGGTCCCGATGACGTCTTCCTCGCGCTGCGCGGCCTGCGCACGCTGTCGGTGCGCCTCGCGCAGCATCATCGTTCTGGCCTCGACATGGCGCTCTGGCTCGCCGGCCGGCCCGAGGTCGCGCGCGTGCTGCATCCGGGGCTCGAGACCGATCCGGGTCATGCGATCTGGAAGCGCGACTTCACGGGCGCGTCGGGCCTATTCAGCATCGTCTTGAAGCCGGCGCCGCAGAAGGCGGTCGACACCATGCTCGACACGCTCAAACTGTTCGGCATGGGCTTCTCCTGGGGTGGCTTCGAGAGCCTTGCGATTCCTTTCGACTGCGACGGCTATCGCACCGCGACCAAGTGGGCGCCGGGCGGCCCGACGCTGCGTCTGCATATCGGGCTCGAAAGCGTCGACGACCTCAAGGCCGACCTCGATCGCGGCTTCGCTGCCCTCAAGGCAGCAATGTGAGCCTACTCGCAAGGCACCGCGCCTGCGGACGCGCCAACGCGCGCCGCAGGAACGCGTGGCCGCTGCAAACGTTGACGCGGCTGCGCCAACAAATGGTTTGAACCTCAAGCATTTGGCGCTAGCCTCACCAATCGACTCCAATCCGGACACGGAGCATGGGAACGTTGGTACTGCTCGATCTGATGGGCGGCGTGGCGCTGTTGCTGTGGGGCCTGCACATGGTCCACAGCGGGATTCTGCGTGCCTTTGGCCCGGACCTGCGACGGCTGCTCGGCAAGGCGCTTGGAAACCGCTTCAACGCGTTCGCCGCCGGTCTCGGGCTGACGGCACTGCTCCAGAGCAGCACCGCAACCGCGCTGCTCACGAGCTCATTCGCAGCCGAGGGCCTGCTCAGCCTGGTCACCGCGCTCGCCATCATGCTCGGCGCCAATGTCGGCACGACGTTGATCGTGCAGGTGCTGTCGTTCAACATCGCCGCCGTTGCGCCGGTCCTGTTCGTGCTCGGACTGGTCGCCTTCCGCGTGGGTCCACGCTCGCGGATCAAGGATGTCGGCCGCGTCTTGATCGGCCTCGGACTAATGCTGCTGTCGCTGCACATCCTGCTCGACACGCTGGCGCCGGCCGAGAACGCACCGGGCGTCCGAGTCATGATGTCCTCCATCACGGGCGATCCCGTTCTGTGCATCGTGATCGCAGCGCTCGTCACCTGGGCGGTGCATTCGAGCGTCGCCAGTGTGCTGCTGATCATGTCGCTGGCCTATTCGCAGTTCATCTCGCCTTACGCGGCGCTCGCACTGGTGCTTGGCGCCAATCTCGGCAGCGCCATCAATCCCGTATTCGAAGGCGCCAAGCGTGACGATCCCGCCAGCTATCGCCTGCCGGTCGGCAATCTCGTCAACCGCTTGATCGGGATCGCCCTGGTTCTGCCCTTCCTGGGCCCGATCGCCGAACACATGCACGCCTGGCAGCCTGATCTGGCCAGGATGACGGCGGCGTTTCATATCGCATTCAACGTCGGCACCGCCGTTATCTTCATCGGCCTGCTCGACACCATGTCGCGCCTGTTGACCCGGCTCCTGCCCGATCGTGTTCAGGAGGCCGGTCCGGCCCGGCCGCGCTATCTCGACGAGACCGCGCTGGAATCGCCGTCGCTGGCGCTGGCCGATGCCGGCCGCGAAACCCTGCGCATGGGCGACCTCGTCGAAATCATGCTGCGCAAGGTGATGGCGGCGATGATGAGCGGCGACCGTGCGCTGGTCGACCAGGTCTCGAAGATGGACAACATCGTCGACGGCCTCGACGAAGCCATAAAGCTCTACGTGACCAAACTCATGCGGGGCAGCCTCGACGAGAGCGAGGGCCGGCGCGCCATGGAGATCATCTCCTTCGCCATCAATCTGGAACATATAGGCGACATCATCGACAAGAGTCTGAGCGAGCTCGCGACCAAGAAGATCAAGCGCCGCTTCCAGTTCTCGCCCGAGGGCGCCGAGGAGCTCGCCGCCTTCCACAAGCGCACGATGGATTCGCTGCGCATCGCCTTCGGTGTCTTCATGTCGGGCGACGCCAACGAGGCGCGCAAGCTGCTGGTCGAGAAGACGGCGCTGCGCAACACGGAGCTTTCCGCCGTCGAGCGCCACCTCGATCGCCTGCGCGAGGGCCGCCCCGAGACCATCGAAACCACGTCGCTGCATCTGGACGTACTGCGCGATCTGCGCCGCATCCACTCGCATATCTGCTCCGTCGCCTATCCCGTGCTCGACGCAGCCGGCGAGCCCCATCGCAGGCACGAAGCGGAGACCGCCGCCCTGCCCGCAACAGGCGCGGCGTCAGCGCTGCCGCGCTAGTCGCCTTGGATCAGCGCTCCAGCGTCTTTGACGCGCGGCCACGGTTCTTCACGATCAGCATGATGTTGCGGATATAGATGATGGTCGCGAGCGCCTGGCCGAGGATGATGACAGGCTCGCGCTTGACGACGCCGTAGACCAGCGTCATCAGCCCGCCGCCCATCGAGCAGAACCAGAACGCCATCGGCACGACGCTGTTGCCGGCGCGCTCGCTCGCGATCCACTGCACCAGGAAGCGTGCCGTGAAGAACAGCTGCGCGACGAGGCCGAACGCGAGCCAGAAGTCGAACTTGGCGACGAAGACGTCGTAGAAATAATTGCTCAGCGCCTGACCGTATTGGATGATCATGCCGTCACCTCAGTCACATCCGGCGTCGGCTTCTTGCGGCGGATCAGCCACCACACGCCGACGAGATCCATGATGCCGATCCACAGCCGGTCGAAGAAACCGTAGTTTGAGACGCCGGAGCGGCGCGGCCGGTCGATCACGTCGACATAGGCGATCTCGTAGCCCTCGCGGCGCACCAGTGCCGGCAGGAAGCGATGCAGCCCGTCGAAATAGGGCATCATCAGGAATACCTCGCGCCGGAACGCCTTCAGACCGCAGCCGGTGTCGCGCGTACCGTCCTTCAGGATCGCGTTGCGGACGCCGTTGGCCACGCGCGACTGGAATTTCTTGAAGCCGGTATCCTTGCGGCCGACGCGTTGTCCGGCCGCAAGTCCGACCTTGCTTCCGTTCTCGACGGCCGAAATCAAGTCCGGCAGGAAAGCCGGATTGTTCTGGCCGTCGCCGTCGAGCGTCGCCACGATCGCGCCGCGTGCCGCACGCACGCCGCTGCGCACGGCCGCGGATTGGCCGCCTGATTTGGCATGGCGCAGCTGGCGCAGATTGTCCCGCTGCTTCATGACCGCGCCGAGCCGTTCGCCGGTCGCGTCGGTCGAACCGTCATTGACGTAGATGATCTCATAGGCCCAGCGGCCGTCGAGCGCCGCGCCGATCTCCTCGATCAGCGGCACGATGTTGTCGGCTTCGTTGCGCACGGGAACGACGATGGAAACCGAGGGCTGGAAAACCGAAGGCTGGGACGACAAATCGAAGCTCGTGGTTGGAATGGGCTTGGCTCGGGAACCGGCGGTCCCGGCAGGCAGCCGCTTTTATGGGGCGGATGCCCCGTGGGCAACCCTTTTGAGGCGGCCCGAGACCGCCCCTGCAAGAGGCACAATGATGCCGTCGGCACGGATGGCAAAGCCGAGCTTGCGGGCCGCGAACCAGTAGCGCACCGCCATGGCTCCGACGATGCCGACCAGGGCGCCGGCCACCACGTCACTCGGGTGGTGCGCAAGCAGCACCAGGCGCGTCAGCAGGATCACGATCGCGTAAGTGAACATGAACACGCGCAGGCGCGGCCACAGCGCCGAGACCGCAAACGCCAGCGCGAACGCCGTCACCGCATGACCCGACGGCAGGCTGGCATAGGCCCCGGTCCCCTCGAACGGGATGAAGTTAAAGGGATTGGCCTTGCCGCCGACGAACGGACGTCCTCGGCCGATGAGATATTTCAGGATCTCGGCGACGAATACGGGCACGGCAACAGACAGAAACATGAACTGCAGCCGCGTGCCGAGGCCGAGCAGCAACGCGCGGCTTGTGCCGTGCAGTCCCGCCGCAACCAGCGCCAGCACTACCAGAGCGCCCCCGAGCACCGAGAGCACATACTCGTCCTTGCCGAAATCGGTGAGGATGCGGATCGGCCACAGACCGGGCGTGCCACGCGCCGGCATCAGCTGGATCTCGGTCAGGTCGAACGCGACCATCAGCGCGATGACCAGGGCTGCACCTGCCGCACTGAGCCACAGCGAATGCCGCGCCAGCTTTCGCGCGGCCTCGGCGCGGCGCGAATGCGAGGGCGAGCGCACGAGCTGTGCCAGGGCGCGCCCCGACAACGTGAGCAATTGCGCGGGATAGCTCGCGCGCGGCGCGAAGTCGGATGGTGCCGACATCCTACTCAGTGCCTTCCGAGCGGAAGATCGAGATCGAGATCGCGCGCCCTTGCGAGAAATTGTAGCCGTCGATGCGGGTACCAACCTTGTAGCGCAGCCCGATCGCCTCGGCGCGCTGCACGAAGCCACGCTCCGAACGCTGCTCGATCAGCGCGAAACGGCAGCTCCCTTGCCGCAGGAAATCCGCGGCACCCGAACCGTCGGTGAGCACTGTCTGCGTACCCGTCAGGAAGACGAGGCTCGGCTCGTGATAGCCGGCCGCGGCCGCCTTCGGGCCGACGCAGGTGACGTTGCGAAGCGCGCGTGCGATCTCGATGCTCGGAAACAGCGGCGTCAGCGACGGCAGCACGATGCCGTAGACCGTCACCGCAAGCATCAGGGCTGCGACCAGCGCGTTGAGCAGCGAGCGCTCAGCGTGATTGTTGTCGTGAAGCCACCAGGCGAACAGGCCAAAAATCAGCGAGGCCGCGATGAACGGCCAGGCCACGAAAGCAGGCTGCCGCGTCAGCATCACCGCGCCGACCACCGCGATGATCGAGCCGCCAACGGGGATCGCGAACCACCAGGCCGAGCCGCGCATCAGCCAGGACCAGGACAGCACCCGCCGCTCGAGCGCGCCCGCGGTGAGGATCGCGATCGCAGGGTACAGCGGCAGCACGTAATGCGGCAGCTTGGTCAGCACCACCTCGAACACGATCCAGGACGGGACCAGCCAAGCCAACAGGAATTGCGCGCCGGGCTCACGCCGCGCGCGCCAGACCGCGGGCGCTGCCATCGCCGCGAGCGGCGCGCCGGGCCAGAACGTGATCCAGAACAGCGCGAGATATAGTCCGGGCGGTGCGCCGTGGGATTCCTGAGCGCCCAACTTGCTCAGCATGTCGCCGCCGACGGAATCGGCGAAGAACGCATCGCCCGCGCGCCAGAAGATCGCGACGAACCAGGGCAGCACCAGCACCAGCATCCACATCAGGCCCCAGAGCGGGCGCAGCTTCCATAGCCAGGAGGCATCGCGGTCCTGGATCGCGAGCGCGACGATGGTCAGGCCTGCGAACATCAGGATCAAAGGGCCCTTGATCAGGATGCCGACAGCGAGAGCCGTCCAGAAAATCGCGGGCCAGCTCCAGGGCGGATGCGTCTCGTCCTCGGCGCGCTGCCACGACAGATAGGCCCGTGCCATCGCGCCCATCGCGGCGACCACGCAGAACAGCAGCATGGCGTCGGTCTTGGCAAGCCGCGCCTCGACGCCGAGCAGCACGGAGGCGCACATCAGAAGTGCCGCAAGCACCGCGGCGCGCCGCGTGACGAAGCCGAGCGCCGTCCAATAGGTCATGAGCACTGCGCCGATCGCGCCGATCAGCGACGGGAGCCGGTAGACCCAGATGCGCAGTTCGGCCCGCGGCAGACCGAGCGCCGATGCCGTCTCGACCGCGGCCGATTGCAGCCAGTAGATGCCGACCGGCTTCTTGTAGCGGACGTCTTCCTGGAAGCGGATGTCGACATAATCGCCGCTCTCGACCATCTGCTTGGTCGCCTGCGCAAAGCGCGCCTCGTCGCGATCGACCGGCGGAATCGTGAAGAAGCCCGGCAGGAATAGCAGCAGCGCGCACAGCAGCAGGAAGGCGACCGCGCGGACGTGGTTGGCCGTGGCGATGTCGAACATGGACACGAGCCGGCTGCCCGGATTCACCGGGGATTTCGGCTCGCGGGGAGCTCCAAAACGGGGTGTTGGGTAGGTCTCGGCCATCGGTTCCGCTTACGCTGAAACCGCCATCGCCACAACCGCTTGAGGCAGGGTCATTGAATTCGAATGACAACTGTGTCCGCGGCGCCCGTGGCGTCGATGACGGTCAGCCGCGCAAAGCCGGGACCGGGCGGATCGATCAGCCGCTGGCGTCGTCCGTCGATCTCACCCTGCGCCGTTCCGTTAACCATGACCGTCATGGGCAGGACGCCGCCGGCGACTTTGACCGGCATGGCTGCGCCCCCTTCGCCACCTGAGCGATCGACGTCGATCCGCGAGCCGTTCAGCGGAAACTGAATGTGCAGAGCCTGCTCGCCCCCGGTCCGCACCAGATCCCCGACCGGGCGGAACCGCCTCAAGGGCAATGGCAGCTTGGCGTTGCTGGCAACGAGAGTTCCTTTCGGCGGCTTCGGCAACGGCAGGAGCGTCTTGCCGGTGCGGGCGAAGGCGTCGAACAGGATCGGCGCGGCGGCGACACGCCCGATCAGGCCCGGAACCGGCGCGCCATCGGGCCGGCCGACCCAGACGCCGATAGTCATGCGCCCGTCAAAGCCTATCGACCAGGCGTCGCGGTAGCCATAGGAGGTGCCGGTCTTGAAGGCGATGCGGTTGTGGGCCGCGTTCTCCGGCGGCGGGGTGCCGAGCAGCACATTGCCGACCTGCCAGGCCGCGACCTGATCGAGCAGCCGCAGCGGCTCGCGGTCGTCCCTGTCGCTCATGATCTCGCGCAACGGCATGGTGGTGCCGAGCCGGGCGAAGCCCGCATAGAGCTGGGCGAGGTCCTGCAGCGTCACGCCGACGCCGCCAAGGCCCATGGCAAGTCCGGGCGCCTCGTCCTTGGGCAGCACCAGATTGCCACCAGCCTGGCGCAGGCGCGAGGCCAGCCGGCTCGCGCCGACGCGGTCGAGCAGGACGATCGCGGGCACGTTCAGCGACAGCTGCAGCGCCTTCTTCACCGGCACCGTGCCCTGGAACGTCATGTCGAAATTTTCCGGCGCGTAGGAGCCGAAGCGCACGGGCCGATCGTCGATCAGACTGTCGGGGTGAACGAAGCCGTCCTCGAAGGCGAGCCCGTAGATGAACGGTTTCAGTGTCGAGCCCGGCGAGCGGACCGCGCGGGTCATGTCGACCTGCCCTGCCCGGCGCTCGTCGAAATAATCCGCCGAGCCGACGCGCGCGAGCACGTCGCCGCTCTCGTTGTCGACGACGATGATGCCGACCGAGATGTTCGGTCCCAGCGCAATGGCACGGTCGCGCGCCAGCGGCTCCAGCACCTTCTGCAGGTTGGCATCGAGCGTCAGCTTGATGACGGGCGCGTCCTTGACCGTCGCAAGCGCCGCATCGGAGGCGTGCGGCGCCAGGATCGGCATCGGCTTGCGCAGTTTCGGCACGGGAACGGCTTTGGCCTGCTTGGCATCATCGAGGCTGATCTGTTGCTCCTCGACCATGCGGTCGAGCACGCGATCACGCGCTTTGCGCGCCGCATCGGGATGGCGATCGAGCCTGCGGGTCTCCGGGGATTGCGGCAGCGCGACCAGCAACGCGGCTTCAGCCAGCGACAACCGCTTCGGCTCCTTGCCGAGATAGGCGATCGAGGCGGCGCGAATGCCTTCGAGGTTGCCTCCGTAAGGCGCGAGCGCCAGATAGAGATCGAGGATCTGCTCCTTGCTCAAGCTGCGCTCGATCTCGATCGCACGCACGATCTGCCGCAACTTTGCATAGAGCGAGCGCTGCCGCCGCGGCTCCATCAGCCGCGCGAGCTGCATCGAGATGGTCGAGCCGCCCGAGACAATGTGGCCGCGCGTCCCAATCTGAAACGCGGCGCGCCCCAGCGCCAGCGGGTCGATGCCGTCGTGTGCGTAAAAGCGCTGGTCCTCATAGGCGAGCAGCAGCTTCAGATAGGTCGGATCGACGTTCGTTTTTGTCTCGACCGGCAGCCGCCAGCGTCCATCCGCCATCGCATAGGCGCGCAGCAGCTTGCCGTTGCGATCGACGACGGTGGTGGAGACCTGGCGGGCTTCGTCGAAAGGCAGCGGACCGAGGGAGTAAACCCAGGCGACGAAGCCGACGATAGCGAGGATGAGCGAGAGTGCGAGCGCGCGGAGGACATGCAGGCCCCCGCCCCTTGCTCCGTCATGGCCCGGCTTGTCCCGGCCATCCACGTTCTTGCCTCTCGCACCAAAGTCCGTGGATGCCCGGGACATCTGAGCGAAGACGCGCTTCGCGCTTTTGCCCGGGCATGACGGCGGAGCATGTGGCTCCTTGTCGCTCATCCCATGACTACTCACTTCGCCGCCCGCACCTCAACCGTGCCCGTCCCGGTGCGGCCGTAGCGCGAGGGATTGTACATGTCCTCGACATAGGCCTGCGGCAGCACGTATTTGCCGGGCGAGACCACACGCACGACATAGGCCACCGTGAAGACCGCCTTGGAATCCGAGGCCCGGTCGACGGCCGCCGTGAAGCGGTCGTCGCGGAACTCGGTATCCTCAGGCTCTTCGCCATCCTCGATCCAGCCCAGCGTGCCGCTGTCGCCCGACGACACCAGTTTTGGATTGTCGATCTCCAGGCCGGCCGGCAGATAGTCGGACACCATGATGTGGCCGTATTCGGGCTTGGCCTCGGTGATCTTCAGCACCACGGCGAACCGGTCGTTCTGCTTGACCTTGCCGATATCGGCGGGCTTGCCGTCGAGCGTGAAGAAACTGCGCTCGATCTTGAAGCCGTTCGATGCCGCGGGCTCCGGCGTCACCGGCGAGCCCGACACCGAGACCACCGCCTGCACCGGCGCATCGCCGGTGTTGGTGATCTTCAACGGCTTGCCCTCCAGGGTCGCGGCCTTGTAGCTGCGGTACAGCGCGGTCTTGACCGGCTGGCCGTCGACCTCCATCGACAGGTTCTCCTTGGCGAGCGCGCGCGCCGCCAGCACCAGCCAGGCATTCTCCTGCGTGGAGGTGTAGGGCGTCAGCCCGCGCGCGGTCTCGACCCGCGACACCGCCTGCGTCAGCGTCGCCTTCGGCGCATTGCCTTCGCTGGCAAGCGACACCAGCGCTGCGGCATCGCGGAGCTGCGAACCGTAGTCGGTGCGGCCGAACTCCAGCACGGGTTTTGGCGCAAGACTGTCGAGCGCTGCGCCGTAGACCCGCTCCGCGCGGTTGCGGTCACCGACCAGCGCGAGCGCGGCCGCGAGCTGCGACTTCGCGATGGGAGTTGCGAGGTTAGAGAGCTTGGTGTCGGCGAGATAGCGGAGGTCGCCGATCGGCGCCGCGCCGTTCCGCGCGAGCACGTAGAGGCCGTAAGCAAGATCGCGGCCGCCGTCCTTCTCCGGCTCGTTGGCGTTGACGACGGAGTTGCGGATACGATCCAGCGCGGTCTTGAACAGCACATCCGGCACCACAAATCCCTTTTCGCGGGCGCGGGTCAGGAAGTCCGTCACATACGCGTCGAGCCAGGCGTCGTCACCGCCTGCCGACCACAGGCCGAACGAGCCGTTCGAGCCCTGGCGCGCCAAGAGCCGCTCGATGGCGTCGCGGATGCGCTGGTCGACCTCGGTGTCCATGGCCAGATGCGCGCCGGCCGCGAGATCGTTGACATAGAGCAGCGGCATGGCGCGGCTGGTGATCTGCTCCGAGCAGCCATAGGGATAGCGGTCGAGCGCTTTGAGGATCGTCGCCGCATCGAGCGCAGTCGACAGGCTGGCCGAGACCGAGACGCTACCGGTGCCCGGCACGAGATCGGCGAACATATCCGAGGTCAACGTCAGGCTCTCACCCTTCGCGAGCGTCCGGATCGAGCGTCGCGCCAGGACTTGCGTCGCCGCCTTGACGTCGAGCGCATAATGGCGCGCCAGCGCCAGGCCGTTCGGCCCCCTGATGTCGACGTCGAGCGTCGCCTGCCCCGCCGCCGTCGCGTCGATGGCGAGCGTGAACGAATTGCGCTGCTTGGCGGCGAGCTTGACCGTGGTCGCGGGATTGCCGGACATCTTCACCGGCCCGCCCGTCTTCACATTGATGACGTAATCGCCGGCCTGGCCCTCGACATTGTCGATCTCGAGATTGACCGTGCCGTGGTCCCCATTGAGCAGGAAGCGCGGCAGGGTTGTGGTCAGGACCACGGGATCGCGGATCACGACGTCGGTGTTGGCGCGGCCGAGCTTGGTCGCGGTCCACGCCACCGCCATGACGCGCGCGGTGCCGGCGAACTCCGGAATGTCGAAGCTCACTTCCGCTGTGCCGTCGGCGGCAACGGTGACGATGCCCGAATAGAGCGCGAGCGGCTTTTGCGCGGGCGGCGAGCCCTGGAGCTCGGCGGCACCGGCGTCGCCGCCGGACTTGATCTGCCCGCGCGTGCCGGACATGCCGTCGATCAGTTGCCCATAGAGATCGCGGATCTCCGCGCTCAGGCGGCGCTGGCCGAGATAATAGTCGTCCGGTGCCGGCGGCTTGTAGTTGGTGAGGTTGAGGATGCCGACGTCGACCGCGGCGATCACGATCTTGGCGTCTTCGCCGGGATTGAGCCCGTCCAGCTTGACCGGGATCTTCAACATCGCATTCGGCCGGATCAGTGCCGGCGGCGTCAGCTTCACCTGGAGCGTGCGGGTCTGCTTGTCGATGCCGAACCATTTCAGTCCGATCGCCCGCCCTGGCATGCGTTGTGCGGCCGCATCGAGCGGCCGGCGCAGCGTCGCCACCACATAGGCGCCGGTGCCCCAGTCCTTGCCGACCGGGAGCTTCACCTGCGCGGTGCCTTCCTTGACGTCGATGGTCTGCGTCGTCAGCAGGCGATCGCCGAGCACGTTGACGGTCAGCTTGCCGGCGCTGCGGATGTTGACCGACACGGTCATGGTGTCGCCCGAGGCGTATTGCGGCTTGTCGATCGAGGTCTCCAGGAGGTCCGGCGTGTCGGCGCTGCCGTCGGAATACCAGCCGACGTCGAACTGTACCGAGGTCACGGGTCCGTCGGCGTCGTTCGACTTCACGTCCAACCGGTAGCGGCCGGGCTTTGGGGTCAACGAAATCCGCGACGGCTTGTCCGCGGCGACGGTCACGTCGCCGTCAGAGACGCGCGAGGTCGATTTGACCGGCTCGTACTCCCAGTAATTGCTCTGGCGATACCATTGGTAGCGCGACTCCATCTTCAGGAGCTCGTAGCGCAGGCCGTCGCGGCGAAGCCTCTCACCCTCGGGCGAGACGAACACGACATCGAACTCGGCCTTGTCACCCTCGGCGACGTTCTTGTCGCCGAACAGCGGCTTGATACCGATCATGGCGGCAGCAGGCGCGACCGGCAGCACGATCTTACGCTCAACGGCGCGGCCGCCAGTCTCGACCATGCGGACGAAGATTTGCGCCTCCTGCGGCCGCGTCGAGGCCGGCTGCTTGTCGAGCGTGACCGGGAAGGTCGCAACGCCATTGGCGTCAGCTTCCGGCAGGTTTTCCAGCGGCGTGCGCTCGTTCGAGGTGGTCTCCTCGTCGGCGACGCCGAACTGGTAACCGGCGAAACCCGGTCGCTCGGACGCGGGCGCGACCAGCATGTCGCCTTCGAGCGCCAGCCCCGAGGCCGGCGCGCCATAGAGGAAATGGCCGTCCGCCTTAAGCTCCACTGGAGCGTTAGCTTTGATCAGCTTGTCCTTGGCGGACAAGTCGAATTCGATCCGATCAGGGACGTAGTCCTCGACCATGAAAGTGGTCTCGCCGACCGAAGAGCCCTTCGGATCGGTGAAGGCGCGCACCCGCCAGGTTCCGGTCGGGACGGCCGAGTTGAGAGGCACGGACAAGGTGCGCCCGCCGGCGCCCTGGTCGGCCAGCACGGCGCGGCGGTATTCGACGCCATCGGGGCGCTCGATCACCAGCGTCATCGGCCCGCCGGTGACGGCATTGCCCTGCCCGTCGCGCAACAGAGCGGTCAGATAGACGGTCTCGCTGGAGCGGTAGACGCCGCGCTCGGCATAGACGAAGGCATCGGCGCCCGCAGGCACGGCCCTGCCCGAAACGCCACGGTCCGACAGGTCGAAGGCGGAGGATTTGAGGCTGAGGAAGGCATAGTCGGCCTTCTCGCCGGCCACGGTGAGCATCGCCGGCGACAGGCCGCCCTCGCCGCGCGCAAGCCCCGCCTCAAACAGCAAATGGCCGCTCTCATCGGTCTTGCGGGTGGCCAAAATCTCGTTGTTGCGCGCGACCAGCCGCACCTCGGCCTTGCCGACCGGATCGGTCGAGGCCAGCGAATTCACGAAGACATGGATGCCGTCATTGCCGGAATAGGCCGTGACGCCGAGATCGGAGACGATGAACCATTGGGTGGCAAGCTGGTAGTCGTCGTCCGAGCCCGGCCCCTTGGCCGCGGCCGTCATGACATAGACGCCGGGCTGGAGTTCGCCGAGCGCCTGGTCGACCGGGAATGCCGTGGTGACGTCCTGGTTCAACATCATCGCGGTCGCAAGCTCGCCGGTCCAGACTTTGACGCCGCGCTCGCCGCCGAGATCGCTGAGCTGGTATTTCGACAGCGTCTTCTGGAAATCGCTGTCGACCACCGTGTTGATCAGGTTGCGGTCGCCGATCCGGAACACGTTGATGTTGACGGCTGGCGTGTTGACGCTGACGACGGGAATGCCGCGCTGGCCCGTCCTCGGCAGCACATAGGCGCGACTGGTGAAGCGCACGAATGGCTTGCGGTCGCGCACATAGACGTTGAACTCGGCCGATTTCGGCAGGCCTTCCTTCACGGTGGACGGCAGGCCGGCGCGCAGATTGATGTTGTAGCGCTCGCCGTGCTTCAGCCCATCGACGCAGAGCTGCTTGCCCTCGGCCGACAAAGCCGGCTTGTCCTGGCCCGCCAGCGCGAGGTACGGCGCGAAATCGGTGTGTTTTGCCAGCTCCTCCGAGAACTGGAAGCAGGCGCGTGGACTGGCGGAGTCCGAGTCCACGGTGTAGTCGAGCAGTCGAAAACCGTGCTCGTCGCGCATCTTCTCATATTGGCCGCGGACGTCGGCGACCTCGCGCATGTCGAGAGACAGCCGCAGCGCATCCAGCGCCGGCCGCCACAGCTTGCGTTCGGACAGCGACTTGCCGAGCACCGCGAGCGCGTCGGCCTCTTCGCCCGCATTCCCGGCGCGCTGGTAGGCGATGTAGGCGGCAGTCGAGGCGCGCTCCAGCAGGAACGTTTGCTCGCTCGAACTCTTGGGCGATATCTGGAAGATGACTTTCGCCAAGCGCAGCCAGTTGCCGGCGTCCTCCGGCGTGGTCGCCGCGATCTGGCCGAGCACCGACAGGCCGGTGCGGTAGTCGTTGCGCCGGAAGGCAGCATCGGCGTCGGTGCGCAAGCTTGCGCCGGACTTGGCGACCGGCCCCGCCTCGCCCTTGATCTGCGCCTCCAGCTTGATCGCGGAATCGGCGAGATCGTCGCGCTTGAAGGCTTTGTCGGCGGCCTGCGCTACGCTAAGGCCGAACGCCAGCGTGGCGCAGAGTGCGACGGCGCGAACAAGACCGATCATGGATGGACTCCCGGAAATCGCGGACGAACGCCGCTTGTCGCATGAAATGCGCGGAAAGGTGACGGACTCAAGGCGATGGAACCAAAGGTGCAAATCGTCGCATTCGCCATGACAAGGCAGGCCCAGAGGAGACCGATCAAGCTATTGCCGCGCACGCCGTCCTGATGGCGCAGCAATACCCGACCAGTCGTCCGGCGGCCGTGTCCCGGAAGCTTTCCAGCGTTCCCGGCGATGTGATCCATCGTCCAGTCCGCTGCCGCTCAACCCGGCACCCTGACACCCCACCGTTCCGCTTTGTCGCGGCTCCGAGGAAAACGGTTCGGTTCAGGCTTGGCGAAAGACGATATTTTTCATAATGGCATGGTAGATGAACAGCCGGCCCCCCAACCAGGGCGGCTCAAGACGGTCCCGTAGCTCAACTGGATAGAGCATCAGATTTCTACTCTGAGGGTTGCAGGTTCGATTCCTGCCGGGATCGCCATTTCAGTCTCAAGCGTTGATCGTGGGTCCAGTCTACGATGCGCGCCTGCAGAATCCACCGTCCTTCACGAACGCGTGGGTCGCCTCAGTCCGGGCTTTGATCCGGGCAAACGAGCCCTATCTAACCGCCGAGCGACGTGCGCCCGATAAGGACTTCGATGCCACTATCCGACTTGACGAGAATGGCTATCGCATCTGCGGTAGCGATTGTGGCAATATCGTTCCTGGCAGTTGACGCGGGAATCGTGAACTCCGGCGTCATCGCTAAGCCCATCGCGACGGCGCGGGCTTCCATCGCGGACGCGGCGGCCAGCCAGCATCAACTCGCCTTCGCCGTTCAGGCATGGACGCGTCGCGGCCACCAGAAGCCGGCCCTGGAAGAATGCCTGGCGATCGATTGAAACAGCGCAGTTTGTCGCCGCTCTCGTCTCGCGGATGTGTGCGCAACGTAGCAATCATGTTTGTTACAGGCCATTATTCCCCCGGATGAAGATCGTCCAAATCCAGCCGAACAGTGCGCTCAAGGCGGCGACCGATGCGGCGATTGCCGCGGTCCGAGTCCACCAGATCTGCCGCTCGTGCCGTTCGATATCCGCCTCGGATTTTTGATTATCTTTCCAGTTCACCCATTCCTGGGCGAACCCGATCGTCATGACGGGCGCGGTTCCGATCGCAATCGCTCCTGCGGATGCCGCGTCGGTCTGGGCTAGGCGCGCTCGGACGTTGGCTGCACCCGTCTTTTCAAGCACCGCAAGCCATTGCTGGGACTGTTCGTCTGACACATGCCACGTGCATTCCCTGTAAGGAAACGCTTTCGGTCGCTCTGTCATGGCCTTGCACCGTACTCACCCTTCAGTGTCGCCCTGATGTCGCCTCCACCACCCGGCAATCGCCGCCGCGAGATCCTTCCATGACTCGGTCGGCAGATCCGGCACCGCCACCCGGACGCTGTACCGATCAGTCGTCGCGTCGTGAAACCACTCGGTCGCCGCGAAATCGAAACCAAAACTGCCGGCGTGGCGAATGGGGAAGCCTTTGGCGCTCAGGTCGCGGCTCATGTCTTCGGCGGCCTGCCGCGCGGTCGCCTCATCGAGGGCGCGCCTGCCGCGAAGCGTGACATAGAGGCCGTGGGTGAAATGCAGCTCGGCCGAGAGCGAAGCGAGTTCGGAGGCGAAATATCGCGCCGTGTGGCGACCGTTGCGCAGGATCGCCGCGACGCGCCTTTTCGTCAGGGCCCAATAGACCTCTGAGCCCACGAATGGCGGGAAGTGCGCCGGCAACGCCGCGCCACCCAGAAGCCGGACGGCATTGCGGGTTTCCCCCGCCAGGCTTTCGGACAGCAACTGGCCTGCCTTGAGATCCTTCCGGCCCCAATGCACGAACACGGCAGAGCCGAGCCGGCCGTATTCCACCCCGAGCGAATCCAGCTTGTTGTGGCTTCGCACCAACACGACGGGAATGTCCCATTGCGCGGCCCATCTCAGAACGCGCCGGATGCGCCCCGATCTGCCGGCGAAACATGTCGTGTCGAAAATCAACAGGTCGAGCCCCGAACCGTCGCAACGCAAAGCCGCCTCGAACGCCCCGGCAGGAGCGCATGAATCCAGCAGGAGAAGCCGTGGCGAGGCTGCCTCAGCAAACGCTTCGTCCAGCGGGATTCTGGCGGTGACAAGCCGCAAATCGGGAACGAGGCTCTCGATCAGCTCCAGTGTCTCGCCGTAGGTGCCCGGCAGCACCACGACGTCTGCCTTGCCGATGATCCGTGCGGACGCGAGCAGCAGCGCGGCGATCGCGGCCATGCCGGACGCGGTATAGATCGCCTCGCTCGCGCAGCACCGCTCGAGGTCATAAAACGAGGGACCGCGCACCTTGAGGTCAGCGCGCTGATAATCGTAGCTGAACGCGAACGGACCGCTGGTGGGAGACGCCGCGTGCGACCAGGCGGTCTCCGTTGCCTTCCAGTCCTGCAGCGCATGCTCCGCGCGTAGCGCGGCGGCGAGCTGAAACTTGGAGTCCACGACCTCGTCGACCGATTGCGGCCGAGCCAAATGCAGCGGGCTCCTCAGGCAATCGTTCAGCAGCCCGATTTCCCTGTGCTTTCGTTCGAGATAGGCCTCGGTGGTCTCCATGCGAATCTTGATGAGGATGGTCTTGGCAATTGCGACTGCCCTTCAACGTTCGGCGAACGCATTGGCTCCAAACAATCGGCCGCGCTCATCCTTGCAACGAAGACCGGTCCTCGCCGTTGACACTTCACAGGGAGAACATCATGAGCGAGATCAGAGAGCACATGAAGATCATCGGCAAGGACGGCGCACCTGTCGGCACTGTCGACCGCGTCGAGGGCAACCGCATCAAGCTGACGCGGAAGGACAGCCCGGAAGGTCACAAGGACCATCATCATTACATCGATACGAAATATGTGGGTGCCGTCGAAGGCGATGTCGTGAAGCTTTCGGTCAATGCCGACGCGGTGCCGAAGTCAGAAGCTGCATGACACGATGACCTTCGGGAGCTTTTTGTTTGTTCACGGTCTTGCTCCGCTTCGTTCCCCGAAACGAATCGCGATCGGAAGATCGTCGTCCGGACGAGTCTTAACGTCTCGTTTCGGCGGCTCGCGTCAGGCGTCGAGCGTCACGAGCACGGGCCGCAAGCGGTAGGCGTCGATCGCAGCGTTGGACAGCAGCAATCGGCGCCTTTCGCCACCCCGCATCATGCGGTCGATCCTGTTCAGGATGAATCGCGCCGCGTCCCTGCGCTCGCCGGTAAGCTGGCCGGATTGGTCGAGATATTTCCAGGCAATCTCGAAGGACTCTGCGCGCAACTCGGGATCGGTCATAGCAGCTCAACGCCGGCGGGGAACCGACGTTCCATCGGCACGACGGCCCTCGCCTGACCGCCCTTCATTGAGCTTGCGCGAAAAGAATCGAGGAGTGCGGAACGAGCCTGCGATCAGCGCGTTCGCTGTCAAGTGGTGCCGATTTGCCAGCCCCGATCGGCTCTCGAGAACCCCGTGCTCGTCCCCCCGAGCACGGGGTTTTTCTGTGAATACGGGTATTGTCGTAAGACTGAGAGCTCAGTCCGTCCGCTCTTCGCGCCGGTCGCGGGCGAGTTGATGCCAGGCCAGGGCCAGCTCGATGAGACGTTGCCGATCGGGGCCATCGGCCGCCACGGCGCGCTTCATCGCCGCCTCGGCTTCATGCTGTGGATCGTACTTGGTACACATGAAGCCAATTCTAGCCGGACGATCTGGACAAGCGCGTGGCAATTTCGTCCGTATGATTGCGGGGTTAATGCCTCCCGACACGGATTTGCGACCAGATCCAGCTCACGCATCTGGCGAACGCCCGGCCCCGATTGTGGGCTTCATGCGTACCGATCTGTGAAGTGCGTCACAGCCGGCGCCCGGCGTCTCCGCTAAACAGTCCTCAGCGCTCCCAGAGAGCGAGAAGGCTTGGGAGATATTCCCGTCATGACGCAAGAAGCCGCAGCCGAAATTGCCGTCCCGACGCGACGCGAAAGATCCGACCCGCTCGGCATAGCTTATCTTGCGACCATCGGCATCGTGATGCTGGCCTGGATCGCAGGCCTGGTCTGGGCCGCGATCGCGTTCTTCAGCTGGCTGGTGTCCTGACGCGCGGGGCGATCGCCGTTGAATCAATTCCCGGCCAGCCGAAGGCCAACGCAAAAACGAAAAGAGGCGGACTTTTCGCCCGCCTCTTCGCTTCAGCTCTCGCCTGGAGTGCTCAGTAACACGCCCGGGGATCGGCCTGCACATACTGGCCGCTCGGATAGCGGTAGTAGCAATTGCCCTGGGCCAGATAGTAGCCGGGGCGCGAAGCAGCCGTCGCGCCGGCTATCGCCCCGGTGGCACCGCCGATCACAGCGCCTGCGGCCGCACCCGAGGCGTTGCCCGATATCAGGCCGCCCAGCAGGCCGCCGACGATAGCGCCGCCGAGCGCGCTCGCACCGGGATCGGCCGGCGGCGGAGGCGGCGGCGGTTCGTAGGCGACGGGCGGGGCATAGGCCACGGGCACGTCGTCGTAATAATCCTCCGAGATGTAGGCCGGGGGTCCCTCCATCCGCTGCGGATAGTAATACCGCGCGCCGCCCACATCCCACCACCAGCCGGAGCGGCCGTTGTGGACTTCGTGGCGCCAGCGTCCGCCATCCCAGGCAAGATGGCCGCGATAGGCGTGTCCGCCCCAATCGCGCGCCGGCGCGGGACCCCTGGCATAATTGCGTCCGGGCGGCGGACCGCCGGCATTGCGCGGCGCAGGACCCGCGAGAGCGGGATTTGGACCTGGACCTGCATGACCAGGACCGCCGGCGTGGGGCTGGCCGCCCGGCTGTGGCGCGGGCCGGGCAGCCTGCTGCGGCGGCGGCCCCTTTCGCATGTTCTGAGGCGGCGCGCCGGCGCCTGGCCCGGCCGATGGCTGGGCGGCGTCTTTCGGTGGTCTGGCGTCCTGAGCCTGCGCCGGGACGGCGAGCAATGACATCGCCGAAACCAAGGGAATGATGATCTTGATGCGACTGGACGCACTCATGCGTGCTTGCCCCTACTTTCTCGATTGCCGTCAATGGCCGTGATGCCTGGCGCGATAGACGATTCGGCTCGCGCTGAGCTGATGCCGGCTGACATGACTGACCTGCTTTGGTCGGCCAAGTCCCGTTACAAATGATTAAGATCACGACATTTTTTCGTCGGCGCGGGCAGCGCACGAGTGCTTCTAGCGGGCCGGCTCGATCACATTGCAGTTGCTTCGCCCTGACATCAGGCAGTCCTGCATCTTGCTCGCGGAGGTGAGATCACGGGCGAGCCACCAGCCGACGCCGAGGATCACGATCGCGATGATCAAGCCGGCGATGGCGCCGCGGCGGTTGTCACCGGATTGAGGTTTTGGAGGGGATTTAGGCTCCGCGCCCGGTTCGGGCTCAGGTTCGGACTCGGCTCGGGACTCAGCTTGGGGCTTGGCTTCGGACTTGGACATGGTTGACCGATCACGGGGGCGAGCGGGCTTTATCACCTCTGCGGCGTGGCGTCACATCCCGCCCGGCTTCTCCGGGTTAGCCCCGGGTCGGCCGGATCGCATCCTTGCGCGAGGTCTCGACCGCCGGGATCGCCTGCTGGACCCGCGGTGAGCAGGTCGTGAGCACAAACGCGGTCTGGGTGCATTCCCAATCTGTGCCCAGGACGGCACTTTCGATCGGCTGCGGCCCGGCGAGCAGCAGCGTGGCACCGGCCAGGGCTGCCACCGCGACAGCGATTGCGAGCGCCTTCAGGCTCAGTCTTGAGATCGTCATACCCGTGCTCCGCGTCTCATACCGGGGCGGACGCTAGGCACCGCCCTGGTGCCCCCCGTATGAGGGACATCACAATTCGGCAGTTTTTCGGGGCTACGAGAGATCGTCGGGGGCGGCGATTTTCGTCTACCTGATCGGCTGCGATTATAGGTGGCATCACGGCGCGCGCCGATGTACACGCATCTGCGTCGCGCGGCGCCCGCTATGCCCAGCCGACGTACCAACAGGCAGTGATGTAGGATCGAAAGCGAGGATGACAAGGTTCGCCGATGAGTGGATTTAGGGAACCAGGCTTCTCCGACCGACAAAAGGCGGCACAGGAAGCACGCAAAAACCTTTTGAACAAATTCAAGTCGCAGCCGGGGCCGGATGATCCCGCGGTTGTGGCGAAGCGTGCGGAGCGCGAGGCCCTTGCGGCCAAGCGCGCCGAGGCAAAGGCTGCGCGCGAGACGGAAAAGGCCGAGCAGAAGCGCCTTCAAGAAGAGGCTGCCGCGCTCGAGGCCGCGCGGATCGCCCGCGAAGCCGAAGAATCCGTCGCGAAGGCGGCCGAAGCCGAAGCCGAGCAAAAGGCCAAGCGAGACGCCCGTTACGCCGCCCGCAAGGCGAAGCGCAAGTAGCGTTCGCAAGTCTAACGCTCGCAAGTCACGTTCAATTGAATTTGGAATGAAACAATATTCTGGGGGCGGTCTACGTGACCGCCCCCGGATTTTTGGCGCGCGCCTGCCTGTCGCAAGCGCTGCCTCGACGATGGAAGATCAGTGCTTCTTCATCATCCCGTCGTCCTTCTTCATCCCGTCCTTCGACATCGTGTCCTTCTTCATGCCGTCGTCCTTGGACATGGTGTCCTTCTTCATGCCGTCCTTGGACATCGTGTCCTTTTTCATCATGCCGTCATCCTTGCCCATCTTGTCCTGGGCAAAGGCAGCCGGCGACAGCGCGAGGCCGAGCGAGAGAATGGCCGCTGAAACGCCGAGCGCGATGCGGGTACGAATGGTCATGACTGGTCTTCCCTTCGAGATGATGTTTGTCAGCGACGGACGCCGCTATCTGATCTCGACGGATTGCCACGGGGCGTTGTTACGCGGCCGCCGATAAATTTCTGCGCGCCCGCCGCCGTCCCTTGTTCGGCGGATACGGGAAATCGGCAGTGTGCAACGCAGCATAGCCGACACTTGCCGCGGCATTCGGTCTCGAACTATCAGACTAGAGAACATTGTCTGAAAGACCGGCTAGGATAGGCCTCAGCACGGTCTCGAAGGCCCACCCAAAGTCACAGCAAACAAGAACCGTTCAAAGAAACGTCCAAAGGGATCACACCATGCTTACGCGCCGCCACCTGATTGCGACCGCTGTCGCCGCACCCGCCATTCTCCGTTTCGGTACCGGCACCGCGCATGCCGCGACCACCCTGAAGATCTCGCACCAATTCCCGGGCGGCACCGTCGACAAGGGCGATTTCCGCGACCGGCTCTGCCGCATGTTCGCCGCCGAAGTCGCCAAGCGCAGCAACGGCGACATCGTGGCCGAGATCTATCCGAACTCCTCGCTGATCAAGACCAACGCGCAGTTCTCCGCGATGCGCAAGGGCGCGCTCGACATCAGCCTCTATCCGATGCCCTACGCCGGCGGCGAGTTGCCGGAAACCAATATCGGCCTGATGCCGGGCCTCGTCACCACCTACGACCAGGGCATGCGCTGGAAGAAGGAGCCGGTCGGCAAGGCGCTGACCGACTTCCTCGCCGACAAGGGCATCATCCTGCTCAGCTGGGTGTGGCAGGCCGGCGGCGTCGCCAGCCGCTCCAAGCCGATCGTGGCCCCCGAAGATGCCAAGGGTCTCAAGGTGCGCGGCGGCTCGCGCGAGATGGACATGGTGCTGCAGACCGCCGGCGCCTCGGTGCTGTCGGTGCCCTCGAACGAAATCTATGCAGCGATGCAGACGGGCGCCTGTGATGCCGGCATCACCTCCTCAACCAGCCTGATCTCGTTCCGCCTCGAAGAGGTCGCGAAATCGCTGACCTCGGGCGCAGGCGCGTCCTACTGGTTCATGCTCGAGCCGCTGATGATGTCGAAGGCGATCTTCGACAAGCTGCCGAAGAACCAGCAGGACATCCTGCTCGCGGTCGGCACCGAGCTCGAAGCCTTCGGCCGCAAGGGCGCGCAGGACGACGACATCGAGGTCGCCAAGGTCTACGAGAAGGCCGGCGCCAAGGTCTCGGCGCTCGATGCCGCGACCGTCGGCAAGTGGCGTGACATCGCCCGCGACACCGCGTGGAAGGACTACGGCGCCAAGACCGCGACCTCGGCCAACCTGCTCAAGCTCGCGACCGACGTCGCGGCATGAGCCACGGTCCGCTTCCGGATCGTGACGCCAAGGCCAACGCTGCCGCAAGGACCGGCCTTGCGGCGGCGATCGATCGCGGTCTCGCCATCCTCAACAACATCATCGTCGTGTTCGCCGCGATCGCGCTGATCGCCGCCTGCGCCATCCTGAGCTACAGCGTGCTCAGCCGCGCCTTGTTCAAGGCCGCCAATTACTGGCAGGACGAGGCGGCGGTGTTCCTGCTGGTCGGCGCCACCTTCATGACCGCCGCCTACGTACAGCAGAACCGCGGTCACATCGGCATCGAGGCCTTCGTCGGCCTGCTCTCGCCGCTGGCGAACCGGATCAGGCTCTGGCTGGTCGATGCCGTGACGTTTCTGTTCTGCGCTTTCTTCACCTGGAAGTCCTGGACGCTGGCGCATGAAGCCTATGTCGACGGCCAGGTCTCGAACTCGATGTGGTCGCCGCCGCTGGCCATCCCCTATTCGCTGATGGCGTTCGGCATGAGTCTGCTCTGCGTCCAGATCCTCGTGCAGCTTGCGCTGCCTTTCGCTGGAGCCAGGCGTTCATGAGCGTTTTCGGTATCGGCCTCGCGTACGGAATCGCGACGCTGGTCGTGATGTTTTCGGGCATGCCGATCGCGTTCGCGCTCGGCGCGGTCGCGGTGGTGTTCATGGGCATCTACATGCCCGCCGCCTCTCTCGATACGGTGACGCAGAACGTCTACGAGGAAATGGCCTCGATCACGCTGCTGTCGATCCCGCTCTTCATCCTGAAGGGCGCCGCGATCGGCAAGTCGCGCGCCGGCCAGGATCTCTACTCGGCCCTGCACGCCTGGCTGCACCGCGTCCCTGGCGGCCTCGGCGTCGCCAACGTATTCGCCTGCGCGCTGTTTGCGGCGATGGCGGGCTCCTCGCCCGCGACCTGCTCGGCAATCGGCTCGGCCGGCATCCCCGAGATGCGTAAACGCGGCTATTCCGGCGGCTTTGCCGCGGGGATCATCGCCGCCGGCGGCACGCTCGGCATCCTGCTGCCGCCGTCGATCACCATGATCCTGTTTGCGGTCGCTGCCGAAAAATCGCTGGGACGGCTATTCCTCGCCGGCATCGGACCCGGCCTGCTGCTGGTCTCGCTGTTCGGAATCTACGCCGTGATCCGCTTCCGCCAGGAATATGCCGCGGCCGAAGCGATCTACAAGAACGGCGGCCCGGAAGCTGCGATCCTCGCCCGCGACGAGTACACGCTCGCGGAACGCTTCAGCGTGCTGCCGCGCGTGATCCCCTTCGTGCTGCTGCTCACCGGCGTCATGATCGCGCTCTATGGCGGCTACGCCACGCCGTCGGAGACCGCCGGCCTCGGCGGCCTCTTGGCGCTGGCATTGATCGCGGCGATCTACAGCGTGTGGCGGCCAAGCGACCTCGCCCCGATCCTGAAATCGACGATCCGGGAATCGACCATGCTGATGATGATCATCGGCATGTCACTGCTCTACTCCTACGTGATGAGCTACCTGCACATCTCGCAATCGGCTGCCGAATCCGTCGTCGCGATGCATCTGCCGCGCTGGGGCCTCTTGTTCGCGATCCTCGTCATGGTCGTCGTGCTCGGCTTCTTCCTGCCGCCGGTCTCGATTATTCTCATGACCGCGCCGATCATCCTGCCGCCGCTCCGCGCGGCGAACTTCGACATCATCTGGTTCGGCGTCGTCATGACCATCGTGATGGAAATGGGACTGATCCATCCGCCCGTCGGCCTCAACATCTTCGTCATCCGCAACGTCGCGCCCGACATTCCCCTGCGCGAGGTGATCTGGGGCACGCTGCCGTTCGTGCTGCTGATGATGGTCGCGGTGCTGCTGCTGTGCTTCGTGCCGGGGATCTCGACCGCGCTGCCGGACCTGGTGATGGGGCCGGACGGGAGCAGGTGACGCTCTCTCCCCGTCATTGCGACCGACGTGGAGAACTAGGAACTGGCGCGCCTCTTCTTCGCGTTCAGCGCGGACGCCACGCGGCTCACCGGCGACTTGCGCAGCACACCGCTCATCTCGTTGGTCGCCGCCAGCAGTCGGTCCATATTGACGCCCGTCCTGATCCCCATGCCCTCGAGCATATAGACGACGTCCTCGGTCGCGACATTGCCGGTCGCGCCCGGCGCATAGGGACAACCGCCGAGGCCGCCGGCGGCGGCGTCGATGACGCGGACGCCTTCCTCCATCCCCGCATAGAGATTGGCGAGCGCCTGACCGTAGGTGTCGTGGAAATGCATCGCGAGATTGGCGGGAGGGATGTTGGCGCTGACCGCGCGCAGCATCTCCTTGGCTTTGGCCGGCGTGCCGACCCCGATGGTGTCGCCGAGCGAGATCTCGTAGCAGCCGAGCTCCCACAGCGTGGTGGCGAGATCGGCGACGGCTTTCGGCTTGATCTCGCCGTCGAAGGGGCAGCCCAGCACGCAGGAGATATAGCCGCGGACCTTGACACCATCGGCCTTGGCGCGCGTCAGCACCGGCTTGAATCGTTCGATGGACTCCGCGACCGTGCAATTGATGTTGGCCCGCGAAAAGCCCTCGGAGGCCGCGGCGAACACCGAGACGATCTTCGCTCCGGCCGCGCGCGCGGCGTCATAGCCCTTCTCGTTCGGCACCAGCACGTGGAATTCGGCACCGGTCAAATGGCTGACGCCGCGCAGCACAGCATCCGAGCTCGCCATCTGCGGGATCGCCTTGGGCGAGACGAAGGCACCGACTTCGACTGTATTGAGGCCGGCCGCGACCAGCGCCTCGATGAAGGCGATGCGGGCCTCGACGCTGACCGCCGTCTTCTCGTTCTGGAGGCCGTCCCGCGGCCCCATTTCGATGATGCGGACCTGATCGCTCATCTTATTCTCCGGAAGGCTCGACCACGGCGAGCTCGACGCCCTCCTGAACGATGTCGCCGACCTTGCATTTGATCGACTTCAGCACGCCGGCATAGGGCGCGCGCAGCGTCTGCTCCATCTTCATCACTTCCAGGGTGAGGATCGGCGCGCCCTTCTCGAGCTTGGCGCCCTCCTCCGCCAGCACGGCGACGACCGTGCCCGGCAAAGGCGCCGCGATCTTGTCCGCGCCGGCCTGCTCCTCGGTCTCGCCGCCGAACGGATCGATCCAGTGCAGATCGAAGCGGCCGTTGCGCGTACGCAAATACAGCTCATGACCGTCGATCACGGCCGCGACCGACGATTTGACGCCGTCGAGCGTGAGATCGAACCCGCCATCTCTCGGCACAATCGCAAACGCCAGCTCGCGTTCGCCGATCATCAGCGTCGACGGGCCGCTGCCGTAGTTTAGAGCGACCTTCTGCTCGGGTCCGTGGCCAACGCGGAAAGCAAAGCCGCGCTGGCGGCGGCCGACCGGCATCCAGCCAAACGTCTGCCAGGGCGAGCTCGCCTCGCCTTGCGCGGCCTGCCGCTCATCATCGACGATCGCAGCCACCGCGGCGCAGAGCTCGAGCTCGCCCGGCGGCGGCGAGGCCTGCGTCAGAACCGCCAGCTCGCGTTCGATGAAGCCGGTGTCGATCGCGTTCGCCCTCACCTTCGGATGCGTCATCAGCGCCGACAGGAACGGGATATTGCTGACGATGCCGCGGACGTCGGACTGTTCCAGCCCGCGGTTCAGCCGCTCGATCGCGACATCCCGCGTCGGCGCCCAGGCGATCATCTTAGCTAGCATCGCATCGTAGTAAGGCGAGACCGTATCGCCCTCCCGATAACCAGAGTCGATGCGCAGCCCCCCCGTTTCAGCGGGCAGACGCCAGGTTGATATCTTGCCCACCGACGGCATGAAGTTCTTGGTCGGGTTTTCCGCGTAGACGCGCGCCTCAACCGCGTGGCCGTGAAGCTTGATCTCGTCCTGCTTCAGCGGCAACGCCTCGCCGAAGGCGACGCGGAGCTGCCACTCGACGAGATCGATCCCGGTGATCAGCTCGGTCACGGGATGCTCGACCTGGAGGCGGGTGTTCATCTCGATGAAAAACACGTCCTTGCCGTCGGAGACGAACTCGATGGTGCCGGCGCCGACATAGTTGACGGCTCCGGCCGCCTTTCGCGCGGCGGCACAGACCGTCTCGCGCTGGGCCGCATTGAGCGTCGGCGACGGCGCCTCCTCGATCACCTTCTGGTGGCGGCGCTGCAGCGTGCATTCGCGCTCGAACAGCGACAGCAGATTGCCGTGGCTGTCGCCGATCACCTGCACCTCGATATGCCTAGGGTTGTCGACATATTTTTCGATCAGCATGCGGTCGTCGCCGAACGCGGCCTTGGCCTCGCGCTTCGCGCTGACGATCGCAGGCGCGAGTTCATCCGCGGAGCGAACGATGCGCATACCACGGCCGCCGCCGCCGGCGGACGCCTTCACCAGAATTGGGAAACCAACCTTCTCTGCCGCCTTCGCCAGCGTCGCATCGTCCTGGGCCTCGCCGTGATAGCCGGGCACCAGCGGTACGCCGGCCTTCTCCATCAGCGCTTTGGAGCCGGACTTCGAGCCCATCGCCGTCATCATCCCGGCCGTCGGGCCGACGAAGACCAGGCCCGCGTCGAAACACGCCTGGGCGAATTCGGCGTTCTCCGACAGGAAGCCGTAGCCGGGATGGATCGCCTCTGCGCCCGTCTTGCGCGCGGCCTCGATCAGCCGCTCGACATTGAGATAGCTGTCGCGGGCGCGAGCGGGCCCGAGCAGCACGGCCTCGTCGGCGAGCGCGACATGCATCGCGTCGCGGTCGGCCTCGGAATAGACCGCGACCGTGCGCAGACCCATGGCGCGCGCGGTGCGGATCACGCGGCAGGCGATCTCGCCGCGGTTGGCGATCAGGAGCGTGCGAAAACGGCGGTAGAGCTTTGAGCGGTCCATCGCATCACATCCTGAACAGGCCGAATTTCGTCGGCTCGATCGGCGCATTCGACGCCGCCGAGAGGCCAAGGCCGAGCACCAGCCTTGTGTCGGCTGGGTCGATCACGCCGTCGTCCCACAGCCGCGCGGTCGCATAATATGGATGCCCCTGGCTCTCATATTGCGCGCGGATCGGCTCGCGGAATGTATCTTCGTCTTCTTTCGACCAGCTATCGCCCTTCGCCTCGATATTGTCGCGCCGGACCTGGCTCAGCACCATCGAGGCCTGCTCGCCGCCCATCACCGAGATGCGCGCGTTCGGCCACATCCACAGGAAGCGCGGTGAGTAGGCGCGGCCGCACATGCCATAATTACCGGCGCCGTAGGAGCCGCCGATCACCACAGTGAATTTCGGCACGGAGGCCGTCGCGACCGCCGTTACCAGCTTGGCGCCGTCGCGGGCGATGCCGCCGGCTTCGTATTTCTTGCCGACCATGAAGCCCGTGATGTTCTGCAGGAACACCAGCGGAATGCCGCGCTGGCAGCACAATTCGATGAAATGCGCACCCTTCAGCGAACTTTCGCTGAACAGAATGCCGTTGTTGGCGATGATGCCGACCGGAAAACCCCAGATGTGGGCGAAGCCGCACACCAGCGTCGTGCCGTAGAGCTTCTTGAACTCGTCGAACTCGGAACCGTCGACGACGCGCGCGATGATGTCGCGCACATCGAACGGCTTGCGCCCGTCGACGGGCACCACGCCGTAGATCTCTTCCGCCGCAAACAAGGGATCACGCGGCGGATGCATGTTGAGGTTTGGCCGTACCGATGGCTTCAGCGTACCGACGATGCGGCGGGCGATGCCGATCGCATGCGCGTCGTTCTGGGCGTAATGATCGGTCACCCCCGATTGCCGCGAATGCACGTCGGCGCCACCGAGCTCCTCGGCGGTCACCACCTCGCCCGTCGCCGCCTTCACCAGCGGCGGCCCGCCGAGGAAGATGGTCCCTTGATTGCGCACGATGATGCTCTCGTCCGACATCGCGGGGACATAGGCGCCGCCGGCGGTGCAGGAGCCCATCACGATGGCGATTTGCGGGATGCCTTGCGACGACATCTGGGCCTGGTTGTAGAAGATGCGGCCAAAGTGCCGCTCGTCCGGAAAGATCTCGTCCTGCAGCGGCAGGAAGGCGCCGCCGGAATCGACCATGTAGACGCAGGGAAGATTGTTCTGCCGCGCCACGTCCTGCGCACGCAGATGCTTCTTCACGGTTATGGGATAATAAGTGCCACCCTTGATGGTGGCGTCGTTGGCGACGATCACGCATTCGCGGCCCGAGATGCGCCCGACCCCGGTGACGACGCTCGCCGAATGCACGTCGCCGCCATAGAGGCCATAGGCCGCGAGCGGCGACAGCTCCATGAACGAGGTGCCGGGATCGACCAGCAGGTCGACGCGCTCGCGCGCCAGCATCTTGCCGCGCGAGGTATGGCGGTTGCGCGAGACCTCGCCGCCGCCGCCGGCGACCTGGCTCAGCTTTTCGCGCAAATCCGCGACGAGAGTGCGCATGGCCTCGGAATTGCGGGCAAAGTCCGATGAAGACGTATCGATGCTGGAATGGAGCGGCATGTTGATTCCAATTGCGTGAAGGTTTTAAGCCGTCTCGGCCATCAATTCGCGCCCGATCAGCATGCGCCGGACCTCCGAGGTGCCGGCGCCGATCTCATAGAGCTTGGCATCGCGCCACAGACGTCCGACCGGAAATTCGGATGTGTAGCCGACCCCGCCCAACGCCTGGATCGCCTCGCCCGCCATCCAGGTCGCCTTCTCGGCGGAATAGAGGATTGCAGCGGCGGCGTCCTTGCGCAAGCTGCGCGCGTGATCGGCGCGGTCGCAGGCACGCCCCACCGCATAGACATAGGCACGCGTGGCCTGCCAGGTCGCATACATGTCGGCGAGCTTGCCCTGCATGAGCTGGAAGTCGCCGATCGGCTGCCCGAACTGCTTGCGCTCGTGCATGTAGGGCACCACCGCGTCCATGCAGGCCGCCATGATCCCGAGTGGGCCGCCCGAGAGCACCGTGCGCTCATAGTCGAGCCCGGACATCAGCACCTTGACGCCCTCGCCCACCTTGCCAAGCACGTTCTCCTCCGGCACTTCGCATTCGTCGAAGAACAGCGGATACGTGTTGGAGCCGCGCATGCCGAGCTTGTCGAGATGCTGGCCGTGGCTGAAGCCCTTCGTCCCCTTCTCGACCAGGAAGGCGGTCATGCCGCGTGGACCCGCTTCCGGATCGGTCTTGGCATAGACCACCAGCACGTCGGCATCGCCGCCATTGGTGATCCACATCTTCGAGCCGTTGAGCACATAACGGTCGCCGCGCTTGTCGGCGCGCAGTTTCATCGAGACGACGTCTGAGCCGGCGCCGGGCTCGGACATCGCGAGCGCGCCGACATATTCGCCGGAGATCAGCTTTGGCAGATAGCGCTCGCGCTGCGCATCATTGCCGTTGCGGCGGATCTGGTTGACGCAGAGATTTGAGTGGGCGCCGTAGGAGAGCCCGACCGCGGCCGAGCCGCGCGAAATCTCCTCCATCGCGACGATATGGGCGAGATAACCCATGTTGGAGCCGCCATATTGCTCCGGCGCGGTCATGCCGAGCAGGCCGAGGTCGCCGAGGCGCTTCCACAGGTCCGCCGGGAATAGATTGGCTCTCTCGATATCGGCGGCACGCGGGGCGATCTCCGCCTCCACGAAGGCGCGCAGCGTGTCGCGCAGCATGCTGATGTCTTCGCCCAGATCGAAATCGATGCTCGGGATATTCAAGGCGATTCCTCCGTATTTTGGGGACCGAACCTAGCGGCAACGGGGCCCTTCTGCCGTCGAAAAGGTTGCATTTTCCGCCAAACTTGGCGAGGATTTTCCCAGAGGGTTTCCGATGCCTTTTCAAGTCGCAACCGCGATCCCGCGCCGTGCCGTGACCCCTGCCGCCTTCGTCCGCGGCGTCGTTGCCGCTTACGAACGCTACGGCCGCGATCCGACCGAGGCGCTGAGCCGGGGTCAGGTAACGCCAGACCTTGTCAATTCTCCGGATGGGCGGGTCACGGCCGGCCAGTTCGAGGCGCTGGCGGGCCACGCCATGCGCGAACTGGATGACGAGGCGCTCGGCTGGTTCTCGCGGCGGCTGCCCTTCGGCACCTACGGCATGCTGTGCCGCGCCTCAATCACCGCCCCGACGCTGGAGGTCGCGCTCAAGCGCTGGTGTCGGCACCATCGTCTGCTTACAGAAGACGTGCTGCTCGATCTCGAGGTCGGCAAGGAGACCGCGGTCGTGTCCATCCGCGAACTGGCCGACCTCGGACCTTTACGCGAATTCTGCCTGGTCACCCTGCTCCGCTATGTTCTCGGCTTTTCCTGCTGGGCTGTGGATTCCAGGATCGCGCTCCGCACCGCGGAATTTCCACACCCCGAGCCCGGCCACGTCTCGGTCTATCCGACCATCTTTTGCCGAAACATCCGCTTCGATGCGGACCGTGCTTCCATCACCTTCGACAAGCATTATCTGTCGCTGCCGCTCACCCGGAGCGCGGCGGACCTCGACAACATGCTCAAGGGCGCGCTGCGGCTGACAGTGCTACCCTATCGGCGCGACCGGCTGCTGGTCGAGCGCGTTCGCCGCGTGCTCCGCAATGCGCGCGGACGCAGTCTCGGAGCCGAGGATGTCGCGCGCGAGCTGGCACTCTCCACCCGCACCATGCATCGGCGCCTGCGCGATGAAGCGACCTCGCTTCGCGATCTCAAGGAAGAGGCAAAATTCGAGCTTGCCAAGCAGGAGCTGATGCGCGGTCGTAGCCCGATCAAGCGGATCGCGGAGGTCGCCGGCTTCCGCAACGAGAAGAGCTTTTCCCGCGCCTTCCGCACCTGGGCCGGCACCTCACCGCGCGAGTTTCGCGGCAGGTATCGCTGACGCGGGGGCTCTCACGCTGATTCATTTCGAAACCGGTCTCGGTCAGTTCGAGTTTGCCTGCCCACCCGGGCGAAGCTTGGTGCGCGACTGCGTCTGCTTCGGCTGGAAGGCCAGCGCTCACAGTTAGGTGAGTTACTTATCTTTTTATCCGCCTCATCCGAACTTGTATCCGGGTAAGGGAATCACTCCGGCGCCTTCGGATTTTTGGATGTCGTTGCGCGAGCCACGTTTGGGAGCCTTCGCCGCCGAACTATCCTGCCGCCGCGATCTCCTGCAACGGCAGCGGAACGTCCTTTGCCACGCCCAGCACCGGGAAGCTGCGGACGTTCTTCACGTTCGGCATCGCGGCGAAATGCAGGAGCTGCTGGCGCATGCTCTCGACGCTCGGCGCAACGCATTTGAGAAGATAGTCGGTGTCGCCCGAAATCCGCCAGCACTGCTGGATACGGGGGATCGCCGCGACCGAGCTCTCGAACGCCGCCAGCACCGGCTGGGCCTGGCTGCCGAGCTGGATCGAGGCGAACGACACCACCTCGTAGCCGAGCAGCCGCTCGTCGATGACGGCGCGCACCGCCCGGATCACGCCGCGGCTGAACAGCGATTTCAGCCGCCTCACGCAGTTGGGCCCGGACACCCCGACGCGCAGCGCCAGCTCGTTGTTGCGAACCCGCCCGTCCTGCTGCAATTCGGAGAGTATTTTCAGATCGACGCCGTCGAGCTGGTCACGCCCCGCCATAGCCCACCTCGTCATGCTCGACTTATGCGAGGCAGCGAAGCACGGAGCGGATTGGCTGCCAAGGGCAGGACTATGGGAAGAATGCGCATGGTTGGCCGAGCTTATTCCCGCCAGCCGCGGGCTCTTACGCGGGGGCTAAAACAAGGATGCCCGGGACCCGGCTCCGCCAAGGCTTCGCCGGGCATTCAGTGTTGGGCCGGCGAAGCTTCAGCGAAGACGGCAAGCCCGGGCATGACGCGAGTCACGGAGCGTGGCCCGTCCTCAATGCGTCCAGGGTTCGCCGCGGCGGAACGAGAAATTGTCCGCATAGGCGACCGGACGGCGCACCGATTCCTTCGGCTCGATCACCTGGTAGGCGATGCCCTTGCGCTCGCAATAGGCGACCGCCTCTTCCTTGCTGTGGAAGTGCAGCGTGATCTGCTGCTTCATGTCGCCGGACGAGGTCCAGCCCATCAGCGGCTCGACCGCGCGCGGCTGCTCGGGCTCGTAGTCGAGCTGCCATTCCTTGGTCTTCGACCGGCCGGATTGCATCGCGTTCTTGGCGGGCTTGAAAATGCGTGCGGTCATGGATCGTCCGGCCCTCTTCTCGTCTTTTCGTTCGATTTCGATGCGTCACGGTAGCAGTTGGTGGAAACCGCGGGCATAGTATAGAGACACCTTTTGGGAACTAATCGGTGATTCCGGCCCCCGGGATGCCTCGCCGACCGGTATAATCACTATGCTGCATCGTGACAATTGCGTACCCGCCTTCCGCGCCGGGATCTCGCCCGGCGGCCCTGCTTCGTTGACGCCCACCTATCCGTCCCCTCCGAAAGCTCCCGTCGCATGTCCTTCCTGAACATCAACGCCACGCTTCCCGAGAAGGGCCGTGACCTCAGGCTCGACCTGTTTCGCGGCATCGCGAACTGGGCGATCTTCCTCGACCATATCCCCGACAACGTGGTGAACTGGATCACCACCCGCAACTACGGCTTTTCCGACGCCGCCGATCTGTTCGTTTTCATCTCCGGCTACACCGCCTCCTTCGTCTATGCCCGGATGATGCTCGAGCGCGGCTTCCTGGTCGGCGCCACGAGGCTGACCAAGCGGGTCTGGCAGCTCTACGTCGCCCACATCATCCTGTTCGTGATCTACATCGCCTCGATCAGCTATCTGGCGCTGCGCTTCGGCGATTCCGAGATGATCAACGAGTTCAACGTCGCGGGCCTGGTCGACAACGCCACCGAGACGCTGCGCCAGGGCCTGTTCCTGCGCTTCAAGCCGCTCAATCTCGACGTGCTGCCACTCTACATCGTGCTGATGGGGCTGTTTCCGCCGGTGCTCTGGTTCATGCTGCGCAAGCCGGACCTGACGATGGCATTGTCCATCGTGCTGTGGCTGACCGCGCGCCATTTCGGCTTGAACCTGAACGCCTATCCGGCCGGACAGTGGTACTTCAACCCGTATTGCTGGCAGGTGCTGTTCGTGTTCGGCGCCTGGTGCGCCATGGGCGGCGCGCGGCGCTCGATGACGTTGATCAACGCGCCGGTCACGCTGTGGCTCTGTCTCGGCTACATGCTGTTCGCGCTGGTCATGACCATGGCCGGCCGCTTCCCGACCCTCGGCGGTATGTTCCCGGAATGGCTGTTCTCGGCGTTCAATCCGAATGACAAGACCAATCTTGCGCCCTACCGCTTCATCCACTTCGTCGTGATCGTGATCCTGGTGATCCGCTTCGTGCCGAAGGACTGGCCGGGCCTGGAATGGAAAGGGTTCGACCCCATCATCGTGTGCGGCCAGCAGTCGCTCGCCGTGTTCTGCGTCGGCGTGTTCCTGTCCTTCGTCGGTCATTTCGAGCTGTCGATGAGCTCGGGCTCGCTGTTCGCGCAGATCTTCGTCAGCGTCGCCGGCATCGCGATCATGACGACGGTGGCCTATTACATCTCCTGGTCGAAGAAGCAGGACAAGCCGCTGAAGCCGCCGCCGCCCAAGCCTGCGGCCGCAAAAGCAGGCTGAGCCGGTTGCCTGGTCCTCCAGGCTCCGTTCAGTCCGCTGGACTGTTTCGGCTTGTCCGGGATCGGATTGACCTGCCTCAACCAGGGCGGCGCCCCGCCGGCCTAATGTCGCCGCGACGCACCCGCCGCAGCGATGTCGGCGCCCTCCCCTCGGACAAGGCCCAAGCACATGCCCTCTCATTTTCACGCCGTGGTATGGATCGACCATTCCCAGGCCCGGATCTTCCATCTCGGTCTGAGCGGCTCGGACGAAATCACACTGCATCCGCAGTTGGCGACGCGTCATCTTCATCACAAGGCCAACGCGATTGGCAGCGGCCATGCCGCGCCGGACAAGGCGTTCCTTGCCGACGTGACCAAAGCCCTCGCCGATGCCGGCGAAATCCTGATCATCGGTCCGGCGAGTGGAAAGACGGAGCTTGCCAGCCACATTCGCGCACACGCGCCCGACATCGCCACGCGGATTGCCGCGGTGGAAGCGGCCGATCATCCCTCCGATAACGAAATCGTCGCCTACGCGAAGCGTCACTTCAAATTGCCGCTGCCGCGTGTGCAGACGCCGGGATCGGCCGCGGGCGAGAGGCATTCGGGTTAACGGGCGCGGCCTGCTAGGCCGCCACTTCGCCGTCGTACTCGGTAAACTTCTTGTAGATCCAGTCGCGACCGTCGTGGCGGCGCCAGACCTTGCCGTAAACGAGCTGTCCGTTGATCGAGCGGCGCGGCACGAACACCGTCCAGAGGTGCCAGATCTCGGTCCAGCTCGCCTGCGGACCGATGGTTCGGACGTTGCGATCGAAAGACATGATGCAGAACTCACAAGATACGAGCGCTGCGACGAACTGTGATGTCGTGTGAGCACGATTTCAGGCAGCCCATCGCAAGCCGGACCGATCTGATAACAGGCACGAAGGCCGCCGCAACAACCGCTCGCCCTTAACCTAACCGGTCAACCTTACTTCCTGTGAGCGCGTGGCAAGACCGGTTGAAAGCGGTCGCCGATTTTCCTAGACTGTGTGCGATTTGAGAATGAGCGCGTCGTTTTGAGGACGCGCGGTTATTTCCAGACTGACGCGAATTTTTGAAAACGATTGATGGGCGGGGGCCACTACGATGAATTTGCAATGTGCATGTCTGCGCTTGGCGCTACGATCGACGCCGCCTGCTCTGCCTGCGAAGGCGCCGGAGCAAGAGCCGCGGAAGGTCGCCAACGACAATCAGCTGGCCTGGCCGTTCCTGCCGTTTCCGTTCGGCTGGTACGCGACGAACTGATGGTTGGAAAAGCGTAACGCCGCGCAAGCGGAATATCATCGCTTGGCGGCGTCCGTTAGGCATTGGGCGCTGAAATCCCCCAACACCTATGTGTCTGGGGCGACGCCTAAAGGTTCGACAAAGTTTCAGGAATTCCGCGCCGCCCGATCCGCCCCAATGCCTTGAAAAATCGCGCGGAAGTCGCGTTGCGCAGGGAATGAGCGCCGAGGGTTGGGAAGCTTTGGCAGCTCCAGGCATCGGCACTGAACGCGCCTTGTCGGCTTGGCCGGGATCGCCTGGCGCCTCGTCGAACGGTTGCTGTTCTGAGGCGCGGGTCTGGCCCACCTCGGGACTGGTCGGGGCAGCTGGATTCGAACCAACGACCTGCAGTACCCAAAACTGCCGCGCTACCAGGCTGCGCTATACCCCGAATGTCCGGCGAGCCCCGTCGATACACGCTTCCCAAAGCGCCAGCAAGCCTTCCAAAGGCACCAGCAAGCTTTCCCAAAAGAGCGCCAGGACGGGGGCAATAGCTCCCCTTCCCGCCTACTTGCTGCCGAACAGCGGGTGGCCGACGCGATCGCCGGCGCGGATGCCATATTTTTGTGCCGTGCCTGCCACCACCTCCAGAACAGCCCGTGCGGGCCCCCTGGATGAGATGATCTTTGTCGACATCGGCTCGGTATTTTCGGCGATGCGCAGGATTCGGCCGTCGGCGCGAATGAAGATCATGTCGAGCGAGACGTAGGTGTTCTTCATCCACATCGACACCTCCTGCTCGGGATTGAAGTCGAACAGCATGCCTTTGCCGTCCGCCAGTTCCTTGCGGTACATCAGGCCGGTCTGCTTCTCCTCCTCGGTGGTCGCGATCTCGACCGAGAACACCTGCACGCCGTTTTTGGTGACGATCTCGAGCGGCTGGAAGCTGGCGGCGCGGACCGGCGCGCTCGCGACGGCACAGCCGGCGACGACGAGGATGGCGGCAAGCCAGCCCTTCGCAACGGCGAAGACGGCCTTTCGATCGAAATTCATGGATGGCTCTCGAGGCGTGGGACTGGACCAGTCCTTACGTGGCGGTCGCCGGAAAAGCCAGAGGCGCGCCGGCCAGCCAGCGCGCCTCTGCTCACGATTGCGGGAATTGGATCAGTGGGACGAGACCGGTGATCCCGTCTCGGGATGGATCTCGGCCGCCATCATACCCTTGGAGCCGGGCCCGAAGCGGACCAGGACATACTGACCGGGCCGCAACTCGGTCATGCCGAAGCGGCGCAGCGTCTCCATGTGCACGAAGATGTCGGGGGTGCCCTCGCCGCATGTCAGAAAGCCGAAACCGCGCAGCCGGTTGAACCACTTGACCTGAGCCCGCTCCAGCCCGCTGGTCGCTGTCACCGTGACATGGGTGCGCGGCGGCAGCATCTGCGCCGGATGGATCGCAGTCGACTCGTCCATCGAGACCACGCGGAACGCCTGGTACCCCTTGGCGCGCTGGATGCACTCGACGACGATGCGGGCGCCCTCGTAGGCGGTCTGGAAGCCGTCGCGCCTAAGCACGGTAACGTGCAGGAGCACGTCGGGCCAACCATTGTCGGGAACGATGAAGCCGTAGCCCTTTGAGGCATCGAACCATTTGATGACGCCGTGAACCTCGACGAGGTTGGCGCTGCTCTCACCGAGTCCGGTGAAGGGACTGAGTGCGCTGTCGCGGCCGCCCCCGCCGTGTTCGCCCACCGCGGGAACTCCGACCTTCTTGGACTCAAATCCGTCCGACGACCCCATAACCCCGGACCCCACACATGCCATGCAACCCGCCTGAATGGCGGCGCCGAATCACGCGTCTTTAGAGAATCTTCTCAACTCGACGCGACGCGAATCTTTCGACTCAAAAGATAACACTCCCGGTTGCGAGGCATAGACAAAAAAGAGATTCGCCGGAACCTATGAACAGCTTGCACAGCCGCGAATCAAATTGCTGCCTCAATTACCGACAAAGGGCCCGAGCGTTTCGCCGATGTCGTGGCGGATCACGAGGTCGGCGATGTCGTCCTGGTCGGTAGGCTCGCGATTGACGATCACCAGGCGCGCACCCGATTCCTTCGCCATCATCGGAAAGCCGGCGGCCGGCCATACCACCAGCGAGGAACCGATCGCGATGAAGAGGTCGCAGGCTTGCGACAGCGCGGTCGCGCGCTGCATTTCGTCCTCGGGCATCATCTGGCCGAAGGAGATCGTGGCGGTCTTCACCGGCTCGTCGCACACGGTACAGTTGGGCGCGGCGCCCTCCTCGTCGATGCGGCGCTTCACCCAGTCGAGCGGATAGGCCTGACCGCATCCGATGCAGCGCGCATACGTGGTGTTGCCGTGAAGTTCGATCACGTGATCGCTCGCGACGCCTGAGGCCTGGTGCAGATTGTCGATGTTCTGGGTGATGATCGCGGGAACCTTGCCGGCGCGGTAGAGCGAGGCGAGCGCGCGATGGCCGCGACCGGGCCTCGCCGCCGCAAAGACCTCCTCCATCGCGAAGCGCCGGCGCCAGGATTCGTCGCGCGCCTCCCGGCTGGCGACGAACTCGTCGAATGGGATCGGGCGGTTGCGCGTCCAAATTCCGCCCGGCGAGCGGAAGTCGGGGATGCCGCACTCTGTCGAGATGCCGGCGCCGGTGAACGGCACGATCCGTTTGGCTTCGGCGATCATGTCGCCGAGACGCTCGACGCCGCTGCGAAGATCCGATGCAATCAACGCGGCCTCCCGTTTTGCTTTGCCGATTGGCTTGGCTGATCGGTTTTGCTGATTTGTTTTTGCGCTAGCTGCAACATGTGCAAGCGACAAGATTATTGACGCTGTTATCCACTGCCGCGCAAGACGCGGTCGGCAATTTTTTCCGACCCTCGCTTATCACAATCCTGCAATGCCTCCTCCCCATTGACGCCCCAATCAGAAGCGCCAATGCATGTGTTGATGCGACTCAATGTGATTGCGGCGGCAGTGCTTGGGTTCAGTAGGACACATACTCACGTGCAGAGGGGATTTGAAATGACCGAGGACGAACAGCGTAAAATCCGCGAACGCGAAGAGATCGCCGCCCGTGTCGCCGCCTTCCGTGCCACCCAGGAAAAATTCAAACGCGAGCGTGACGAGTATTTCGTGTCGACGCTCGACAACGCGCGCAAGGTGGAACGGCCCTCGCTCTGGCCGTAACGACACCAGATCACCAGGCATGAAAAGAGCCCGGAGCGTTGCTCCGGGCTCTTTCGTTTGTTCAGCCGTTACCAGTGACGGTAATAATGGTGGCGGCGGTAGTACGGTCCATCGCCGTAATAGGCGTACGGACCAGGGCCGTAAGCGTAGGCCGGGCGGCCATAGTAGCCATACCCCGGGCCGTAGCCGTAGCCATAAGGATGGGATGCGGCGACAGCGCCCGCGGTGATGGCGCCGGCCGCAAGGCCGAATGCGAGGCCCGGACCGATGCCGCGGCCGCGCGCCTCAGCGGGCGCAGGCGCCGCGACCGCAGTCACGCCGACGGCCGCAACGGTAGCCAGAACTGCCAGTGTCTTCCTGATCATAAATGTCCTCCTTCGTATCTCGCACAGACAACGCCGGCGCGTTGCGATGGTTGCGCGCAAGCCTGTGGAACCGAGCTCGGAATAAATCCGGCCACGCATGGAACAGGCGCGCGTTCCGCGAATTGTTTGTTCAAGTGCGGAAGCCTCCGCCGTCGGGTTGAGGCAACAGCACGAAGACCCCGTCAGCATCGCCAATGCTGGCGGGGTTTTCAGTTTTACGACAGCAAATTGGCAACGCACCACCATTGCTGCCAGCGGGGAGCGTCTAGGAGGATGAAGTGCCGATATCCAAATTGCTGGCCCGTATCCGCAGGCTCGTTCCCAGATCCGGCGATCAGCATTACGACGAGATCGTCCGCAGTTTCGGTGTCGGCACGCTGCGCCCGCCGCCGACGCCGATGAGCGACGGCGAACTGGCGCGGGCCATTGCGGAGTTCCTCAAGGAACAGCCGTCGAGCGAGTCCGTAGGCGCCCTCGGCCGGCGGCTCGACCCCACCACCCCGCTTTGAGGTGCCGTTGTTCTTGTCCGGGAACATGCGCTTCGCGCGCACGTGGCGTAGCCTTCAAGGAGAAAAGAGGCCGACATGCCCGTTTGGCTCGAAGTTCTGCTCAACCTGTCCGGCTATGCCGGCTTCGTGGCGCTCGCCTCACAGGGCACCGCGTGCCCAAGCAATTCCGCCGACCATCAGATCTCCGGCGACGACCGCTAATTCGCGTGCGGTGTCTGGCCGGCCGTGCGCATCAGCCGGTCGGCCTTGACCGCGACACGCGTGTCCTCGAGCTGTGGCCGCAGCGAGATACTGATCACTACGAATGCCAGACAAAAAAGCGTGCCGACGATGGCGACGCGCCGGTAGGTGTGGCGGTCGCCCTGATAAAAACTCGGTTCTGAAAAAGGTGTCATGAATTCGTTCTTGGCAAAATTGCTTGTTGGTCAAAGTCGCTTGTTGGCAAAGTCGGATCGCGTCTTCGCCAGACACCTATCCCAAGCAGCGGCAAGCGCAACGCGATTGCGCTTTTAACCTAACCGAATAGGGTTATCGGCTTCGCGGCAAGCTTCCGTTAGGAGTTGGCGAAGCGTCTCCAGAACTCGGCGAGCCGCTTCAAGCTCGAAGCCGAAGCTTCTGGCGATCCGCCGTCCGGCTTTGTTCCAGCTTCACCTGCCTTTCGTTCTCGAAGAACGAATCGGAATCGCAGAAATCGGCGCGAAGCAAGTCTTAACACTTCGTTTGTGCGCAAACGATCGCATCATCGCCAACGATCGCGCGCTCACATCGCGTCTTCGGATTTCCATCGCGGTGGCACCTGCGGAACCGACGGCCTGCCTTTGCGCAAGCGCGGGTGCCGGTCGTACCAAAACACTTTTGCGATCTCGGCAAACATCTCGAGCAACCAGCACGCATCCATGTCGCGTCTCCCTCGCCTCATCTCGTAGCGAGGACACGCGGACGGGACTGTGCGAAGCATCACGCCGGCTTGGTCAGGAAGGGCGCGTCCCGCATCGACACAGAAGCCACGGCTTGTTCTGCATCCGACTCCATTTCGTTCGCAAGGAACGAATCGGAGTCGAGAAATCAGCACAAAACGATTCCTAACGATCGGTGAAGGCCGGCGCGATTGCCTGTTATCATCCACGTAGTGCGACGCTCATCACGCCGCTTGCTTCACCGTCTCCTTCCCCGACAGGTCCTTCTCCGAAAAGCATTCGAGGATCTGGATGCGGAGTTCTTCCGCGGCCGGACCTTCGAGCTTCCTGAGTTGATTCCAGAGCCTGATCACTTCGCGTTGTTTCTCGACAGTCATGGGCACCTCCAACCAAATGGTCGCCGCCAAAGAGATGCTTCACTAGAACAAATGAAGAACACAAAGTCCAGCCCCTCCTCGCGAAATTCGCCGGGCAGATCGCCTTGAGCCTTCCGCACGCCGGCGCGGTTGCTTTTTGGGTTTTCAACCTTAAGTTCGAGAACGCGGCGGGCGGCGCGGCGCTGAAATCCCATCGCAGCCAGCTAAGAAGGCCCCGTGCGAAAGCGCGGGGTTTTTCTTTTGGGGAACGCGCCATCGCCCTCCCCGTTAGTCATTCCGGAGCGAGGGACCGTGTCCAGAAAATACTACGCCGTCGAAGTGGTGCGTCAGATCGAGGAGACCGTGGAGATCATGGTCGAAGCGCCGGATCAGACCGCCGCACATGATGCAGCGCTCGCGCACCTGAAGGCGCGCGGCTCCGAATATCAGTGGCTCAATCCCAAATGCGATCTCGTCGTCTGGCGCGAGCGCCAGGTCGATACGCCGGCGATCATCGACGTGTCCGTGTCGCCGGACTAGCGGCCGGAACGAATTTTCCCGGCCCGCGTTGTCAGGTCGAATTCAGTGGTGCTGGCGGCATGTCGCGACGCGGCCGGCCAGCTTGAAGAGCCCCGGTCCCCAAGCCCGGGGTTTTTCTTTGAGAGCGGTGGCCCGAACAGCAAAGCAGCCACCCCGGGTGTTACGCCGGGTGGCTGCTTTGAGAACTGTCGACGCTCGCCTCTGTCCGCCTGTTAGACCAGCAAAGTCAGACCGGCAGATTGTCGGTCATCCCGGGTGGGACTTCGCCTTGCTTGGTCCGCTCGGCGAGAAGCTCCTTTTCGGCCTCGTACCAGAAGGTGTCCATCGTGCCCGCGGGCTCGCCGGCCTCCTTCCAGAGGTGATAAGCCCGATTTCGAATCTCTTCTTCGCTGAGACCAGTCATGTGATTTCTCCCTTTCGGAAGCAAAGCCTGACGACGCCCGAGAGTTCCCTAAGAGAGTTCCTTATTGGTTCAGCACAAGCAAGCAGTCATTGCAGCACTCCGCGGCAGCACTCCGCAAAAAGGAGAGTCCACAACGAAAACGCGAGCCCTTGGCGAGCCCTTAGACGGAGTCCTTGGCCACCTTCAGAGGAGAGGCCTTCACCGACTTGCTCGCCGGCTTCGCGGCGAACTGCATCGGCTCCTTGGTGAAGGGATTGACGCCCATGCGGGCTTCAGTCGCCGGCTTGTTCACCACCGACATCTTCACGAAGCCGGGAATGACGAATTCGCCGGACTCGTTGAGCTCTTTGTAGCCAACCGTCGCCATATACTCGATGACCGACTTCACGTCGTTCTTCGACAGCTGCGTGCCCTCGGCAATTGCATCGATCAACTGAGTCTTGGTCATCTTCGCCATGTCTGAATTTCCTTCTGTGCGCGCGAGCAGGCTTTGCTCAGGACGCGGTCCGACCGCGCAACGCGCTTCTGATTCATGCCAACTTTCATGAAGTGACGGGGCTTAGAACCCATCGACGGCCAAAACGCAAGCAGGGGGTTCTGCGGAGGGCCGCACGCCCCGGCAAAGATGCCGCAGCTTGCGCCGTTTTCGCGTTGAACCATTTTCTCCCGGAGGCGTCTAACTCTTTGAAGTCCCCAAACTTCACCCCATCAGAGAGCCCCGCTTCCCCCAGGCGGGGCTTTCGCGTTTGCCGGGAGCCCTGCCGCGCATTGCCGATCCGGCTGGGCCCCGAGGTCTGCGCCGGGGCCACGCGGGTGACCGTCACAAGGCAGGTTCTCTTTTCCGGCCATCTCCTGCATAATGCAGCATGGCAAAAACAAAAGTGACCTTCAAAACCGTCCGCATTGCAGACAACGACTGGAAAATCCTGGCGGATTACCCGGACAGCGAACAGCGCGAGATCAAGGGCTTCACCAGCAAGGCAGACGCCGACGACTGGATCAACGGCGACCGCAAGATCGCGTGGCTCCGCTCCCAGGGATATGCCAAGTAAAACGCGCATAAGTCACGCGCGCATTGTGTGACCGCCCAAATGGGTACGAGGCGCGCTTAGTCCTTCCCCGCTCCAGATGCTCTTCCCGTGCCGGCGTTTGTCGAGCAGGCGGCAACGCCCGCTCGTCTTATCGGCCTCGCGAGGGACGCCTGGTCGAGAAACCTGTGATCGGGCATGCGCCGTTGAGACTTCGGTAACCTAACGCCTCCAAGCTCCTGTCAGTATCGTTGCGTTGGAGTACCCCACAGTGCTGGATTTTAACGAGCTGCGTGAACTCGCAGCCGATGTTCGCGTGTTCGTCGAAATTGCCGAAGACAAGGCCGAGGCGCTTCGGGCCGTCATCACGGCCTATGACGTGGTGCTCGCGATCTTCCCGTCCGGAGAGGGCATGGGCCTCCACGTCATCAAGGGCGGCGAGATCCTGGACCAGATTGCAAAATCACGAACCCATGCGAGCTACAGCCACACGGCGATCGCGGTTCCTGACCTGGAGCATGCGGAAGTGCTCAAGCACCTAACGGGCCCGGCCGACCAGCGCATTGCGGCTTAGAGCGTTTTCAGCGAAGTCGATACCGGTTCGCGCGAAGAAAACGCGTCATAACAATCTGGAGCGGTTCTGATTCCATCAGAACCGAAAGTACCCTCGTTGCAGACGAGATTTTTTGCACTCCGGAACGCCCTGTTTTAGGAACACGGCTTCCGCGCTCCCGTTGGCCCACACAACCAACCAGGAGTTTGAGATGAAGAAGCTCGTCGTTGCGACCGCCGCCCTCGGCCTCATGTGCGGGGCTGCCTTTGCGCAGAACCAGACCGGCCCTGCCCCACAGTCCGACAACATGCAGAAGCCCGGCATGACCAACACGGACAAGGGCACGATGACCAAGGGCACGACCGGCATGAGCCATGACGGCATGAGCAAGGGCGGAATGGTGAAGCCCGACGCCTCCGGCCAGGGCGGCTCCGGCCCCGGCAGCGACCAGGGCGGCACCAGGACCCGCAGCAACATGAAGTAAGCCGGCTTCCTGTACGGCTCGCTTCCCAGCCGCGCCGCTTCCACAAGCGGCACGGCCATTTCATGATGCGGGTCTTTTTGGAACCTGTCGCATTGCACTCCTCACAATCCCGCGCGTGCCGGAACGGCCAGGTCTCGCCGCGAGTTGCCCCATCTCCAGCAAGGAGATCGTCATGAGCGTTGAAGGTAAAGTGAAGGAAGGCGCCGGGTTCATCAAAGAAGAGATGAACGAACACGGCAAGTCCCCCGAGAGCCAGAAGAAGGCCCAGGAAGGTCGCGATTTGCGCAACGAAGGCCGGATCGAAGACGGCAAGCCGCCGAAGACGACGAAGCCCGGCACCGGTCGCTAATCGCGTTTCGAAAACGCCGCTTGGCGAAAGCCGCCTCTGGTCATGTCAGGGGCGGTTTTTCACGTTCATGATCGGAGGATACGTGCGCGCCTGCGTCGAGCCCTCAGGATGAGGTTAGTTTTGCGGGCGAGATATCAGACCCTCATGGTGAGGAGCCCGCCAAAGCGGGCGTCTCGAACCATGCAGCGCCGTGGCTGGTAGAACGCTGCGGCTGTTGTATGGTCGCACGTTTCTTGTGAGGGGCTGATGAAGATTGCCATTGTTATCGCCGGGTTGATCGTTGTTGCTGCTGCCGTTCTCGTGGCGGTACAGCCCGGCTTTCTGAAGCCTGCGTCTCTGGCACTCGTGCAGAAGTCCGATATCCTCGGCTTTTCGCCCGGCATGACATTCGACGAGACCAACAAGGTCGTCACGCAACGGCGCTACCGCTGCCGTCAGCTTCGCGATTCTCACGTCCTTGAATGCGTAGTCGACGGCGCCAAGATCACGATCTTTGCCGACGACGTTGACCCCAGGAATCCGGACCCCAAACATCCCATCTGGCGCGTCAATGCGGAGCTGAGCAATCCGGGTCCCCAGGACGCTGCTTCCAAAGACGCTGCAGTCAAATCGATATCCGACCAGTTCAACGCCCAGCCAACCCGGGACGCCCGGGAGGGATGGACATGGACCGTCGGCCGTGGGCTGAAGCTGAGCTACGACGGCGCCGCCTTGAAGCTCGTGGACGAAGCCGAGGAAATCAGGCGTGGCAAGCAGGAAGCAAAGCGCTAGCGAGCGCTCCTGTGGCCGTGCCTTTGATGTAGGGCACAGCAATCAATCCGCCTCAGATGCATGTCTCATCGCCGGCGCATCCAACAGTTATTCTATCGCATCCGCGCAACCGTTCCTTGAATAAGTTTCCCGCCCAGATTGTACTCACTTGGAATGAACGTGGCGGGGTTTGGTGCGGATCTTAAGGCATCGATGCTGGCGAAGAGCACCGCGATCACGCAGCCAACGGCGCGTCACCGTTATTCCCGTCGGATGGGCGAACATCCGGCATCACGGTCATTGCCGGATCACTCCGGTAGGCCGCGGATTGCCAGCTTGGCGACCGTAAGAACGACGAAGGCGACTGCCCCGTAAACGATTGCATTCACGGCCCAGGTGATGGCGACGCCCAGGAAAACGGAACTGCCGACAGCTCCCCAGAATAGGTAAGCTGCAGATATGCCCGGCATCTCCCATGCCATCAAAGCGATGGAGTAATCGGTGAGCTGCTCCATGACGAGCAGCACCGTCGAGACGAGCGCCCCGATTGCCAGTGCGAGGACGAGAACGGATTTCATTGTCTTCAAAGGCCCAACAGCCCCATCAGTATCGGAATCATAAAAAAGGCTGCCAGGCCGAGGAGACCTCCTACGGCAATTTTCACCCAACGCCGTTGGATCTTCGGCTCGAGCCATGTCGCCAGTTTCACCCAGAGCGCATACGCCCATCCAGCAACAATCGAGCGGATCAGTGCAAACAGAAGCTCGCCTAGAATATTGGTCATGGCGGTTAGTCGCGTCATCTCAGCGAGGAGTTCATCTGGCAACGGCTAAACAACCCTGTCTACCCGTGAGTGAGGTGGCCACATTCTGCGGTTTGCGTCACCGTTCTGACGACCCGGTTAGCGCATGATGCGCCGCTGCACTCAAAGCCGCGCCAATATTATGGAGCGTTGCTAAGCTCGCCTATAAGCTTCCATAGTTTCGCGTTTACATCTTTCAGTTCGTCAGCCGTCGACTTGATATCGGCGGCTCGAAGTCGCCTTCCCTTCCGGGAGTGAAACAGTGGCGTAAGAGCAACGTCTGCTTCCGGCGTATCAGGGTTATAGCTAACAATCATGCGTTGATGTGCGACGAGATTGCGGACGCCCCGATGCGTGTTCAGTTCCTTGTACACCTCTTTCCAAAGAGCGATTTCCTTTCGTCTATCGGCGTGTTGGATCATAAAGTCCACGAGCTTTGACTTCCTGTCGAAGCTCCCTTGAGAGGCAAACATTTCCTTCGCGGCCTCGACCGGCACCGGACCGCTCACGATGCAGAAGATGACGGCTAGAAGGTTTTCCGCGTTCGATAGTTCGATCACGGCACGCCCAGCCTGTTCGTAGACCTCACGCTTTTCCTCCTCGCCTGGAGGAGGAGGTATCAAGGCCCTAGTTAGAGCCACCACTAACGGGCTTGGCTTTTCTGCCATTTACGTCTCAGTGCTTGAGGATAAGTCCGATGACGGCGAGGCCGAAACCCATGCACCACTGCCAGTACTTCAGCCAGAAGTCGGCCACGACGTGCGCGGCCAAAGAAGTCCAATGCCTTTCGTAGTCCCCTTGCAGAATGAATACGAAACCGTCGGGGTCATTGCGCAGCGGCACATACTTCCCGTCCCACCAGCGTTTCAGCAATTGCTTCATGCGAATCACTCCGTTTTTTAGACGGAGACCATCTATCATCCTCGGATTCGCCGAAGTGCAAGGTTGAGAGTCCTATCCCCCGATGAAACATTGTGGTTGAGGGGAAAGGGCAAAAATGCTGATTTCGCTTGACCACGCACGATTTGACGGCGAATCGCAATTCACCACCCTCGGAGAAGAGGTGGCTTTATGCCGGTTCCTGTGCCCCGCTCGGCCACGCCCCGGGTAGGGTTCGTTTGACGGCGGGCTCATTCGGGTAGATCGGACCTAGACGCAAATCGCCTTTGGGCCAAGCACTGAGCTGGCCGAAGTATCAGTTCTCTCCAGTGCTCGGCTTGCTCACCAGTCCATCACGTTCCTAAGCGAGCCGATAGCCTTTGACGGCTTCCCCTTGACAGAATCAGCAGCGGTAACACCAGAAATCCCAACGCCGTCGAGCCAAACAGTGTGCTTCTTGTTTAGAAGATCGGGATTCTTCCTTCGACAGATGAAAATCATGAGCGCTTCGAGTGCGATCAACCAATCTCTGTTGGGCCTCGCAAAGCCTTTTGTGTTTTTCCTTCCTTTTCGCCAGGAAGTGCAGATAGAGCGTTCCCTTCTGCCAATTATTTTTCGAATTCAGCTGCGAAATCATACGCAGATTGCGTTGGTTAAATACCTCCTTCCGAAAAATTTGCTTAGTTGTCACTCCGACGTACATCGGTTTGTAGCTACCGCGATTGTGCAAGGAATACACATAAATCCCTATGGCGCTGGATAGGCCAGATCCGACTTCATCGTCTACCAGCTCCCATGCTTCTCGTTGCCATTTGCTGTCAAACACCGCGTCGCGATTAACAGGATATGGCCCAAATACCTCAAACAACTTTGGCATAAGGTGTCTCCCACCTGCGTCAAGGAGGCTGCGCCTCACTCGACGCGCTTGATCGCCTTAGTTTGTAAGCCGTCGGAAACTGACGGTTCTTCCCTTTTGCTGCCACAGGTCATCCGCGGGAATGCCCCGTCGCCGAGATTACCGTGTCTCGCTCACTCCACGATTCTATTATGTACACGGAAAAGGTGATATTAAAAAGCGTTTCAACCTGAGGCCTGCGATGCCAATCATAAAGTTCGCCGGGAAGATTCTGCCCGAGGTCATACAAATCACAATCAACGATCACCCAGCTATTGATTGGCTGGATTCTGAACGCGGAACGCAAATTGCTTTCAAAATCTCCATCAATCAGGGCGCCGTCGCCGTTGAGTGCACACTCGATAAATACGATCAGGAAATTGATTTAGTACGGATCTACATGCGGGCTTTCGATTTGGTCCGCGCGACAGTAGACCTCACCTGCTTTTCCACCGGCTATGGCCTTTCGGTAATAATCGATTCCTATACCAATCCCGAAGGGGTAACGACGCCGTTCGTGCCTCATGATCCCCAGCTAGCCGCGCTATGCACTGCGTTCAGTATGAGCCCCGCAACCTCCATCGAACAGAACGCTTTTCATAAGATACTGACACTTGTCCTGTCGGACTGGCGCATCTTTCGCATTCTCAGACAGCTCATAGAAGCCAATACTGTACCGCATGAATCTTCGGTCAACTGCGCGCGCGTCGTCGAGGGCATCCGTCACCATCTCGCCTCGCCTGGTGCAAGCACCAAAAAAAGTTGGGAAGACATGCGCAATAGCCTGCATCTGTCGCTGGACTATCTCAAGCTGATTACCGACACATCGAGCGCTCCCAGACACGGGGATTCAACTCACATACCAGGCGCAACGACGGTTGAAATCGCGGCGCGAACTTGGACGATAATGAACCGGTTCTTGGAATTGAAGAAACGGAACATAGCGCAGCTTCCTATTAGCGAATTTTTACTTCTATGAACGATCACGGAAACGCCCTATGCTCCACCCTAGAAGACGTGACCGCGCAGCAGGTTCATGCGCTATCGCCACCCCGGCGCCCTTTCGGCTTTGGTTAACGCTTGGCGGGTTTCCTTCACCAGCCGTTCCGCCCTCACGCACACGTGCCGCCCCCTGCCCCTCCTCCCACTTTCCTGCTATCTCCTACCCCGCCGTCCCGGCCCAAACCAAAAACCCCCCATTCGTTCAAGGGAGCAACAACCATGCGATACCTCCACACCATGCTGCGCGTGCGCAATCTCGACGTCGCGCTGAAGTTTTACCAGGATGCGCTGGGACTGAAGGAGGTGCGGCGGATCGAGAACGACAAGGGGCGCTTCACGCTGGTGTTCCTGTGCTCGTCGGACGATCTCGAGGCGCTCAAGAAGCAGCCGCAGTCGCGCGGCGCGCCGCTGGTCGAGCTCACCTGGAATTGGGACGAGGAAAAATATGGCGAGGACCGCTTCTTCGGCCACCTCGCCTATGAGGTCGACGACATCTACGCCACTTGCGAGAAGCTGATGAAGGCCGGCGTCACCATCAACCGTCCCCCGCGCGACGGCAACATGGCCTTCGTCCGTTCGCCGGATCTGCACTCGATCGAGATCTTGCAGAAGGGCGAGCCGAAGCCGCCGCAGGAGCCGTGGTCGTCGATGCCCAACATCGGCCATTGGTAGAGCCTTTTTGCGGGAACCAGCTCCTGTCCCACGCGTTCTTTCTTCGACAATGCAATTGGAGGAGAACGCGATGGGACGCGGAATTTTGTTGTGGATGTTGGGTGTGCCGATCCCGGTGATCATTCTGCTGTGGCTGTTCTTCGGCCGCTGATCGCCTGACCAGCTTGACCTTGCAATGAAAGCTCCGCCTCGGGCGGGGCTTTTTGCATGCCGACCTTTTTGCATGAGAGGATCGGTGCAATCGCGCGTCGCTTGCCGCAGTGAATTCCGCTATCACCCGGGCTTGCAGCCTGCATGGAGCGCACGCGTCATCCGAGACTGACGCTGCCGAAGCACCCCGGATTGCGCTTCGCTCCATCCGGGCTACAAGTTAAAAAACGCCTGGGGAGGATGACGTGCCGGAGCAAAAGCTGACGATCTGGGGCCGCGCCAATTCGGTCAACGTGCAGAAAGTGCTGTGGTGCCTTGCCGAGCTTGGCCTGGCTTACGAGCGCATCGACGCCGGGATGGCGTTTGGCAAGACCCGCGAGGCCGACTATCTCGCGATGAACCCCAATGCGCGAATCCCGACGCTGGTCGAGGGCGACTTCACGCTGTGGGAATCCAATTCAATCATGCGCTATCTCTGCCTCGCGCACGGGCGCGGCACGCAAATCTATCCCGAGGCGCCGAAGCTCCGCGCTAGCGTCGACCGCTGGCTCGACTGGACGCTGTCGATGGTGCAGCCGGTCGACCGCCCGGTGTTCTGGGGCCTCGTGCGCACGCCGCCCGCCGAGCGGGACATGATCCAGCTGCAGAAGGATGCCGATGCCGCCGCCGAGGTCTGGGCCATCGCCGACCGCCTGCTCTCCACGCGCCCGTTCATGGACGGCGATGCGTTCACCCTCGCCGACATCGCGATCGGCGCCTATGCGCGGCGCTGGCTCGGCGTCGAGGGCATCGCCCGGCCCGCGCAGCCGCATTTGACGCGCTGGCTCGCCGAGCTCGGCAAACGGCCCGGTTTTGCGCAATTTGTGGCGCCGCCGATGTCGTGAGCGGTGACGCGGCTTAAACTCCGTTGAGAGCACGATGAATCGGCATTCTCGCGCGCGCCGCCGGGAGGTGGCGGCTACTGTGCATGGGGTTGTTTTCGCGTTTTTTGTTAAGGCCAGCCGCGCTCGAACAAAAGCACGCAGACGATGAGCACAAGGGTGACGGCCGCGGTGGCGAGCCGCGCGGTCCAGCTCAGGCCGCGGCCGACCCACCACAGCAGCGCGCAATACATCACGAACGGGACGACGATCTCGGGCCGCATGATGTCCGGCGGCATCGACGTCAGCGCCCGACCGCGGTCTCGACGCTGATCGAACCGCCGATCTTGACGCAGGTGCCGGTGCTCTCGACCATATCGAAGCCGCGGCCATAGGCGGCGCAGGAGCCCGCTTTCGCGCTTCCGCCGGCCCCCTTCAGCGGCAAGGCCTTGCCGGCCTGTGGGCGCCCCGCAGGCGGCAGACGCAAGGCTTCCGCCGCGGCCGCGGACATGGTCAGCAACGAGATCAGGATAAGGAGCGGCGCACGCATGCGGGCCGTTCTAGCCCGGACAGGCGCCGCGCGCCATCGGGGGTCGCTTGGCCCCGGTTCAGATGAACTTGATGCCGGCCGATTTGCCACGGCGCCACACCACCTGGCAGCTCCGCCCGGTCCGCGCATCGCGCGCGAACGCCATCCGGATCACGCCCGGGAGCTGGCTCGCATCCTCGTCCAGTGTGATCTTGGCGCCCGTGGCGGAGATGTCCTGGACCAGGCATTGCCGTGCCGCGAATCCGCCCTCGAGCGTGATCCAGGCATGCCGCGACAGCGACTTGCGGGCTGCGCGCTTCTTGGGCGGTGGCATCTGCTCAAATTCTCCCAGTCCAGCGCTAGCCCAGGGAACCTAAGAAACCGTTGAATTCGCCCCGACTGATCCTGGGGTGGGATGCTATCCACCGGTGTCAAAAGACCGTTCCCGAACGGCTTGCCCAGGGCGCCAAAGGCCATTATAGGTTCGCCCGCTGCAGCCGCCGGGCATGACTCGGGCGGCCAGCGGCCGTGCCGCGATAAGCGGCGGGGCCCTGGGTTTGCTCCCTTCGTCTATCGGTTAGGACGCCACCCTTTCACGGTGGAGAGAGCGGTTCGATTCCGCTAGGGAGCGCCATCATCGGCGCTTAAATCCCCCGCTAATTCAGCCACTTATCTGAAATGATTGAAGCTCCCGTGACGCTCGCAGGACCGCGCGGCAACGTCAAACTGAGCATCAAGATCAATTCGCCACCGACCGCACGGGTACCAAGGCCAGCAGGGTCGCGGCCCGAATGACGAGACGCTGGAGGCTTACTGGCGCGGTCTTGCCGATCGGAAGACAGCCGAGGCGAAGCCGACCTATAATGCCTCAATCCACCGCTCGATCGTGGCGTCGGCATCGCCGACGTGCTCCACCATGTTCGACACCAATTCGTTGGCCCTGTCGCGCTCGGTACGCAGATCGGCAATGGTTCGTTCGGCAACCCTGAGCTTGTCCTCAAGCTCGAATGTGCGCTCTGCCTCCTGATCGGCGTCCACGGCGCTCGCAACAAGCGGCAGCCTCGGCCTTCAGTGCGTCAGTCTTCCGACTGGCATGTCCGATGTCGATCCGACAGCGGCCGAACCGGAAAGATCGCCGAGGCATTTGCCGCTCTTCCGGACTATCCAACGAGGTCAGGACGCGTAAACTATCCTCCGGTGGGTACTCGGAGACGGCATGAGCCAGCGCAAGTTCATGGGACTTGTGGGCGGTGCGGCGGCATCAGGGCCGGGTATTCCGCAAGCCGTACAGCGGCGCGCCAACACGGCCGCCGGGCCAGCTCACGACGATGAGCAAGAATTCCCATTGATCATCGCCAACATGCCTGCAAGCCCTCGCCAAAAGGCCTGGGCGGTGGGGGTCGCCGTCTTGCTCATTGTCGCTGCAGCGAGTATCGCGCCGTTCGCGACAATCCAGCTGGGCCAGATCAATGGCTTTGTTCCGGTGTTACAGACCGCTCTGGGCCTGGCCGAGTTCATCACGGCAGCCCTGCTGTTTGCGCAATTTGCGATCCAGCCTCAGCGGGCACTTCTCGCACTGGCAAGTGGATATGTTTTCAGCGGATCGTTTGCATTTTTGCAAACGCTCGCCTTTCCCAACGGCTACGCTCCCGCTGGTGTCATCGGGGATGGACTGAACAGCCCCGCTTGGCTGTACGTGTTTTGGCACACAGCCTTTCCCGCGGCGATCCTGGTCTACGGGTTCACGAAGGATCATTCGACTGTCGGCAGACCAGGCAGACCTGCACGAGCGAGCATCGCATTTGCCATCAGCTGTATCGCCATCGCGATAGCAGGTCTGGCGTGGCTAGTGACCGCGAAAGCCGAGCTTCTCCCCAGCTTCTATGTGAACGACGTCAGGCATCAGACGCCGCTTGGCAATCAGGTCAACCTGATACTTTTGATATGGAATGTGACTGCTCTAACCGTTTTGTTTGCGCGCATGCGCACCATTCTTGACCTTTGGCTGATGGTGACTTTGCTCGCCTACTTGCCGAACTTTTTGGTAGCAATCATCGGCAGCTCGGTTCGGTTCACCATCGGTTGGTACGCAGCACGCGGTTTCGTTCTGGTCGGCAGTTGCATGTTGCTGACCGTATTGCTCATCGAAACGATGTTTATCTATTCCCGCCTTGCCAGCGTCATCGCCCTGCAGCGGCGCGAACGAGCGAACCGGCTTCTCAGCATCGACGCGGTCACTGGCGCGATCGCCCACGAGCTGAGATCGCCGTTGGGGGCCATCTCGCTCAATGCTGCGACGGGCCTGAGCCACTTGCGGGCTGTCTCCCCTGAACTGGAGGAACTCGAGAACATCCTCTGTGACATCGAAGCTGACGGCGGCCGGGCCGCTGATATCATTTCGAGCATTCGAGAGATGACAATCAAAACGGCACACGGCGGCGCTTCGGCAAACGTCGAGGATATCGCCGAGCTTACGCTGAGACTTTTGAAGCACGATCTCCTGGCCAATGGTGTATCAGTAGCGACGGAGCTTCAGGGCAACATACCTCCAGTCGCCCTGGACGGCACTGAGCTTCAGCAGATTGTCCTGAACCTCTGCAAGAACGCGATTGACGCAATGAGTTCTGTCCCCGCCGATCAACGGCAGCTCCGTCTGAAAACCGCCCTCGATGGTAGCACAACCGTCCATTTGTCGGTCGAGGACTCAGGCACTGGCATCACACCGCGTCATCAAGAGCGCATCTTCGACCCTTTCTTCACGACGAAGCAAGGCGGTATGGGGTTGGGACTGGCCATCTCCTCTAACCTGGTCGCAAAGTGCGGAGGAAGGCTGAGGCTAGTCAAGTCGGACGTCAGGGGCTCCGTTTTCGAGTTGGAGATGCCAATCTCCGCTCAGTCTTCTGCGCAATAGCGGTACGAGGCCGTCACCATCGTTCCGCCTTTCGCTCGCTTCATCGAGATCATGATCGTGCCGAGGTTGGCGGCAAATTCCTACCCGCCCTTTGGCCCCTGCAGCACCATCGTGACGCCCTTATCGTTACGCAACTGGGCACCATTGATGCCGCCGATCAGGGCGGCCCCGCCGCCGACCGACACCAGGATGCCAGACGACAAAGAAGCCGGCGCAAGATCTGCGTGCGTCGCTCAGGGTTTTGCACTATCGACCTTCTTCCAGGTCTGGTCCGGATCGAATGCGGTCATGCGGGCAGCGAGGACCTTGGTCCGAGGCCCGAGATCCTTCTGGTAGACAACGCCCGCATGATTGACCAGGAAGGTCATGACGCCGGAATTGCCGTACTCGGCGGGCCAGGCGACCAGCGCAAAACCTCCGATCATCTTGCCTTTGACGACGTAGTTGAGCGCGCCGCCTGGCGCGTTCGAGCCCTGCCCTTTCAGGATGCGGAAATAGTAGCCGTGATAGGGCTCCGGGCCATCCCCGGCCTGGTACCCTTCAGCCGAAGCCTGCGCTACCAGTGCGCCGAGTGGGCTCTGGTCGCTGTCGTCGCGCCAGAACAACCCGTCCTTCTTGCCCGCGCTGCTGGCGATGCGCTGTGCGTACACGCCGGCCCCCTCGCCGCGATCCTTGTCAGCGTAGTCGTTCTCGGCATCGACAAAGGCAAGACTGGTCTGGATCGCGTCGAGCTCATTGCGGCCGATGCGGCGATACAGCACTTCGATGCGGCCTTCGGCGGCATCGAATTCCCAGCCGGTCTTGGTGTTGACGAGCGGGATCGGGAACGGGAAGTCGTCCGGACCCAACATCAGCATCGCCTTCTTGTTACCCTCTGTCTTGACCGAATGCTTGGCGTCATACATCGAGATGAAGCGTTTCCGGATGTCGACGTCGGCGACCTCATCACCGGACGAGACGATGTCCTCGGCAGCGCTGCCGAGGACCTTCAGGATGGCCCGGTCCGGCCCGCTCTTGACGGCGGCAGCGAGCGCCGCTGCCGCATCCTCCGGTGTCCGATAGGACTGCTGCGCCAGGGACGGCGAATTCAGGAGCGCCAGCGCCATGATGGCCGGCAACGCCGCACCAAGAAGCGACTTCAAACCCATCATGGCGTCACCCCCGCAGGAATCCGCGCGCCGCTCTCGAGCCAATCGCGATAGGTACGGAATTTCAGACCGAGCTTTTCGTAATAGACCCTGAGATAGCCGTCGGCTCCGCGGGTGACGGCTACCGGCTTCACGTCCTCGACTTCCTGCGCAATGACGCCGACATAGGCCTTGTCGCTGCCGATATAGCTGAAGCGGTAATAACCAAGGCCGCTTGCGAGATGGCCGAGCAGAACGACATGATGCTTCAGCGCGATATCGGAACGCCGTCCGCCGCCGCCACCACCACCACCGCGGCCTCCGCCACCTCCACCCTGGAAGCCTCCGCCGCCGCCTCGGCCGGCGAAGCTCGCACCTCCGCCTCCGCCGCCGCCACCGCGCGGTCCCATGCTCGCCATGCTCGCCTGGCCACGGGCCGATGCTGCAGCCGCCGAGCGGCCCGACGACACGTTCAGGGCGCCGCCACCACCGCGGTTCGCGGCCTTGGCGCCACCGCCGCCCTTGGTACCGCCCGCTTTAGGGCTGGCACTTTTTGCGCCGGCATTCTTGGCACCACCACCCTTGGCCGCGCGATCGCCACCACCTTTCGCACGATCGCCCCCCGCCTTGGCACGATCCCCCGCGCCTTGTCGGTCACCGCCTCGATCACCTGCGCGGTCGCCGGCACGATCTCCTGCGCGATCTCCCGCACCTGGCCGATCCTGTCCCGGCTTCTGCTGTCCGTCGCGGCCGCGGAAATCCATCCGGTCGGCGGCGCCGGCCTTCAGATTGCTATTGCCGAAGCGCTGCTGAACGTTGGCGTTGTTGTAGCGTACCCCTTGGCGATGCGAGGGATTGTGCTGCCAGCCATTTCCGATATTCGCGGTCCGGTGATTGATATAGACGTTGCGGTTGCCCCAGTTGCAGCCGCCGCCCCAATAATTGCCCCAGCGACCGATGGCCCAGGCCGTGCCGAATGCAAGACCAGCCGCGACGACACCTGCGCCGATGTAGGAGGGATAGCCAAAGTAATACGGCGGATATTCGGTGTAGGGCCACGCTCCGTAGACTGTCGCAGGCTCGTAGTACGGCACGTACATCGTATCGGGAACCGCCGGCTCGATCACGACCACCTGCCTGCTTTCCTCGGTCTTGACGCTCACCTTCTGCTGCTTGGTGGTCACCAGCTTCTTATTGTCGAAGGCCTTGGTCCGCAGACGCTGGACCGCATCCATCACATCCGGTTGCTGCGCGAGCACGGCGTCGCCCAGCGCCTTGGTCCAGTCGAGCTTGTCGCTCATCATGGCCAGGACCTCAGCAGTCGAGGCCAGCGCCTTGATGCTGTCATCCCACGGCTGCTTCTCGACTTCAGTCTTCAGGGCATCACCCTTCAGAGTCTTGCGCTCTTTCAGCCAGCGATCGGCCTGAACGACTTCCAGAGGATAGGTGGAAGCCGCCAGCACGTTGGCAAGCAGTTCGTCGGGATAGAGCGCAATCGGCGCGACCAGAGCTTCGAGCTGCTCCGGTTTCAGAAGCTCTGCGGCTTGAGCGGGGGGATTTTCCTGCTGCGGGCTGGAGGCCGGCGCCTTATCTGCGGTCTGCGCCACCGCCGCCAGCGGAATCGCGATCACGAGCGCAAGCGCCATCAAGGTCCTGCCGCAGCAAAACATCAGATCCTCCATACACATGTTCCGGCGATCATCAGACCCGAGAGCTGGCGTTTGTTGATCGAGATCAACGAAACGCTGCCTCATCCCCCGCGACGCCCGAGCAAGCTAGTCAATCAGCTCAGCCTCCATCAGCAATCGTTCCGGGATCGCCAGCCCAAGCGCGTGGACGGCTCTCACGTTGATAACGAGATCAAACCTTGTGGCGAATTGCACCGGAAGACTGCGGACCTCGGCGCCGCGAAGGATGCGAGCGACATAGCCAGCGCCGTCGCGAAACTGTTGCGTCAGGTCGGCGCCATAAGACATCAGCCCGCCATTCACAGCATAGAAGCGGACGGCGAAGATCGCCGGTACGCGGCGCTGGGCCAGCAACGGGATTGCCATGGCGCTCTGAGTACTGAAGAAACCGCCATCCGGCAGCACGACGAGCCCGCTACCATTCCGCGCCGCCGCCTCGATGACCCCCGCGATCTCGGAGCCGCTGCGGACGGAGGCGCCGGTAACCGTCATGCGCAGGCGACTTTCCACCTGGTGTGCGGCCTGAAGATAAAGGGGCGCATATGGCGCGGTCTCGGGATTGTACAGAAGCATCGCACTGCTCATGCTGGGCACCATGTCCTTCAACAGGCTCAGCCATTTCCCGCTCATGGCATGCTCGTAAAGCGAGAAGCCGGTAAGATTGCTGGTCGGCCTTGCCAGATCGACGACGAGGCCTGTCCCGACCGGATCCGAGAGCCCGACAAAGATGATCGGAATGACCTGCGTTGCAGCCCGCAGCGCCCGTGTCGTCGCCGTGCTGGTGGCAAACAGCACGTCGGGTCTCGCGGCAACAAGTTCGCGAGCTGCATGTTCCTGCCATGTCGGATTGGAGCCCGGCCAGCGCACATCGAGCCGGTAGTTCTGATTGGCGATCCAGCCGAGATCGGCGAGACCCTGCTGAAAGGCATTGACACGCATCTGAGCGCCGCCATCGCCCACCAAATTGCCAGTCAGCACGCCGACCGACGGCATCGGCCGCGGTGCCCCGTCCTGGGCGCGCGCGAAGACCGGAACAGCAGCTGCAGTCCCGACCAAGGCCATGAACTCACGGCGCTTCATTGCCCGTCCGCTATCCCCGAATGTCCCGCACCCTTCGCATGACGCGATTTCTGAAGGAAACGGGGTTGGCGGCCGGAGGGTTTGATCAAGATCAAGGTAGCTGAGCTTGGGTTCGGCCGTGATTCGACTTGATCTGGAGTGATCACCGTCAGGTTCGGTCAACTGGCTGACCGAGCGCTTGCTCATGTCCGTGCGCGGACAGCAGGATCCGACGGTCGTGAATCAGGCTCTGAAGGCGATGCGCGGCGACATTCAGGGTCGTGACATCGAGCGCATTCTCGTCTCCTGCCGCGGCTTTGGCGCGCTGAGCCTGGAGAACCCGGTCGATTTCGGCCTCGATATCGGACAGTTCGGCTGCTGCCTCGGTCCTGCGTATCCGCACACCCAACGCATACAGCAGGTCCAGCCCCCGCTCGTCCTTCGAGGGATCACCTACCCGAAGGAATTTCCAGGCCGCCGCCAACACCGAGATAAGGCCGCCGAAAATCATGGGCGCGAGGAAGATGATGTTTCCCCATTCGTCCAGAAAACTCTGCTGCGTGCCGTTGTAGAACGCCGCAGCGCCGGGATGGACCGGGAGAAACGCGTCCGTATCCGTGCTCGGCGCGGTCATTTGAGAAAGTATCGGCAATTCCCCCAGCAGATCCCTGCGTGCCTTCATCAGTGCGTCGGCCAAGCTGCCGGCTACTTCAGCACCAAGCTGCTTGTGCGCGACCACATAGAAGGAGACCCGCAATGTGGTCAGATCGTCGCTCGGAACGGGAGGCGAGCCACGCAACGTTCCCTTTGGGACATCGAAACTTTCGTAGGCGCGCTGCTTTTCCGCGATGGCACCGGCCGCCTCGACGGGAAGGAGGACCGGCGCGGTCTTCGGGGACTGTAGAAAGAGACCACGCAACAGCGCCAGATATTTTTCGGCAAGGGGAATGACGATCAGAATCGCCCGGACCTCCTTGGCATCGAGTGCCCGCCGCGCGTCTGCCGGCTGGAGATTTCGAAATGTCACGTTGGCCCGAGCCAAGCCGTATTCGTCGTTGAGCACGTTGACGATGTTGCGATTTATCTCGCCGCCGATCACGCCGACACTGGCGCGTTTCAACCCGGCGATATCGGTAATTGCCGAGCCCGGCGGCGCAACCAAGAGGACAACGGCATGGGCGAGAACCACGATGGCCTGCGCCTGCGATAGGTCGCCGACGTCGCCGCGGACGACAGCAAGCTCGACCTTTTCCGCCGCAAACTGCTCGGCAGCATCAACCGCGTTGGTGGTTTCGACCAGCTTGAGCCGGACCGGGGCGTTCACGGCGGCAAGCCGGCTTGCCAACGCCGATACCAGCCGTGTGGCTTCGCCATCCAGCGATCCGACCGCGATGGTCAGCGTCGTCGGGCGAGAGTACCAGCGGTAGCCGACCAGGCCGGCCCCTAGCACGAGCACAACAGCGCTGATGACAATGAGGGAACGAAGCCAGATCGGCATTTTCGCAGGGACCATATGGCGCTCACAATGGATCGAACGTCCGGTGGCCGCACGGGCTCATTGCCGCACCGCCCGGCTCAGCTGCGGCGTATTGCTCAACCGGTGCGATTCAGGCCAAGAGCGGACCCGTTCAGTGCCCGCTGAGCACCAGCGTCTTGATCGGCAGCAAGAGCGCCTGAATTCGCAAGAGCATGGCGTGCACGAGGCCGACACCATCGACGACGTGCAAGGCAATTGCCCGACCTGTGCCCGTCTCCTTCGCGGAGATCTCTTCGTGATTGCTGGTATAGGCATTGACGATGCAACTGCTTCCCGGCGTCACGCCGTCGAGGCCGCCCTTGTACAGCGGCTCCAGGAAGGCGAGTATTGAACCCGGCTTACGTGCATTCTGAGCTTCGATCAATTCCTGGCCAGCCTGGACCTGGCCGGCGGCGATGTAATCCTGCACATCGGTGACAAGGAGCGGAATGATCACCCATGGCTTGGAAATGCAGGTCGCTTCTGCGACCATCCCTACCTTCACTACCCCCGCTTCAATCTGTCCAAACCCGGCCTGCAGCCTACCCCTGCCGGCATCCGCCGGTATCAACACGCCGGCTGGTCGCATGATCTGGGCAACGAGATCGCCCGTCCGAACGAGGAACTGCTCGACCCGACCGTCGACGCCGGCGCGAACGAAGGTCTTGTCGAGATCGACCTGCGCTTCAGCCAACGCCGCCTGGCCGCTCGCTTTTTCAGCCGGCAACAGCGTTGAAAGCCGCAACATCGCCGACGTCTTGGACGCGGTGGCCGAGTCCACACCAGCCTGCCGCTGGTTGACCACGACCTGTAGTTTCTCGATATCGCGTTGCGGGACGATACCGGGATTGCGGCGCTGCAGCTCCGTCTTGACGTCCAGCTCGTCCTTGGCCTGCTGAAGGCTGGCCTTGGCTTCCTGGATCTGCGCTTCGGCCTTGACCACGTCGTTTTCGGCGCTTGTCATCGCGGCGTCGACCTCGGCGATCTTGCGCGTGGCCGTCTCCAAAGCGGCCTTCTGCTTCGAACTGTCCAGCCTGAACAGCACATCGCCTTTCTTCACCGCCTCGCTGTAGCCGACATTGACTTCCGCGACGCGGCCGGAGCCTTCAGGCAGGATCGGGACCGTCCGAAAATAGAGCGCCGCCGAAGTAGTGGACGGGTGAAAGTAGAAGATCATGGTGATCAGCGACACCGTGAGCATCAAGCAACCGGTGATGCCCCATCGCAACTCGTACCAAATGGAAAAGAAGGTGATTTCCTTGCCGAACCGTTTGCCTTGGGCATAACGGCGGTAGAGATAGTCCGGCAGGATGGTCAAGATGGAGCAGAACATGAGCTCAAACATGGCTGTGCTCCTTCCCCTTGACGATCGGCTTCTCGACCGACGGCAAGCTGGGCAGTTCGGGCTCGCGACCCTCGCCGGGCGCGGCGTCGGCGATCCTCTCAACCGAGCCTGCGATACTCCGCAGCGGCGTGCCGAAATCTGGCAAGTCGATCATCGCGAGCAGAAGGCCAGCCACCCAGAAAATGTGCATGTGCGTAAAGAGCGAGATGATGCCCAGCACGGCCACTATCTCGAACTGAAGCTTCTGCGACTTGTGGGCCATTCGTTCCGGCAGGCTGTGCAGCTTCCAATATAGCGTACCAACCCAGAGCACGCTGCCGACCAGGAAGATCCCCATCACCACCATCAGCACATCCGTCCCGCTTCCCGGCGCGAGATAGAACGGCAGATGATGCGGGGCCATCGGATGAAGTTGCTCGCTCAATGGTCGCCTCCACAGAAGGGATCAGGGCGCTCTGCGCGCCGCTCAGTTACCCTGGCCGCGCAGGTGAGAAAATTGCTTGATATGAATCAAAGGTCCGAACGGCGCGAAACCTAGCCTAGCCCTGACTCCGATCCCACAGCAAGCCAGGAACGCACAATCATGCCCGGCATCGATGAGCTCATTCCCAACGCACTGCAAATCCGCAAGGAAGCCGCGCTCGAGGAGGCCAAAAAGGCCGAAGAATACGTGCGCCTCGCCGCCGCGGCCGAAGCCGAGAAGCGCGCCCTGATCGAACGGCTGAGCAAACCGTCCGGCAAATCCGAGGAGGAGAAGATCAAGCTCGCCTCGACCATCATCCAGCGCGCGGTTCGCAACGGCCTGACCGAAGTGCAGGTCTATCGCTTCCCGAATACGCTGTGCACCGACAAGGGCCGCGCGATCAACCAGATGGAGGCTGGCTGGGAGAAAACGCTGACGGGAATTCCAAAGGAGATCTTCGAGCTCTGGACCGAATACCTCAAGCCGCGCGGCTATCGCATCGGCTATCAGGTCATCGACTTCCCGGACGGCGTGCCCGGCGACATCGGCGTCACCATCTCCTGGGGCGACTGATCACGGTTTGGCCGACTCGAGGCAATGGAACGCGAAGCATGGCAAAGGCCGAGGCTGCAGAGCGAATGAAGCGCAAGGATTACGAGAAGGAGCTCGAAAAGCTTCAGGTCGAGCTTTGCCACCTCCAGGACTATGTGAGGGAAAACAAGCTTCGCGTCATCGTGCTTTTCGAAGGCCGCGACGCCGCCGGCAAGGGCGGCACGATCAAGGCGATCACAGAGAAGGTCAGTCCGCGCGTGTTCCGGGTGGTGGCGCTGCCGGCGCCGTCGGATCGCGAGAAGTCGCAGCTATTCTTTCAGCGGTACATGGAGCAGTTTCCGGCCGGCGGCGAGATCGTGATCTTCGACCGCAGCTGGTACAACCGCGCCGGCGTCGAATACGTCATGGGCTTCTGCTCGCCAGCCGAGCACGATCGCTTCCTTTCGCTCTGTCCACAAGTGGAGAAGTACGCTATCGACGGCGGCATCATCCTGATCAAGATCTGGCTCGAGGTCGGGATGGATGAGCAGGAGCAACGCTTCAAAGCTCGCATCGACGATCCGGTGCGGCAATGGAAGCTCAGTCCGATGGACGTGGAATCCTTTCGGCGCTGGTATGATTATTCGCGAGCGCGCGACGAGATGCTCAAGAAGACCAGCACCAAGCATGCGCCCTGGTACATCATTCGCTCCGACGACAAGCGGCGCGCACGGCTGAACTGCATCGCGCACATCCTGAAGGCTATCCCGCACAAGCGGATCAGGAAAGACAAGGTGAAGCTGCCGAAGCGGTCCGACAAGGGACGCTACAATGACCAGGCCAGCTTGCGCGGAATGAACTTCGTCGCGGAGCGATATTGACGAAGTGGTCGGGCCGCACTGCCGGTGCGGTCCGATCGTTGAGTCCGGGGCCAATGTTGACGGTGTATGATAGAGCCCTCCAGCGGCGCATTCTCAGTATGGATACTGGTTGGGGCAGACCCAGTTTCCGTACGTGTCCTGATAGCAACCATTGTTGCAGTTGTTATTGTAGTATCCATAAGCGCCCGCGGCGGCCGCACCGACGGCAGCAGCACCGTAAGCCGCGCCTCGATAGCCGTATCGCGGATAGCCTCCAGGATAGCCGGCGACCGGACGGCCGGGACGGCCCGCAACGGGGTAACCGGGGCGACCCGGACGACCAGCGATCGGATGGCTTGGCCGCGGACCTCCTGCGTAATGGCGTCCGCCTCCGCCATGGATCCGCCCGGCGTGAACAGCGCCGCCATGAAAACCTCCGGCGCGCATGCCCCCTCCACCCCCGCGATAGCCGCCACCACCGCCGCGGCGAGCATAGGCGTCATCAGGAATGAGCGTGGCCGTGAGAAGAACGACGGCCGCAACAAGAGCTAGGAGATAACGAAGCATGGCATGTCCTCCCTCGATATGGGTGCCGTGATCCGCTTGGACGATGCCTCGCGAAACCCGGTTGGCACCCGACCTGGCGCTGATTTGCGGCCGCTTCCCCCGACTTACGTGCATGAGAAAAGCAGCCGCCATTCAGCCCGAGGGCCGCGACCGCCGAAGCGGCGCGACTGCCGCTCTACCGCTTCAAAGCTATCGTCACGCCCCCCACAGCGGCTGACAGCTCCGCACCGACCTTCGGCCCACTAAGCTGCAGAATCACGCCGTTGCCGTTTTGTAGCTGAACGGCACCTGCGCCGGCAGCGATAGCACCGCCCGCGCCGCCGACAGCATAGGAGCCTTCGATCGACTCCGGCCCCCTCAGGTTGAGGGCGCGACCGACCAGCTTGGTGGTCGAGGCGCCGATCGTGAAGCCGACGCTCATACCGGAGACGGTGAAGGGGTATTTGTGGCCGCGATACAGCAGAACGCCCTCGCCCCCACCGACGCCGATGACAAATCCGCCCTTGGTGAAGACAACGGCAACCTGACCGGTCTCTGCCCGAGATGGCGTGCTGAATCCGGCGACGCCTGCCAGCGAGGCGACCAGGGCGGCATAGATAGCGACTTTTCTCATGACTTTTCTTTCCTCTGGTTTTGACGCCGAGCTATTGAGCCAGGATCATTGCGAAGTAGCCGAACACGGTGAGCAGAATGCCCGATACGGCGTAGCCGACCGGGAACCCAATCCAGGGCACGGAGCTCTGGATCTCCACCGCGGCTTCGCGGCACGGGCCGGAGTGCGACCGCGCACCGGCAACGCCGCCCATCAGCACGGCCGGGTTGATCTTGAAGACGTGGAAGCCGATTGCCCAGACGACGAACGGCGGGATCGTACAGGCGATGAAGCCGGCGACGAAGATCTTCAAGGCAACCGCCCCCGTCAGTTGCGCCAAGAGTCCGGCGCCCGCATTGATACCGACGATGGCCACGAAGACCACGAGGCCGAGATCCTCCAGCACATTGCGCGCCGCGTTCGGTGTGTTGCCGAAGAAGCGCAGCCGGGAAACCAGCGACGAGACGATCACGCCGGACAGCAACAATCCGCCGGCATTGCCGAGGCCGATCTTGGCGCCGAAAGCCGGAAATTCGATCATCCCGATCAGGAAGCCGATGATCATGCCGGCGGCGAGCGTCAACAGATCGGTCGAAGTGTTGGTACGCGCAATGCGTCCCCACATGTCGCCGAGTTCGTTGACGGCCGATTTGAGGCCGACAACGGAGATGATATCCATCCGCTGCAGCTCGGTCTTGAGACCGGCCGGGATCTGCACGCCGCCGCGCTCGACCTTGGTGACCTGCAACTGGCCAGCCAGCGCCGTCTCTCGGAAGGATTCGAAGGTGCGTCCGACCATCTCCTTGTTGGTGACGAGGATGTCCGCCTGATCCATGGGAATGCCGAGCGCCTTGGCGTCGGCAACCTCGGGCCCAATCAGTCCCATCTTGTCGGTCAGATGCTCAGTCGCGCCACCGAGCGCGACGAGGTCTCCCTTTTGCAGCACCACGTCGGGATCGGCTCCCAACGCCTGGCCGCCTCGCACCACGTTGACGATGCGGTATTCCGGGTTGATGGTGCGGAACTTGGCAATGCTCATACCGACCTGGGCCGGATTTTCGAGACGGTAGGCCCGCAGGCCGAACTGCCGATAGCCGGTCAGGCCGCCGCCTTCGAGATCCTTGACGCCGAACTCCTGCTCGTACTGCCTGGCTGCCGCCTTGGCGTCGACACCCCACCAGCGCGGGAGATACTTGCAGATCAGGATGATGCCAACCGTGCCCCAGATGTAGGTGATGCCGTAGGATAGCGCGATCATGCCCGAAGCATCCTCAGGCTTCATGCCGTCGGGAAGCTTGACGACACCCGAGGTGATGGCCTGCTCGGCTGAACCGATCGCGGCCGACATGGTCTGCGACCCCGCCAGCATGCCGCCGGCAGCGCCGATCGGCAGCGCGAAGAGCTTCGAAAGAATGACGACAAGCGCCAAGCCTAGCACGCTCGACACCAGCGCCAGGATGCAAAACTTAATGCCATCGCCCTTCAGGCTGTTGATGAAGGACGGTCCCACGCGCAGGCCGACGCCATACATGAAGAGATAGTAGAACAGGCTCTTGGCGAACGTGTTCAGCTCAAGCTTCACGCCGTAGACCGACGCCCAGACCGACAAGCCCGCACCGACCACGATGGCGCCGGCAACCATGCCGAGACCATATCCTTTGATGCTGGCTCGCCCGATCCAGACGGCGAGCCCGACGACGAAGAACAGCAACAAATACGGATTGTGCTGGAGGAACGAGAAAAATCCCTGCATGTTAGTCCCCTTATGATGCGGCCTTCAGCTTCGGCGTCGCACCGGGCTTGGGCCGGCCGATTTTCGCCAGTGCTTCGGCGCGTACGAGCTTCAGCCCTTCCTTGGCGTCGTAGCCGTGGATTTCCTTCACATCGAGCTTTCGCATGAAGTCGATGGTCTCCTGGGTGATAACCTGTCCCGGAACCATGATCGGAAAGCCCGGCGGATAGGGGATCACGAAACTCGCCGAGACGAGGTCCGGACCGGCCTTGAGGCGGCGGTCAATCTCGGAATCGGCAAGGCGGATATATTCGCATCCCGCTGCGTCATAGGCCGAGTAGAAGCCGCTACGGATGTCGCCCTCGTTGGTCTTGGTGCCGGCATCGCCACGGAAACTGTCGTGGAAATGGGAGAAGTTCGGCAGATCGGGCACATCGGTCATCAGGCTCTTGACCCGAGCCTCGAAGGTCTTCTTCGCATTGGCGCCGCCCTGAACCAGCCCGCGGTCGACCTCGCCCGCGATCTCGGCCAGCACCCTCACCAGGTGGGCGACGTCGCTGCGGGTGTTGTTGATATTCGACTGGAACAACACCGAGTTACGCGATGTCTTGTTGATCTGGATATTATAGTCATTGGCAAGGATGCCCTTGAACTGTGTGCCGTCGTAACCGGCGGTGCCGCACACCAAGGTCATGCGGGTCGGATCGAGGCAGAATTCGTCGTCGTCTAGGCTCTTCAGGACGCTCGCCCAGTTCATGCCTGTTGCGAGATAGTCGGTGAAGCCGCTCTGGCGATATTGCGCCGGCACCATCGCGTCCGCGCCGAGAATCCGGAAGTATCTCGAGATCAGCGGATTGCTGTTGACCGCCTTGCGGATCGCGAACGCGATTTCGATCGCATTGGCGACCAGGCCATAGCCCTCGAGCTCCATCTGGCGCCGCGACACGTCGAGGCTGGCGATGAGCTGCTGGTTCGGGCTGGTCGACGCGTGCGTGAACACGGCCTCCTTGAACTGCTGCTCGACGGTGTGGAACTCGACGTCCTTGACGGACAGCATAGAGCCCTGCCGGATCGCCGACATCGACTTGTGGGTCGAGTTGGTCTGGTAAACGCGCAAGCGGATCTGACGCGGATCAGGGATCAGACGAGTCTTGAGCAGCACCTCGTCCGAGGGGGTCTTGCCGAGCTCGGCCTGCTGCTTCTCGTAAGCCGCGACCGATTTTGGATCATGCATCCAGGCCTCGATCTCGTTGGCGGCGCCCATTGCGGTCCGTCGCCGCAAGAACGGCGAGAAGCGCGCGAAGCCGAACCAGGCTTCGTCCCACAGGAAGATCAGATCCGGCTTGATCGCGAGACATTCCTCCATCACTCGCCGGGTGTTGTAGATGTGGCCGTCGAAGGTGCAGTTCGTCAGGTCAAGCATCTTGACGCGGTCCAGCCGGCCATCGGCCCTTGCGTTCAGCAGCGCCTGCTTAATGGTGTTCAGCGGCACCGCGCCGTACATCGAATACTCGGTCATGGGGAACGCTTCGACATAGATTGGCTGGGCGCCGGCCAGCACCATGCCGTAGTGGTGCGACTTGTGACAGTTACGATCGACGATCGCGATGTCGCCCGGCCCGAGCAGCGCCTGCACTGCCATCTTGTTCGAGGTCGAGGTGCCGTTGGTTACGAAGAACACGCGATCCGCGCCGAGCGCTCGCGCCGCCTTGTCCTGTGCTTTCTTGATGGTGCCGGTCGGCTCCAACAAGCTGTCGAGGCCGCCGGTGGTCGCGCTGCTCTCGGCCAGGAACAGGTTCAAACCGTAGAACTCGCCCATGTCGCGGATCCAGTCCGACTTGAACACAGACTTGCCCCGAGCGATCGGCAGCGCATGGAACGTTCCGATTGGGCGTTGAGCGTATTTCTTGAGATTGTCGAAGAACGGCGTGTCGAAGCGGTCCTGGATGCCTTCGAGGATCGAGAGATGGAGTTCGAGGAGCTCTTCGATGGAGTAGAATATCCGCCGAACCACGTTGGCTTCGGGGTCTCCGGCCATTTTTTCGACGTCGCGGTTCGACATCAGATAGATATCAAGCTCGGGACGTACCCGCTTGATGATGTGCGCGAGCCGGAGCGCGGATGCATCGGCCTCGTCATTGAGGCCCGCGCCGGCTGTCATGGTCCGCAGGATCGGCGCGTCGTGACGCGAACGCAGCCCGAACCCTTCGTTGATGACGACGGCCGCGATGTCGGGATTGAGCATCGTCGCGCAGAAGGCATCCTCTAGGCTGCCGACGATCACCGGCTCATAAACGAACGAATCCACCGGCCGTCGCAGCTTGCGCCATTCAGCGCCGAGCGCAGACCACTTGTCGGAGGAGAGGCCGGTGACGATCAGCGTTTCGAAATAGGGCCGGCGGGCTGCATGTGAGCCGAAAGTGGAGGACGCAAGCTCGGGTGCATCGCCACTGCCGTCGTCCTTGGGATCCCAATCGCCGGCATGCTGGCGGAAGGATCTCGTCATCAGGGCCTGCATGATGCGCGTCGCAAGGCTCAGTGAACCCGCCGCATCCCCGGCCGACGCCGCTTCCCGCAATGCTGCCATCAGTTGCAGCCCGGGATAGCCGTGAAACTCTTCAATGACGGAGAGATCGGCCAACGCCGCGTCAAACTTCGCACGGTCACCGCCGCGCACCCATGCCTTCGCTGCCTCGACCAGATCGCGCCAATCATCCGCCCGTGCGCCGGGCCCGGAGATGAACTGATCGATGCGCTTCTCTGCTGGCTTGGCGTCCTTGGACATGTCTCTCTCCGGATCTTTGTGACGTCGTGGCCGGGATCGTGATGCCCGCTCACCTCGGTCTATTGATCCAAGTCAAGGGTCGAGCACCTTGAGGAGGCCCGGACTAATTTGCGGTACGACATCGTCCAAGGCGCTGTCCAAGGCGCTGCTGCGTGACCAATTGAGGACAAGGTGAGATCGCATCAGAGCCGACCGGCCAATAAGTCGACCGGATCCTACGGTTTGGGATCAGAAGATTGGCCGATCACGCTTTCCCCAAGTACGCTGTCGAGCGAACGAAGCCACGCCGCGCTGTCGGTCTTTTCCGCCAGCCCTTCAGCCCGCAACAGATCGCGCAATTGCGCGTGCGCGCCGACGATGCAGAATGCGACGTGCCGGTCGGCAAGTTCGTCATAGAGATCGTGCAACATGCGCGCGCCAGCCAGATCGATGTAGGGCGATGCCGAGAGATCGCAGACCACCAGCCTGATATCGACTGAGGCGCGCAACGCGTCCAACACCGATTGCAGGATCGTTTCAGCATTGATGTAGAGCAGCGAGGCTTCGGGTCGAAACGCGATGATGCCGGCCAATGGCTCGACGCCTTCATGTCTCGCATTGTCGGAGTAACGGCCGGTACCTTGCAGGCGGCCAAGGAAAGCGACGTTAGGACGTGAGGCCCGCGCCAGCAGCAGGACGATCGACGCAATGGCCGCCAGCAGGACGCCCTGCAATATCCCGAGGAGCAACACGGCCAGCAGCGCAATAGCCGCGGCATAAAGGTCGATGCGGCTGACTTGCCACATCCGCAACAGCGCGCGGATGTCCACCAGCCTGTAGACAGCGGCAAACACGATCGCCGCAAGCACTGCCTTGGGCAGGTTCGTCAACAGCCCCGTGAAGAACAGCAGGCACAGCGCAAGCGTCACCGAGCAGATCACCAGCGCCAGCGGCGTGCGCGCTCCGGCATTGTCGTTGACCGCGGATTGCGACAGCCCGCCGGCCACGGGGTAACCGTGGCCGAATGCGGTGACGAGGTTGGCCGCGCCGAGCCCCAAAAACTCCTGCCGGACATCGAGGGCATAGCCATGCTTGGCAGCAAAGCTGCGCGCGGCGGAGACGCCTTCTATGTAGGCCAGCAGCACGCACCCTGCGGCCAAGGGGAAGAGCTCGTCGGGCTCCAACAGACCAAAGCTGGGTAATCCAAACGCCGGCAATCCCTCCGGAATTTTGCCGGTGACCGGCACCCCGAGGGATGGGAGCCCAAGCACTGCCGCCAGGATGATCGAGAGTACCATGATCGTGAGCCCGACCGGCTTTCCCGGCAGCCGCCGTTCTCCCACCAGCAGGAACAAGAGCGCGATGGCTCCGATCGCCAGAACCAGCCAATTGATGCCGACGAGCTGGCCTGCGAGCTTAATGGCGCGATCAAAGAAATTGTGACCGCCTCCAGCGACGCCGAACAGGCTCGGCAACTGGCTCATCATGATGGTAAGTCCCGCGCCGGCCTTGAAGCCGACTAGGATACTGTCGCTCACCAGGCGGACGAGAACGCTGAGCTTGAACAACCATGCGATCAGGCAGAGCAGCGCCACTGCGCATGCGGCCAGGCTCGCGATCTCGGCGTATTTCGCCGCGTCTCCGCCGGCCAGCGCGCCGACCGTCGCCGCAATCATCAACGAGATCGCTGAGGTCGGACCGACCGCAAGCTGGCGGGACGACCCCAGCAGCGCGTAGCCGATGCCGCCGAGCATGTAGCCGTAGATGCCGATCTGGGGCGGCAGGCCCGCCAGCGTCGCATAGGCAAGTGACACGGGGATCGCATAAGCCGCGAGGGTGATTCCGGCGATCGCGTCCGAACGCAGCCAGCCACTGTGATATTGCGCCAGCCAAGTCGCGGGCGGAAACAGGAAGGTCCAGCGCGATCTGCGGTCAGATGAGGTCATGGGCTGGCCTCGTCGCCTGGACTTTCGCAACGCAACAGCACGATCAGGAGCGCGATCACGGGAACGCCGAGCGTCAGATTCGGGATCTGCTTGGTCGCGAAGGCGCCAACGGCGGCGCCGAGCCCGAACGTGATGCACAACATAGCGAAAATCCCCGGGGGTCGCAGCGAGCCATTCCGGGAGGCCACAGCGAACATGCCTTCGATCGCCTGCCGCATGTTACCCGTGATCATGACCGAGCTGTAGGGCACGCCCTCAACCCTCGTGAAAGCGGCGCTCTGTACGGCGGCGACAAACGAAATGCCAAGTGTTCCAGCGAGATCCGGCAAGCGATTGTGCAGGACGGCGATAATGACCAGCAGGAGGATTTCCATCAACGTGCTGATGGCATTGGCGCGCTCTCGCGCCGCCCGGCGCAGCCATGACGCGACGACTATACCGACCGCGAATGCAACGATCGGTGGGACGAAGTGAAGCGCTTTCGTCCAGTCGCCGATCGAGCCATAGACCCAAAGCAGCACGAGATTTGCCGTCTGGGCATTGGCCATCACGCCGTGGATGATCCACGTATAGGCGTCGAGATAGCCGCCCGCGAAGGCCAGCAACAGCGCGACTGGCACCGTTTCGTCGCGCCGTATCGACGAAGCAACGGCGGTATCCATCGTGCTCATGTCCCCACGTCAAATCCTGCGGCTCAACAGGGAGCGGCTTAACCCCGGCAGGGGTTGATCTGAATCAAGCATCGCCGGGTTTGACGAACCAGATTTAGCGCAAATCGCTGGAGGGCACGCGCAATGAGCACGATCAGATGGACTATCTCCGCCGCTCCGGAAATCTTTCTGCTGCTGTCGGTCGCGCTCGGCACCATTCTTGGCCGCGTCCGGATTCACGGTTTTTCGATCGGTACCACCGCGTGCACGCTCATCGTTGCCGTCCTCATCGGGCAGCTCGGCACCTTCACGTTTCCGTCCTTGCTCAGGGTCGTTCTGTTCAGCCTGTTCGTGTTCACGATCGGCTACCGGTCCGGGCCCGAATTCTTTGCCTCGCTGAGCATCCGGACCCTGGCTCAGGTCGCGCTCGCGCTCGTGCTTGGTGGTACCGGCCTCGTCATCGTTCTCATATTTGCCCATGTATTCGCGCTCGGTCCCGGCACCGCTTCGGGCCTTGCTGCGGGAGCCCTGACGCAGTCGTCGGTCATCGGCACCGCATCTGGCGCTCTATCCCAGCTCGGACTGGCGAAAGAGGTGCTGCAGCAGCAAGACGCCAATATTGCCGCCGGCTACGCCGTCACCTACGTGCTCGGCTACATCCTCACGCTCCTGTACGTGCCGTTTGTCGCGCCGAAATTGATGGGGATCGATCTGAAAGCGGAAGCTGCAAAGCTCGAGGCGGAGCTTTCGGGTGGCAACCCGCCACAAACTGAAAATCTTCACTATCGAAAATTCCAGGCCCGCGCGTACCGGGTGTCGGCAGCGGCGGGACGGACCGTCGGCGCCGTCGAAGACCAGATCGGCAGCCGCAGCGTGATCGAGCGGATCGTGCGCCAGGGCGCTGACGTCGAACCGCATCGCGACACCGTTCTTGAAGCGAACGACGACATCGTTATCGCAGGCCGCACCGCCGCCATCGTCGCTGCAAAGCCGATTGTTGGCACTGAAATCGACGCCGACGAGATCCTGAAGGCGCTTCCCGGCAACGTGGTCGAGGTCCTCGTCGACAATCGCAAACTCCATGGCCGCTCAGTCAAGGAGGTGGCTGAACGCGTTGGCGACGCTGCGCGCGGCGTGTTCCTGCGCACCTTGACGCGGATGGGACGCGAGGTCCCCCTGAGCGCCGATACCCGCGTCTATGTCGGTGACGTCATGACGCTGGTCGGCAGCACCCGCAACATCGAGCGCGCCGCCTCGCAGGTTGGACAGATCCTGAGCTCTGAAGACCGTACCGACATCGCATTCCTTGCCGCAGGTATTGCCATAGGTCTGCTCGCCGGTCTCGCGAGCGTCAAGATCGGGTCTGTGCCCCTGACCTTGGGAGGTGGCGGCGGCGCCCTGATCGCCGGGCTATTCTGCGGCTGGCTGCGGTCGCGGCGACCGACGATGGGCGCAATGCCGCCTGCGGCGCAGCAGACGCTGAGCGACCTCGGCCTTGGCGGCTTCATCGCTGCGATCGGGCTCGGCAATGGCCACGCGGCCTGGGTCGCGATCCAGTCACACGGCATGCTGCTGGTCGGCATGGGCCTGGTCGTCTCACTGGTGCCGTTGATCGTGACGACCCTGTTTGCCCATCGCGTACTCCGCATGAACCCGGTCATCATTTGCGGCGCGCTGGCCGGCGCCATGACGGTCGACGCCGCCGTGACCGGCGCCTGTGATGTCGCAGAAAGCCAGACGCCGGTGCTCGGCGTCGCGGTGCCCTACGCTGTCGGAAACGTTGTGCTCACCGTGCTTGGACCGATCATCGTGGCCAGCACTTTCGCCGGTTGAAGGAGGCGCGCGTGAATCTCCGCCATGCTTCAACAGCGACCTACCTGGCGGCAGCCTTGGGCATCCTGGCCGGCCTTCTTGCTCCTGGACGCGCCGACGACGATGTTCGGATTCAGGAAGAGGTCTGGGCTCTGCCGCTACCGCTGCCGATGCTCGCCTATGTGGTGCGGCCCGTCGGCGACGGCCCCTTCCCGCTGGCGATCATGAACCATGGCGTCTCGTTCAAGCCCGTCGGTAGCAGCTTCTTCCCGCTGGTGGAGTTCCGTGACGCCGCCAAGTGGTTTGCCAAACGCGGCTACCTCGTGGTGGCGCCCGTGGGCACCGGCTATGGAGCAGCCGCCATCGACATTCCCGAGCACGGTGTCTACGGGCCGTTTTTCTCCAAGGTCGGTAACAGCACCAATCCGAACTTCCACGACGCCGGCCGTGCCGTTGCGAAAGCCGATCTCTGGCCCGCCTTGTCGAAGCGCATGCACGACGCCTTCACCGCTGCCGGCGGCAACGCCGAATATCATCTGATGCCGCCCTTTGGCAACGAAGGGCATTTCTTCATCGACTCTCCCGACACGATCCCGATGTTGTCACCGCTCCTCGAAAAATTCCTCGACGCGCAGAAATAGCCGTGGAGGCCGGCGCCCGGAGGCAGAACATGGCAGACGCAACTTCAACGCCATCGCCGGGGCGCGCGCTCGTCTGCTTGTCGATGGTGTTCGCCGCGGCTCTCGCCGAACCAGCTTCGGCGCAGAATACAGCCGCGCCAAAGCCGGCCCCAGAGGCAAACTCCGCCGAAATCGCACCTCGCGGGCACCGGGAAGCCAAAGACATCACCTATGGCGAATGGAAAAAGCTCTGCGTCAAGCCTGAAGGGAGGCCCGGGCTATGCCGGACCTCAGTCGCGGGCCGGTTTGCTACCGGCCAGAGGGCAGTCCGCGTCGACCTGATCGAGCGTGACGGCGACCGCACTGCCCGGCTCCAAGTGTTTGTTCCCGTCGGCATGTATCTGCAGCGGCCTGCCAAGCTGACGGTCGATGGGGCAAACGTCCAGTCATTGCCGTACACTTGGTGCCTGACCAATGCCTGCATTGCAGCCGACGCGGCGGATCCCAAGTTCATCAACGACATGGAAGCCGGCAAGGCTCTGGTGCTTGAGGTCACCGACTCCAACCTTCTGTCTCTCACGACTTCGCTGCCGCTGGCGCAGTTCGGCTCGATTCACAACGGCGCGCCCGCACAAACCCTGGAGCAGGACATCGAGGAGTGAGCACGCGGTACAGAATCAGCCATGCTCTGTGCAGGCGCGTTCGATGGAGTCGATGAGTGCGCTTGCTGCGAAGGGCTTGGCCAGATAGGCGGCGCACCCAGACTGAATCGCGGCAACCTGATTCGCCTGGCAGTCGTTGCCGGTAATGTAGATGACGGGGACCGTGGCACCCTCGCTGGCGAGCCTGCGGCGGAGTGAGATACCCGACTCTCCGTTCAGATTGATATCCAGAACGATGCAGCACGCCTCTTCGATGCACCCATGACGAAGCAACGCACCCGCGGAATCAAAAGCAACCGCGTCAAAGCCGTGCTTTCGAAGCAGCCGCTCCAAGCTTCGGCGCATTGATAAATCATCATCCACGACGTAAATCGGCTTACGTGCAAACAATGGCCCGTCTTTCTGATTGGAAACCTGTCACTTGCGTCGCAACAACGCTACGGGGCAAAGGTTCCTGCGCTAATCCGACGGCTAACGACGCCGGTATGTAGGCGGTCCAGGCCGAATTATGTCAATAACATTTCATACTGTCCCATCGTACAGGTCTGATCACCGACCTGACGAAGCCACGAAAACCGGCCTGCATCACATCTTTGCCGAATCCAGAAGGCCGAGCCGCTCTGCAGCGGACACCAGTTCGGCAAACGATAGTACCTGCATCTTTGTCATCACCTGGTGGCGGTGCGCCTTCACCGTGCGTTCGGTCGTTCCAAGCTCATAGGCGATCTGCTTGTTGATTTTACCGCGTACGATCAGGTCGAACACCTGTCGTTCGCGCCGCGATAGAGACCTCAAGCGAGAACGTAGCGAATCGAGCTTGCTGTGTTGACTCCGCGCCGCCTCCTGTTGAGCCATTGCCCGCTCAATCGCATCGATCAATTGTTCCGACGACACCGGCTTGGTCAGAAAATCCTCCGCGCCGGCCTTGATCGCACGGACCGTCGTCGCGGTATCCGCATGTCCGGTCAGAAAGACGATGGGCAGCTGCGAATGGCATCGGATGAGCGAGGCTTGCAACTCCGGCCCGCTCAGGCCCGGAAGCTGTACATCGAGCAAGATACATCCCGGTTCGTCGGACCCTGGCGGATCATCCAGTAGCTGCTGGGCGGACGCGTAGGTCACAACTTCATACCCGGCCAGTTTAAGCCGACGCTGGATCGCCACCCGAAAGGATGCGTCGTCGTCCACGACATAAACGAAGCCGGGCAAGTTATATCCCTCGCAGGGTACTTCAAATGCAGAATGACCGGACGCGCCGTTCAGTACCTGAGCAAAGCAGCGCAATTGGGATGCCGCAACCGTGAACGCAGCGTCCGTTTTCGGCTTATTGCCGCACCATCTGACAGACACTCTGACGGGTTCTCATCCGGCGCACCATCGCCATGCCTGTACCTTGGTACAATGCACCTACAGACAATGGTTGAAAACCCCACTTATGGCCTAAACAACCTTCGCGGGAAGCGGATTTTCGGCGGCTCCTTATTCCCAGCGATGGAAATACCGCGTCACCATCAGTTCGGGAGTTGGCCATGTTCGTTCGCACCGCTGCCGACGCCTCCTCGCGACTTCATTCGCTCCGCGAGCTAGGGTTAAACACCGATTCAAACCCAATCATCAGTTTAAACGAATTTACCTACAAGAAAGGCTCGGAAGTCTACGGCGAAAAGGAGGCTGCGGAATACGTTTATCAGGTGAAGAGGGGCGCGGTGCGAAGCTACAAGCTGCTGTCCGACGGCCGGCGCCAAATCGGCGCATTTCACCTGGCCGGCGATATTTTCGGGCTCGAGAACGGCGGCGCGCACAGATTCACGACCGAAGCGATCGTCGACACCACGGTTCGCCTGGTCAAGCGCCAAAGTCTCGAGCTGGTTGCGCAGAGCGACCCCATGGTCGCCCGAAACCTGCTGAGCATGACCACCAGCAACCTTCAGCATGCGGAAGACCATATGCTGCTGCTCGGCCGCAAGACGTCGCTGGAGCGGGTCGCAGCCTTCCTGATCGAGATGGACAAGCGGCTGACGGCCGCCGGAATCATGGCGCTGCCGATGTCGCGGCGTGATATCGCCGACTATCTCGGATTAACGCTGGAAACCGTCTCCCGCGCACTATCGCGATTGCATGAGCTCGGTATCCTCGGCTTCATCGGCAACACTCAGCGCCAGATCGTGCTGCTGGACAGGCTGAAACTCGCTAGCCTCGATCTCCAGAACTAGACCTGGGTGCCGCAATCGCGGCGAGATGCTCGACCGTCTTGCGCAAAACCTCAAACAGGACCGCAGTCGACCATCCGAACATCAGGATGCCGTTCATCGCTGTCATAGGTCCCGTCAACCGCCACCCCGGCGCGGGCGTGATGTCGCCATAGCCAAGCGTGGTGTAGTTCACGAAGGTGAAATACAGCAGATCGCTGCCCAGAGGCGCCGCGCCGACTATCGCATAGGCGAGCGCCCAAATGAGAACCTCGACAGTGTGCGCGACCATCAAAATGACAGCAGTGGTGACCATCACGGCCATCAGGTGCGACCGGGGCCGCGCCGTGTGCTTCAATCCGGCAGTACGAGCGATGTCGATGGCCGCAACGGTCACCAGCGCGTGAATCATGATGTTGATCACGCTGATCAAGGTACCGAGCAGGAATTGAACTGCCATCGCGCTCCGTCCGCTCGCTTATGCTGTTGGTTGGGTTGATCAGCGCTGTCATGCAACGGTGAGAACGATGCGGCGCCTTGATGCAGATCAAGAGTGTGCGGCAGCCTAGCCCCAGCATCCTCAGCTAGGGCCTTTGTCGCCTACCCGCTGACCGGAGCTGCATCTTGCGTACCCTCTCCGTCGAAGAAGCCATTTCCATGATCCCCTCGGGCGCCAGCGTCATGGTCGGCGGATTCATGGGCGTGGGGACACCGGAGCGCCTGCTTGACGAGCTTGTGCGGCAGAAGAAGACCGACCTGTCATTGATCTGCAACGACGCAGCCATGCCTGGGAGAGGCGTCGGCAAGCTGTTCGACGGCGCGCAGGTCTCGCGGTTGACCGCAACCCACATTGGGCTCAATCCAAAAGTGCAGCAGCAGATGCTCACGAATACGATCGCCGTCGATCTCGTCCCTCAGGGAACCTTGGTCGAGCGCATCCGCGCCGGCGGTTGCGGCCTGGGCGGTGTTCTGACGCCGACGGGCGTCGGCACGCTGGTTGCGGAAGGCAAACGTGAGATCGAAATCGACGGTAAATCGTTCCTGCTGGAGACGGCGCTGCGCGCACAGTTCGCGCTGGTGCACGCCTTCCTGGCCGACTACCTCGGAAATCTCGCCTACGCACTCACCTCGCGGAACTTCAATCCCGTCATGGCAATGGCCGCCGATACGGTGATCGTCACGGCCGAGAACATCGTGCCTGTCGGCGTGATCGCGCCGGATCACGTAATAACGCCGGCACCGCTGGTCGACTACCTCATTACGAACGGGTGACGTCATGGATCCGCAGACCCTGATCGCTCGGCGCGTGGCCAAGGAGCTCCGGAGCGGCGACCTCGTCAATCTCGGCATCGGCATCCCCACGCTCGTCGCAAACTACGTTCCAGCCGACCTGAAGGTGTTCTTCCAATCAGAAAACGGCCTGATCGGCACCGGGCCGATCCCCGAGCAAGGCTTGGCACATCCGGCGCTGACGGACGCCGGCGGACGTCCGATCAGCGCACTGCCCGGCGCTTCAACCTTCGACAGCGCAATGTCATTCGGATTGATTCGCGGCGGTCATGTCGATGTGACCGTGCTTGGAGGTCTCCAGGTCGATGCACACGGCCATCTCGCCAACTGGACGATTCCGGGCAAGATGGTGCCAGGCATGGGCGGCGCAATGGACCTCGTCAGCGGCGCCAAGCGCGTCATCGTCGCCATGCAGCACGCGGCAAAGGGCAAGTCCAAGATCGTCGCGAAATGTACTTTGCCGCTGACCGCGGTGCGGCCCGTGAGCCTGGTCGTCACCGACATGGCAGTGATCGGCTTTGCCGGGGGCAAGGCAACGCTGCTCGAGACCGCGCCCGGCATTACGATCGGCGAAGTCATGGCGGTCACGGACGCCGACCTCATCGTTCCCGACCACGTCCCGGAAATGATGATCTGACCGGGTGGTGCGCATGCGGATATTCGGCGATTTCAATGAGATTAGATCCGCCGTCGGCACCGAGATCGGTGCCAGCGACTGGATCGAAGTCACGCAGGATCGGATCAACAGATTTGCGGAAGCGACCTGCGATGAACAGTGGATCCATGTCGATCAGGAGCGCGCGAGGAAAGAAATGCCCGGCGGCACCACCATCGCCCACGGGCTGCTGTCGCTGGCGCTTGCGCCGATGTTCATCCGCTCGGTGATGGGGCTGAAGGGGCTGCGTAAACACCCTGAACTACGGCGCGGACAGGATCAGGTACCTTTCGCCGGTCCAGGCGGGATCGAAGCTGCGCGGCCGCGTCAGCGTTGCCGAGACGGAGGACGTGCCTCCCGACGGCCTGCGTGTGAATTATCATCTCGTTATCGAGATCGAGGGCGGCAAACGACCGGCCTGCGTCGCCGAACTGATCGCCCTGCACTATCGCTGAGCAACGCGCCGGTCTCTCCTCAATCGATAATGTGATAACCGCCGTCGACGTAGAGAACGCTGCCCGTGATGAGCTTGGCGCCGTCGAGCGCCAGGAACGCAGTGGCGTTCCCGACATCGTCGATGCTGACGAGGCTGCGCGATGGTGCCTTCGATTGCGCCTTGTCCATCAGCTCGTCGAACTCGGGTATGCCCGAGGCGGCGCGCGTGGCCAGCGGTCCGGGCGAAATGGCGTGCACGCGGATACCCTTCGGGCCCAGCTCGGCGGCGATGTAGCGCACCGAAGCCTCAAGCGCAGCCTTGGCCACGCCCATGACGTTGTAGTTCTCAACCACCATCTGGCTGCCATAATAGGTCATGGTGAACATGGTGCCGCCGTTCTTCATCAGCGGCTCGGCCAGATGAGCCATGCGCATGAACGACCAGCAGGAGACCTCCATCGTCTTCAGGAACCCGTCGCGGCCGACGTCCACCACACGTCCGTGCAAGGCTTCCTTCGGTGAGAAGGCGATCGAATGCAGCAGGAAATCGAGTTGGCCCCAGTCCCTCTCGATCCGGGCAAACACGTCTTCAGTCTGCCCCTCCGTCATGACATCGAGGGGCATGAAAATAGACGCCTCGAGTGCCTGCGCAAGAGGCTCGACGTGCTTCTTCGCGCGCTCGTTCAGGTAGGTGACGGCGACATCAGCGCCGAGAGCGCGAAAGGCCTTGGCGCACCCCCATGCGATCGACTGGTCGTTGGCGATTCCTACGACGAGGCCTTTTTTCCCCTTCAGGGCAATCTTGGTATCAGGAAACACGGGAATCATGACGCCCTCTCCTGTCTGACGTTGGTGGTCGGCCGTTTCATCAGCAGCGATAGCGTATGTTGCGCGATCATCAATTCCTCGTCCGTCGGGACGACATACACCGGAATCAGGCTGTTTGAGCCCGATATCAGTCGCGAATGACGGGAATTTTCCGCCTGATCGAGGGTAACACCAAGCCATCTCAGTTGCTCGGCTATACGTGCACGGAGGGTGGCGGAGTTCTCGCCAATGCCAGCCGTGAAGACGAACGCATCAAGGCCTTGCAATGCTGCTGCGAGCATCCCGGCGTTGAGCGCGGATCGGTAGACGAAATAGTCGATCGCCAATTTGGCGTTGACATTGTCGCTGGCCTCGAGCTCGCGCATGTCGTTGCTGATGCCGGACAGTCCCTTCAGGCCGCAGTCGCGGTAAAGAAAATTCTGAACGTTGGATGCCGACATCCCTTTCTCCGAGATCAGGTAGAGCACGACGCCCGGATCTATCTGACCAGGGCGCGTTCCCATCGGGAGCCCGTCGAGAGCGGTGAAGCCCATCGTGCTGTCGATGCTTCGCCCACCGCTGAGCGCGCACATCGACGCGCCGCTCCCGAGATGAGCGACGATGACCCGTCCCTTCGCAATCTTCGGCGCGATCTTCGGCAAGGTCTTCGCGATGTATTCGTACGAGAGGCCGTGAAACCCGTAGCGACGCACGCCTTCGGCATGAAGCCCATACGGGATCGCATAATGGTCGGCGACCGCGCTATGCGTGCGGTGAAAGGCGGTGTCGAAACAGGCGACTTGCAGCAGCTCCGGGAAATTGGCCAGAATCGAGCGGATCGGCGCCAGATTGTGTGGCTGATGCAGCGGCGCCAGCGCGACAAACCGTTCCAGCCGGGTCACGACACCATGGTCGATCTGGATCGGACGGTCGTAGTCCGGCCCGCCGTGAACGACGCGGTGACCAACCGCGATAGGACGGATACAAAGCTCGTCCCGCAGCCACGCGCCGGCGATGTCCATTGCGGCCGGAACGTCCGGCACGGCATCGATCGGATAGGCGCGATCGGCGAGCGGATCACCCTCAGTGCCGCTCGCCCGCAAACGGGGACGGCTGCCGATGCCGTCGATCTGCCCCTTAAGCTGCTGCCGCAGCATTCCTTCGTTCTCGATAGAATAGATCCGGAACTTGACACTGGAGGAGCCGGCATTGACCACGAGGATGGTATCCATGGCGCTCACGCCGCGATCGTGGGAGCATGCTGGCGCCGTGCATGGGCATACAGGGCTGCAACCGCACAGGAGGCCATCCGTGCGCGCGGCGAATCCGCACGCGACGTCAGAACGACCGGCACCCGGGCTCCGAGCACGACGCCCGCGCCGTCAGCCTTGGCGAAATAAGCGAGATTCTTCGCCAGCATATTGCCGGATTCGAGGTCGGGAACCACCAGGATCTGCGCCCGGCCGGCGACTTCGGACTTAATCCCCTTGATCCGCGCCGCCTCTTCGTCGATGGCATTGTCGAACGCCAGCGGCCCATCAAGTATCCCGCCGGTGATCTGGCCCCGGTCCGCCATCTTGCAGAGTGCCGCAGCCTCGATCGTCGACGGAATCTTGGAAGTGACGATTTCGACCGCCGACAGAATCGCGACGCGCGGCGATTTCCCGAAGCCCGCTTGCACGTACAGATCGATTGCATTCTGGATGATGTCGCGTTTGGCATCGAGATCCGGGAAGATGTTGATGGCCGCATCCGTGACGAAGATGGTTTCGGCATAGGCCGGCACGTCCATGACGAAGACATGGCTGATGCGCCGGTCGGTGCGCAGGCCGCCGGCCTTGGCGGTGACGGCGCGCATCAGCTCGTCCGTGTGCAGGCTGCCCTTCATCAGCAGCTCCCCCTTGCCTGCGTGGATCAGCTCGACACCCCGAGCGGCCGATGCTTCGCTATGCGCGGTATCGACGATCTCGAACGCGCCAACGTCAAGACCGTGCCTGGCGGCCGTATCCCGGATCTTCTTGTCGGGCCCGACCAGGATCGGCCGAATGATGCCGGCCTGTGCGCTCTCGACGGCGCCGCGCAGCGATGTCTCGTCGCAGGGATGCACGACGACGGTTGGGGTCGGCGGCACCGCCCTCGCCGCGGCGATCAGGCGGTCGTACTTGCTCGCGGGCTGTGTCTGCGTGGCATCGGCTGACATGTGGCCGTCCTTCCAACGAGTATTACGACGCCTTCGCCTTGGCATCGAAAGGGGCGATATTCGACGCTCTCCCCGGCTGTTCACCAGCCTCAAGGCCAAACAATGCCGCGATCTGCTGCAGGCGAATTGCGCGCTCGCCCGTGATTTCCTCGCTGGCGGACAGCACCTCGCTGATCGCGGCGAAGACCTCGCGGCGTTGATCGACGTGGTCAGGCAACAGCTTCGGGATCGCGGCCAAGGCGGCCTCGCGATCGATCAGCAGCATGAAGAACTGTTCGCGCACCAGCGTCTTGAACTCGGGCAGAGTCAATCGCGCTCCGGCGTAGTCGCGGCGAACCAGACGCAACGCCTCGATGCTCCGCTCGTCGACCATTCCTCTCGCCGAACCGACATACAGCAGGGCACGAAGCGCCGATTCGCGCAGCCCTCCTTTTTCCATCGAGGACCTGAGTTCAGCGGCCCGCTTATCGAGCACGGCACGATGCTCGGCGGGCATCTCGCGCGGGCGCGAGGGTTCGGCTTTCGGATCTACACCAAGCGCGGTCTGGAGCGCAGGCGAGCCGTAGATATTGAGGAAGATCGCCTCACTCATTGCTTCCTGCGAATCGCGCCAGCTGTCGAGCACATGAACGATCTGCTTGGAGAGCTGCTCCTGGAACGCCAGGAACGGATTATCCTTCGAAACTGGCTTGCGGTTCTCTTCCACTCCTTCCGCGACTGACTTCACCGCGCTCATCCACGGATTTTGACTGCTGAACGCCTCATACTGCGTCCGCAACGGATGAAGATTGCGCATCAAGTCCGCCGTCTGCGGCGCAACCATGCCCCTAATCCACGGCTGCACGAATTTGCGATAAGCCGCAAGATTGAGCTCGGAGACCCGCTTGGCCGCGGCGAAGCGCCGCTCGTCCTCGGGCGAATTGCCGCCCATGGCGCGGATGTCGTCGAGCGTCCGGGCCTCGCAGCGCATCACCCATTGTCCGGCTGCGAGATCAGCATGCGTGGTGTCGGCGCCCTTGGCTTCGAAGGTCGCCTCATAGAGTCCGGGCGGCAGCACATCGATCAGATCGATATTGCTGGAGAATTCGGCATGCTCCTTCTTGGCGACGCCCCCGGAGACGAAGATGCCGAGATGACCGACGCTTTCGTGAACTGTGTAAACGATCGTCTGCCCATACGCCCTGATGTCGTCGACGTCGGTGTAGCAATCGAGGATCCAGTCCAACGCCTGCTGCGGCGGCGTGACGTTATCGCCCTTCGAGCAGAACACCACGATGGGCGACCTGATGTTGCGCAAGTCGACCTGCTCGCCGTCAGACATCTTGATGTTGCCGGAGGCAAGGTTGTTGCCGACAAAGAGCTCATCGACGATGAACTGGATCTCCTCGGCGTTAAGGTTGACGTGTCCACCCCACCAGCGTTCGAAGTCGAGGTAACGCTCGGCTTCGGTGTCGATTTTCGAATAGACGTTATACTGCTTTGTCCAGAGCGTGTTCGAAGGATTCTGGCCCTCGAAGTTCTGCACCAGCCAGGCGCCGTCGAACTTGCCGGCGCCGAGGTCGCTGACAAGGGCCGTCAGCCAGCTTCCGCCCAGCAAGCCGCCCGAATAGCGCATTGGATACTTGCCATGCACGCCCGCCCAGTACGCGAGCGGTGCACCGGCAATGATCAGCGGCCCGAACAGTTCAGGCCGCAGAGATGCCAGAATCATGACTGCCCAGCCGGCCTGGCAATTACCGATCACGCAGGGCTTGCCGTCGGCGTCCGGATGGCGGCTGATGACCTCCTCGACGAACCTGGCTTCGGCGCGAGCGATGCGCTCGATCGTCTGTCCCGGCATTGGCTCCGGCAGGAAACCGACGAAGTAGCAGGGGTGCCCCGCCTTCATGGCGACGCCGATCTCGCTGTCGGCCTTGAATCCGCCGATGCCCGGCCCGTGTCCGGCGCGCGGATCGATCACGATGAACGGCCGCCGCGCAGGATCAATCTCCACGCCTGCTGGCGGGATGATGCGGACAAGCGCGTAGTTGACGGGTTCGTTCAGCTGGCGGCCATCGATGATCAACTCGGCCGCGTATTGCAAGACGTGAGGAGCGGTCTGAGCGACGTGCTCTCGATACTGATCACCGCGCCGGCGCATCACATCAAGGAACAGAATGCTCCGTTGTCCTGCATCCACCATGTATTCGACCGCCGAGGCGACGAACCCGGACATCGGGCCACCGGGCAATACAGACATTTCCATCCACGTTCTCCGGCCTTATCGTCGTGTCGATCCATCCAAAGCCCGCTGTACTTGGCGGCGTTGATATAGGTCAACGCTTGGCCGCCAGCTGCACCGGCGCAGCACCTTCCGTCCGGATCCAGGCCACTGTGAGCTCCCAGACAACAGATAGAATGATTGGTCCGATGAAGAGACCGAGTATGCCGTGGAAGAGAGTACCCCCGATCACTCCGATCAGAATGACGAGCGCCGGCGTGGTCAGCCCGCGCCCCATGACAAGCGGCTTCAGGACGTTGTCGAGTACGGCGACGGCCACAAGGAACAACGTCAGCAGCAGTGCGATGGAGAATTCCTTGTCGGTCCATATCCAGATGATGACTGGCAGGATCACGATCGTACCGCCGATCTGCACGATGGACAGCAACAGCACCACAAACGCCAGAAGCCCCGCGCTGGCAATGCCGGCCAGCTTGAATCCGATGCCGGCCAGCAAGGCTTGAATGACCGCGACACCGATTACACCTTGAGCCACCGCGCGGATGGTGGCGCCCGCCAAGTCCAGAAAATGCTCGCTCTGGTCCGGCACGATGCGTGACAGAAAGCCGCGCCCCGCCGCCACGAGCTGAGGTCCATAGGGAAACAGCACCCCGGCCACAGCTACCGACAGCAGAAACTTGACCGTTCCCACGCCGGCATTGCCGGCAAAGCCAAGCAGGGTGGCCGCGAATGGCTTCAGATAGGGCAGCACTGGGCGCAAGAGCGACCGGAGATTGGTCGTCGCCTGGTCCCAGAGATCGAACAGTTGAGGCCCGACGATGGGCCAGTGCTTGAGAGACTGCGGCGGGGATGGAACATGCAGTTCACCAGCCGTCATTTGGGCTGCGAGATCGGTGATGCCGTCGACCGCTCCGATGCCCAGCCACGTCGCGGGCCCGATCACGACCGCGAGATTGACGAGCGTGAGGATCGTCGCTGCAAGCTTCGGTCGTCCTCCGAGAATGTCACTGAGGCGCCGAAACACCGGGTTCAGCGCAGCGGCGAGCACGACACTCCAGGCCAATATGGGCACGAATGGGCGGACCAGGAGGAGCGCCCAGATGAGCAACAGCCCCAGCAATCCCAGCCGGATCAAAAGCTGGATGATCTCGTCTCCGGAGAATATCTGGCGGAGTGTTTTCACGGACTCGCCTTCAGCTCATGCTGCGCATGCTGAAGCGAGTTAGCCAGTCCCCTCGCTCAGCTGGCTTGATCCAGATCAACGAGCGCGCGCTCTTCTAGGGCTGCGGTCCGGATAGGTTCAGCTCACGCTCGGCCCGAAACACGTTGCCGTACAGACTCGCGATCCACTGCCGGCCGCGCGAGGTCACATTGAGATAACGTATCGCCTGCTGGATCTGAGGAGCGACGTTGCCCCAATAGAATTGAGGATATTTGTAGACGATATCCGCCGGCGTCGCGTAGCCCAACGTCTTGTTGAGACCGATCTCCTCGAACTCGTAGAACAGCGCGTTCGACTTCTTCAGATAGTTGGGATCGCCGAGCTGACCGATGAGATCGGCGGCCCGCAACAGCAATCCCTCCTCTTCGATGAGGCTGTCATTCGAAGACATCGCGTAAGGAAACCGGGTATATTCGATCGCCCGGGAAACCCGGTCGGCATCCAGCAGCTCAACGGAATCCAGCCGCTCCAGCACGAACAGTTTCGACCGATCGACATGGTATGGCGCGAGAGCTGCATCGGACGATCCTCGCGGCAGACGAACCGTTCTGCCGGTGACGTCCGCGATGAACAGATCATCCTCATCGCCCTGAACGACGCCGCGGACGTATCCGATGTCGTGGGTAAGGCACGCCAGAATGAAATTCGCATAGTCGTTTGCCGTCGTGGGCCGGAGCAGCGCGCGCCCCGTTAGGATATCGTGCCCGGCAAGGGTCACGAGCAACGTATGCTCGATGTTATGATAGAGAGCATCGCTGTTGCCGATGCACTCCATCGTGAGCTTGGCTGCAAACGGAAGCAGTTCGGTCAGGCCGGCATGGGAGGCGCCGAACCGGTCCTTGGTTTCCGTCGTCAGAAACGCGCCCAGAGCTTGCGACACCAGTTCCGGAACTGTGATCATCAGGTCTCTCCGCTATGGTATTGTCGACGATGCAGATCAAGCCGTTGCGATTAATGTTCGCGATATTCGCAGGTTCTTCAAGCCCGCCGCGCTCTGCGACCTAAGGACGATCCATCGGGTGCCGCACCTCGGGCAAGCGGACCCGTGATCGGCCGGAGCCGCTCACGGCCTCCAAGCTCGCTCGTTGATTCAAATCAAGGCCAAGCCGGTAACGACCGCAAACATTTCATGTGCACGGTCGTGCCGCCGGCGTGACGGAATTCTTCTCTCGCCGGTCAGTCGAGATTTAAACCAGTGGAGGATATAATGAGTTTCATCAAAGGAGCATTTGCAGCAATTCTTAGTGTCGCGACCACCATGATTTTTGTGGCCGGAAGCGAAGCAGCGCCCTTGCCGACCAACGTCGGCGCCATGAGAGCCACGCTCGATAATGACGTGGTGAAGGTGCGCTACGGAGGCTGGGGTTATCGCGGCGGATGGGGCGGAGGCTACCGCGGAGCGGGATTGGGCTATCGTGGTTTGGGATATCGCGGCGTCGGATATGGCTACAGAGGTTACGGATATAGAGGCTACCGCGGCTGGGGCTCCGGTGCAGTGATCGCGGGCGCTGTGGTCGGCGGCGCGATCGCAAGTTCCGGCTACTATGGTGCATATCCCTCCTACGGCGGCGGATACTCCTCTTACGGGGGAGGATACGGCTATGAAAATTGTCCGCCCAGTGCCTACAGCGCCTACGGTAGCTATGGCGGTTATGGCGGTTATGGCGGCTACTACGCGAGGCGGAGCTACTATTCCGGCTGGTAGATCTGCGTCGGATTCTCCTGAGCACGCGCTCTTGGTGCCCGGGCTCGTCTTCGCGAGCCCTGAAAGCGCCAACGCCGTCGCGTATACTGCCAAAACGTGAACTACCCCACGCATTGCGTCGCAAGACCGGGCGTGGTCCTGGGAGTGCGTCCCGTCGCGCGCGCTGCCGCACGAGAAGCGGTGCGGCCCGGCACTCCGGCCAACCGCGGCGGTCCGGTCGATCGCGCCGGCAGACGCTGACTGGCTTGCGCGATAAGACCACAAAAATGAGGGCCGACATGACTGCCGGCCCCCTGAAGACGTCAGACTCTGGAGAGCTCAGTACCTCGCGACGACCGGGTTGGCCCCACCGAAGCGGTAATTGAAGCGCACGGTGAGCATATCCACGTCCTGGGTGATCCGGTCGTTCACGAAAGCAGCAAGTCGCGGATCAGCGACCGTGAACGAATTATTCCGGTGCCCCATGAACAGATGGTCGTATTCGAGACCCACCGACCAGTTCGGGGTGAAGCCATACTCGAATCCGACACCGATGACACCACCCCAGCGGGTTGCGCTTTGCGCCGCGAGCTCGGCGCCGGTCGCAGTATCAAGCACGCTGAGACGATTGTCTGTTACCGCAGCGCCGCCCTTCACGTAGAACAGTGACGCATTCCAGGCGTAGCCGATCTGGCCGGTGAAGAGGCCGATGGCGCTCGTTTTGGCGCGCGTGGAGAGCGTCGGATCGAACAGGCTGACGCGCTGGTTGCTGAGATCCGCCCAATCGCCCTGAGCCTCCAGACCAAACACCCACTGGCTGGCCTGCCAGCGATAACCGAGCTGGCCACCGATAACGCCACCGGATCGATCGCGGCAGCCGGAGGCGACGGCGACGCCAGCCGCGTCAAGGAAATCGACGCAGTTGTGGTTCTGCGCCCAGCCACCGTTGCCGCCGATGTAGAACCCCGTCCAATTGTAGATCGGAATGATCGGTGCCGGTGGCGGCGCCTTCACGGCCATATCGGCAGCCATGGCGGGTCCCATGGCCAGCGCCACCAAACCAATTGTTGTCAGCAGAAGTCTTTTCATCATGCTCTCTCCTTGCCGGCCGCTTTTTAATTGCTCGAACGGCGGCTTGTTGCACTGCAATCGTCCCCCAACTTCCAGCTGAAACTCTACGGGCGAGGGCACAAACTCCACGTGCCAAAATGGCAACACTCAAGACATTTCGAACGCAACATCGGCATGATGCACCAAGACATGCGGGTTATTTCTCCGGGTCGCGCTTGGCATCGTGGCCGGCAATCTCGTCGCGTTGGTCTTGCTCTATCCAGGACGGAATGTCGCTCGAGGGAATCAGCCGTCGCGGCAAAAAGGGATTGAGCGTGCCAGCAAACACGATCAATCCTTCATTGAACTTCTCTCGCGCGAAAGCCCGCGCCTCGGCTTCGCTCTCGAACGTGCGTGTCTCCCGTGGACTTCGCCGCTTCGGCAAGGTCCCACGCTTCTGCACCTCGAATGTTATGTACCAGGTCTGCGGCATCCGCCAGCTTCCGGATCGCGATCAAGCAGACATCTGCCGGCGAACGATGATGGGTGAGATCATGTCGGCGTCCTAGTTGCGCCGCTCTTCACGGCGCTCCGTGCGCCCGGTACGCCTTTCCTGGCGGCGTTCAGTCCGGCCCGTGCGCCGTTCCTGACGCCGCTCGTGGCGGGCTCCCCGCCTCTCCTGGCGTCGCTCCATTCCGATCGTCTGAGCCGGCACTTCTGTTGCTAACAGCACCGTGCCGGATGCGGCCAATCCGAGTACAGCGGCCCATCCGAGCAATGAAAGAGCCCCGCGACGATCGATTCGTTTAAACCTTGACGTTTCACTCATGTCAGTTACTCCCGATCTTGAAGGACGTTTGATGGGCAATGCCTCGACGTTCACTCGTTGATAGGATCAATGGCGAGCGCCCCACTCCGAAGATGCGACCATCGGAGACGCTCACCAAACCTGGTTGCCAAACCAGCCGTACTGCGGCGGCCGCGCGACGAGCCGGATCTTCTTTTCGATGTGCCTCCTCGCACTTTTGTTTTGACGCTGCGGCTTCACATCAGCCTTTGTCGGCGGACGCGCTGGCGGTCGTTCGGCATCGGGTGCTACTAGCTGAGCAAAGGCCTCGCGAACACGAATCTGTGGGAGGTCGGCGCCCGGCAGGGCACCAAGCTCGGCCTTGGCGATGTCGGTTGCGACAATCGTCGGCAGGCTAGTGTCGAGAATGACCCGCTCGGGCAATTTTCGATCGGAATGGATGCGGATGGGGGCGGAGCGCGCAGCTCCACCGTGGATGGCAGGCCGATCCGGCACCAGGGCGTCCACAACGAAGAGCATCGCGAGCAACGTACCGCCGACATAGAACACATACCGCGAGATGGGCATTGTCGGCGCCATTGCCGCCGCAGATCTTCGTCTGGCAAGCAACGGGCCACGGCGGCAAGATTGGCGAAGAAATGCAACCTGCATGGGCATGGCTGCCTAAATCGAGCGGCCGTTGCTTCCGCCGCGGCGCGCCCCTGGTGGACCACTTGCTGATGCATGGGCGGCGCTTCACTGGTAAGCGCACGCACGGCTGCAGCAGGCTAATGTTCACCGCGTTCAAATGCTGCGGCGCTTGAGCCAGATCAACGAATTGAATTTTCGCAGCACCGCCTCGCGCAATATCGCACGGCTCGGTCAGTGGCTGTGACATGACCCTTGGTACAATGACCGGATGGGCAATTGCGGAGATGTTGCACGCAACGCAGAATTCTCACCGCGTACATCGAGCTTCTGGCAGGGAGGGCCGATGATGAGTCAATTCGAGCTGAGTTCGCGCGCAGTACTTTGTCGGAAACTTGCAAGGCAGGATCCGGCAAACCAAACGGTCTGGATGGCCGAGGCAAGAAGCTGGTCACGCTTGGCGGCCGATAGGCTTCATGATGAACACCGATCGAAAGGTGGCATCACCGCCCGCTTGTTCTTCGCGTTCACCAAATTGATCGAGGCGCAACACGAGCCCACGAACGAAACGGCAGAGATGATGAAGAGCAGATCAAGAGGCGTCATGCCGGCTCGGAGCTTGTCGCCGACTGCATGACGCATTCCAGCGAGAAGCGTTCGCACGATCGGACGTCAGAACGTCGTCATCCAGATTCACTTAACTTGATTCGAACTTGACCCGGCAAAGTCGAAGACGAAGTGGATGCGATTTGTTTGCCCTTGATCTAAAGCTGCCCTGGTACTGCGTTGGTGTTGTGACGCTGGAGTTCATTTTTGGAGAAGGTCCATGAAATCAACGAGCGCAAGGAAGATTGCCGTCGCCGCCCTCGTATGCGGAACGACGTTGGCCATCGGCTGGAACGACCAAGACGGAATTTCGCTGGGGCTCGACAAGGCGCAGGCGGCGACGAGGTTGTACGTCACTCCCTATTATCGTGGACACTACTACACTGACGAGAGCCTGCCCTGGTACGCCGTGCGAGCCTATTACTCCGGCGGGCCATGGAGCTACGGCTATAGCGGCTGGACCGAGTATGCGGCGCGCAACGGCATCGGGTGCGTCCCAGGCTCGCTGGTGAAGGGCGGTGATGGCATCATGTATGTGTGCCAATAGACTGATAATGGCGCGATGGGCGGCGCTCATTAAGCCGCCTCTCGCGCTAATCTGCGCTCAGGAGATCGACGGCTGAGGGGGAGAATACCATGACCTATGTTCTGGTCGTCATCAGCTGGCTCGGCGTCGCGAATGGCGCCGTCATATCGACACAAGAGTTTTCAAGCGCAGAGCGTTGCGAAGCGGCCCGGACGGCGCTGATGGAATACGCGAAAGCGCGCAGCAGCGACGAGACGCTGAGACCGCTCTGCGTGCAGAAGTAAAGAGTCGAAGAAGCTCTCGCTCCGCCCATTCTGCAGGAAGCGTCTTCGCGTGTTGCTCGCGCTTACCAGCTGCATCGTTTTCTTGCGATTCCTTGACCTTGATCAATGGTCCGAGCAGCGAACCGTGGAGCGATCGAAATTCACTCTCACAGGACGGAGACCATCATGAAGCGTGGCTTGCTCACAAAATTATCACTCGCAGGTGCCGTGATCGCCCTCGGAGTGTCCGGCTCAATCGGCTGGTCGGCCGACGAAGGGCTTTCACTCTCGCTCGGCCGGGCAGAAGCACGGGTCGGACGCCCCTTGACACCCGTGTCGGTAGCCGGCGTTGCACGCCGCACCACCAGGCGTGCGGTCGTAGGCGGCGCGGCAGTCGGTGCGGCCGCGGTCGGCACGGCATGTGTCCGCGTTCTCGTCAATGGCAGCTACGTCTGCCGCTGATTGCGGGGGTCACCGGCTCTCAGTACCGCATCCTGCGGGATGAACTCCTTGCAGGATGCCACGGCCCTCCCTTGCCAGAGCGCCGGTGAGCTTGCCAGAACGCGCTGGAGTTACTGCTGGTCGTGGGTGTGTGGAAACTGCCGAAAACAGGAGCCGCCGAGGACCAACCATTCGTCTTACATTGCGTCCGGCCCAATATGCGCTCGGTCGACGTAAGTACTTGATTCCAGCCACTCAATTTTCGTGCGACGGCGCTAGGGAGCGCCATCATCCAGCCGTTGATGACACGGCGAAATCTGCCGCTCCGCATGAACCTCCCCGCCCCTCGCCGCCGACCAATGTCCTGTTGGAACCGGATGCAGGCCCATGGCGCAGTATAAATCTCCCTCGGACGACCAGGCCGGGATCGCCTCGCCGGCGCCGCCGCCATGGATCCACCGCTCGGCAGCCTACGCGCCGGAACGGCGCGCCAGAATGCTGGAACACATGGCGCGCGCCAGATCGCGGCCTCGGGCCACGGCTGTGTCGGAGCCGTTGCATACGGCCGGCACGACCGTCGTCAGTGACGCTTTCGGCTACGCCGTCCTGTTCGGCATCATCGCGCTGCTGTTTCAGTCGCGCGTCCCTCTCTATCTCGGCGCCTTCCTCTTCTTCAGCGATGGCGAGCGCATCGAACTCGCTCTTGGAAAGATCGGCATCCGTCTCGAGCCTGGCACGGTCGGGCCCGAAATCATCAAGGGCTTCGTATCCCTGTTCGGATGGTTCGCGCTGCTGGCATCGATGAAAGCGTCCGTCCCCGCGTGGCTCGCGGCATGGATGCTGCCGGACGCATCATGGTCCTTCCTCGCCGGAATCGCTCTTCTGCTCGCCATCGTCGAAGCATTTGCGACGCGCGCGATGCGGCATGCATTGCCGTGGTTCGGACTTGAGAGCAGACCGGACAGCCTGGCCTGCGCGACAATCAAGCTCGTCCTGGCCATCGGCGTGCTCGCCCTGCTGGCGCTGCTCGGATGACGCGATCGTGAGGTCACGTGCCTCATAATTGCGGCGCTATGCCGCCCGTCCCGGTCCGCGCATTTACCAAGAATTTACCCCTGCTCGTGAGTGCCGGTATCATTTGCTTAGAATTTGCTTGCTACCGTGGAACTACGGAAACACTCCGAAACACGATTGGCGCCCATGTCCGTCGCAGAGTTCCTCAGACAGCGTGCCGTGCAAGTCACCGTGAGCGGCAGCTACTCGTTGCCGCGCTGGTACGATTGCGAGGGTAAGCTCCGAACCTTCGCCTGCCGCACCAGCCGCGTGTCGCCGTTCCGGATGATGGTCGACGTTCCCGTGGTCGGAAAGGTCGGCGAGCGCGTGACCTCCTACTTCCAGGATTTCGGCGAATTCCAGTGCACCATCAGCGCGACGCTGAAATTGGGCTTCCTGATGGAGCTCGAGATGACGCGGGCCCGGCGCGCCTGGATGTCGGAAAAGCTGACCTGGCTCGAGAAGAAGCAGAAGGACGCCAGCGTTCAGGAGCTGCGGCGTGACGCCCGCTTCGTTCCGCAGGTCGCGCACACCTTCCTGACGCTCGCCGACGGCAGCACCCATGCCTGCTTCATCATCGACGTCTCCACGGCCGGTGTCGCGATATCCTGCGAATACGATCCGCCAGTGGGAACTCCGCTTGCGGTCGGCGCTTGCGTCGGGCGCGTGATCCGCAAATTCGAAAACGGCTTTGCGGTCAAATTCGCCGAAAAGCAGTCGCGGGACGACGTCGTCCGGCTGATCGTCCGCTCACCCATGCTGCAATCGGCCTGATCCTCCGGCCGCGCCGCCCTATCGCAGCCCTATTTCGAGATAAGCTTTTGAAGGTCCGCGCCTCGTGCCGGGCATTATCTGCAGACTTGCGATCGGGGGACCGAATGGCAGTCGACAAGGTCACAGTCGATAAGATCAGAGTCGACAAGATCACCTGGGACAGGGTCGGCCGGGTCACCGAGCCCGGACGCTACATGTACACCTTCGGCTGGCTCACCATCACCGCCGGCGATCTCGATATCTGGAAGCAATACCCGCAGGCCGCGTTCACGCTGATGGCGCAGCATTCCGAGCCGGACGCGTCCATCGGCGACGAATTCCATCTCGGCGCCTTCGACGTCGCGCCCGACGCGCCGCCGCCGTTCACCACGCATTGAGACAGTCAAAAGCGGGTTTGGGATCGGCAGCCGTTGCAGATGGCGCAAGCCGCGGCAGACGCGTGCGGGAACGCATGGCATGGGCGTTGCTTTATCATTGCCATGACTCACATCCCTGCCGCCGACCAGGCCTTCCTGCTGTTGCTCATCGTGCTCTGCCTCGGCACGTGCCTTATCCGCGCCTTCTGGGAGGTGGAGCAAGTCCGGGCCCGCCGGACCGCGTCGCCCTCCCGCGCGACCGGGCGTGACTAGGCCGGTCCGCCAGGCCATGCGTTGCCCGGACGGGGCAATCCCGGCTCTGGACTTGCCGCGGCGACACGTGCATCGTGAATCGAAGAAACCTGCGCATTGCCTTGATCTGACTTGCCAATCGCGATCCGATGACGGGCCCGCGACCGTTGTCATGGGAGACGAGGTGGTTCTGTCATGCGATTGATTGCGCTCCATATTCGACACCCCGGCGACCATCTTGATGAACGCAGGCTGTCACGCTTGTTAAGAGACCCGACAGCGAGCGCATGACACAAGGTCGCATCAGGGAATGTAGATAAGCGGATCAAGGGAACCTATTTTCGGCGCCGATGTACCTGATCGAAGCGTTACCCACCGTCATCGGAACGGCCGCCATCGCCCCGGCGCTGCTGATGCTGTGGCTTGTCATTGCCGCCGAGGAACGCCCGGGACCGCCGGCCCAGGTCTGGACCGCGTTCCTGCTCGGCGCGGCCAGCATTTCGCTGCTGGGCTTGGCCCGCGCCCCTTTCGCCAAGATGGTCGCGGCCCCGGATAACCCGTGGGCGGCGCTGGCCATGCATTCGATCTTCGGCGTCGCGCTGCCGGAGGAAGCGGTCAAGGTGATCGCCATCGTGCTGGTCGCCTCGACCAAGCGGCGGACCTTCGCCAATCCGATGGACAGCGTGGTCTATGGCGCCGCGGTCGGCCTCGGCTTCGCCGCCTACGAGAACCTCGCCTATCTCGTCCAGCATGCCGAGATGTGGCGTTCGCTGGCCGCCTTGCGCAGCGTGCTGACGGTGCCGTTCCACGGCGCGCTCGGCATCATCGCCGGCGCCTATCTAACCATCGCGCGCGCTGGCACGGCGCTGGGTGCGAACCGCCATCATCGCGACTGGGCCCGTCTCTCCAGCCGCCTGCTGATCTTCGCAGGCCCGCTCGCCTTGCATTCGGCCTTCGACTTCCCCCTGCTCACACTCCAGCGCATGCCGGATCTCGATCCGACGCTGCGGATGTGGTTGGGCGGCGCGAGCCTGCTGATCGGCTTCAGCTCGATCGCCTTCGCCATCCGACTGGTACGGCGCGTCGCGCGCCATCACGCCCCCCGGACCGACGTCGCGCGGGAGCGCCTCAGCCAGCTCCGCCGGATGTGGGCGCTGCTGCTTGCCGGTGGCGGCGTCGGCTTTCTCGGTCTTGCCTTCGTGTTGACCTCGATCCATCACTGGCTCATCAATCCCGAGCGCAATCTGACGCTGGCCCTGATCCCGATCGGCCTGGTCTCGATCCTGCTCGGCCTCGCACTTCTGATCGTCACGACCGCGATCTATGTTCTCGGCCGCAACCGCATCCGCACCAGCGGCGAAGGTTTTTCGTCGGCGCACGGCGGCGGCTGAACCGCGGGATGGCAAGCGCGGTGCGCACGTACTAGACTAGATCGAGCACACACCTCTCGATCCGGAGCCTGCCCATGACATCGCCTGAGGATCTTTCCCGGCTGCAATCCGCCATGAGCCGGACGGTCAAGGCACATTGGAAGGCCTTCCTGTTCGAAGGGATCCTGCTTGCGGTGCTCGGCGTTGCCGCGCTGATCCTGCCGCCGCTCGCAAGCCTTGCGATTGCGATCTTCCTCGGCTGGATGTTCCTGATCAGTGGCATCGGCGGATTGATCGCGACCTATTGGGCGCGCAGCACGCCGGGCTTCTGGTGGTCGCTGATCTCGGCCGCGCTTGCCGTGCTCGCAGGCATGCTGCTGCTGGCGCGGCCGATGCAGGCCGTGCTGACGCTGACCATCGTGCTCGGCGCCTATTTCCTCGCCGAGGGCGTCGCCACCATCATGTACGCGCTGGAGCATCGCCGCGAGCCGGGCGGCCGCTGGTCGTGGCTCCTGATCTCGGGCCTCGTCGACATCGCGATCTCGTTCATGGTGATCACGGGATTGCCGAGCTCGGCGGAATGGGCGATCGGCATCCTCGTCGGCATCAACCTGCTGTTCGGCGGCGCCACGCTGATCGGCATGGCGCTGGCGGCACGCAAAAGCAACAGTTGAGGCGCCGCTTGGCCGTCACCCTCCATTGGGGGGTGACAAGCCGCCGATCGCGCGCTATATGACTGGCCATGATCACCCTGGTCACCAGCTATTTTTGGTACTTTAGCTACGACAGCTCGCTGGCGGCAGGAGGATCGCGCTCAATCTGAAACATTGCAGCAAACGTCCGAACAAGCCGCCAGACCTGGCGGCTTTTTTATTGGCCGGCAGGGTCTCAACATGACAGGAGCCCGCCGTGCTGAGCACGACCGACGATCTTCGTATCCGCGAACTGAAAGAGCTGAGCACGCCCGAAGAGGTGATGCGGGAAGTCCCGCGCACGCTCACCGCGACGCGCGTGGTGATGGCCGCACGCAACGCCATCCATGCGATCCTCAATGGCCAGGACGACCGGCTTCTGGTCGTCGTCGGCCCCTGCTCGGTGCATGATCCCAGGGCTGCGCTCGAATACGCCGAGCGCCTCGCGAGCTTGCGCGAAGAGCTTGCCGACCAACTCGAAATCGTGATGCGGGTCTATTTCGAGAAGCCGCGCACCACGGTCGGCTGGAAGGGCCTGATCAACGATCCCGATCTGGACGGCAGCTTCGACATCAACAAGGGCCTGCGGCTGGCGCGCAACGTGCTCTCGGCGGTGAATAATCTCGGCCTGCCCGCCGGCACCGAATTTCTCGACATGACGACGCCGCAATACATTGCGGACCTCGTGTCCTGGGCCGCGATCGGCGCGCGCACGACCGAAAGCCAGATTCATCGCGAGCTGGCCTCGGGGCTGTCCTGCCCGGTCGGGTTCAAGAACGGTACCGACGGCAACGTGCGCATCGCGGCGGACGCGGTGAAGTCGGCCTCGAATCCGCATCATTTCATGGCGGTGACCAAGCTCGGCCGCTCCGCAATCGCCTCGACCGCGGGCAACGAGGATTGTCACATCATCCTGCGCGGCGGCAGCACTCCGAATTACGATGCGGCAAGCGTCGCAGCGGCCTGCAACGATCTGGCAAAAGCGAGCGTCGCACCGCTCGTGATGGTCGATGCGAGCCACGCCAATTCGTGCAAGAAGCCGGAAAACCAGCCGCTCGTGACGGCCGACATCGCCGGGCAGATTTCCGGTGGCGAGAACCGCATCATGGGGGTGATGGTCGAGAGCAATCTCGTCGCCGGACGCCAGGACGTGGTGACGGGAAAGCCGCTCATCTATGGCCAGAGCATCACGGACGGATGCATCGACTGGGCGACCACGGCAACCGTGCTCAAGCAGCTCGCTGACGCGGTCGAGATCCGGCGCAACACCAAGCGCGCAGGGCTGCACGAGCGCTCCGCCTGACCGAACGATTGCGGGCGGGGTGAGGCTGTCGCACCCTGCCCGCTGCTCCGGCGCCTAGCAGCCGCGGCAGATGCTCTTGATCTTCTTGTCGAGCGCCTGATTTTCCTTGCTGAGGGGATCGTTCGGGTCGCTCAGGTTCTTCTCGTTCGGCACGTCGCCGACGCGCGGCTGGCGATGGCCCACGGGTGCAGGCGGCAAAGAACCCGCCGATTGCCCCGAGGACGTCGATCCCTTGCTTCCCGTCTGCGCGAAGCCGGCGCTGCCGAACACCGTCAGAAGCGACAGTGCCAAAATGATGCTTCTCATTTTACCTCTCCATTCCTCGAGCCAGCATCTCCATCACGACCATTCAGGTCTCGGGCGGATAGAGGTGAACGTCGCCACAATAATCGACGATACGATAGCGCGTTTCTTGATCTGCATCACGCGCATCGGGTGCGGTATTTTGCATCGGCAACACGTAATTCGGCCCCACCGGCGACTTGCCGGCGCCGCCGGGAATGTCGATGACGTAGTCGGGCTGACACAGTCCCGACACCCGTCCGCGCAGCTGCCGCATCAAATTCTGCCCCTCGGCGAGTGTCGTTCGCAGATGCGCCGTGCCGGGCGCGAGATCGCCGTGATGCAGATAATAGGGCTTGATCCGGCATTCGACGAAAGCTCTCATCAAATCCGACAGGGCGGTCGCGTTGTCATTGACGCCGCGCAAAAGCACGGACTGGCTCACCATGGGAATCCCGGCATCGACCAGCCGCGCGCAGGCGGCACGCGCCGGCCCCGTCAGTTCGCGCGCATGGTTGGCATGCAGCGCTACCCAGGTGGTGGCGCCTTCGGCCTTCAGGGCAGCGACCATCTCGTCGCTGATGCGCGCGGGCTCGGCCACCGGCACGCGAGTGTGAAGGCGGATGATCTTCACGTGATCGATGCCGGCCAGATCGGCTATGATCTCGCTCATCCGCCGCGGCGACAGCATCAGGGGATCGCCCCCGGTCAGGATCACCTCCCAGATATCACCGTGCGAGCGGATGTAGTCAATCGCCGCGCGATAGGCGCCATCCGAGAGCGCGTTCTCCTTGCCGGGGCCAACCATCTCGCGGCGGAAGCAGAAGCGGCAATAGACCGCGCAGACGTGGACGAGCTTGAACAGCACGCGGTCGGGATAGCGATGCACGATCCCGGGAACCGGCGAGTGTGGATGATCGCCGATCGGATCTGCGTTCTCGCCCGGCTGCATCTCCAGCTCCGCGGCAGTCGGAACGAATTGCCGCGCGATGGGATCGTCGGGATCGGACCTGTCGATCAGATCGACCAGCGCAGGCGTGATCGCAACCGCATAGCGTGCGGCAACGCGATCCAGCACCGGCAGCGCTGTGGCGGGCGCCAGCTGCTCGGCCACAAGTTCGGCCGGATCGCGCAATGTGCGTGCAAGATTGCTCTTCGTCATGTCTCGCTAAACGTTTCATTTGCAGGCGGCGTCCAGACCACCTGATCAATTCGCGACGCGCCGCTCGCCAGCATCACCAGCCGGTCGAAGCCGAGCGCGACGCCGCTTGCCTCCGGCATCGCCGCGACCGCGGCCAGAAAGTCCTCGTCCAGCGGATAGGCTTCGCCGTAGCGGCGCTGCTTCTCCGCCATGGATTGCGTGAAGCGCTTGCGCTGCTCCTCGGCGTCGGTCAGTTCGCCAAAGCCGTTGGCGAGTTCGACACCGCAGGCATAGACCTCGAACCGCTCGGCAACGCGGGGATCGCCCGCCTTCACGCGCGCCAGTGCCGCCTCTGGAGATGGGTATTCGAACAGAATGGTCAAACGCCCCAGCCCCAGATGCGGCTCGACATGCTCGACCAGAACCTTGCTGAAGATGTCGGACCATGTGTCGTCCTCGGCCACGCGGACCTTGCCGGCAGCCGCCCGGGCGAGCCCGGCGCGGTCGCCCTCCCCGCCGGAAATGGTCGCAAGCAGGTCGATCCTCGCAAACTGCTCGAAGGCGCCGGCCACCGTCACTAGCTCCGGCTCGGCGAAGGGATCGGCGGTCCGGCCGCGGAAGGCGAAGGCGCCGATACCGGTCGCCTGGGCCGCGCGGGCGATGAGGACGACGCAGTCAGCCATGATGGCGTCATAGGGGGCGTCTGCCCGGTACCATTCCAGCATGGTGAATTCGGGCAAATGGAGGTCGCCGCGCTCACGGTCACGGAACACCCGGGCGAACTCGAAAATCCGGGTCTCCCCGGCCGCCAGCAGCTTCTTGCAGGCGAATTCCGGCGACGTCCGCAAATATCGGCTCACACGGCTGCCGTCGGGTCGCATGATCTCCGTCCGGGGGGCGTGCAGGTGGGTCTCATTGCCGGGGGAGACCTCGAGAACGGAGGTTTCGACCTCGACGAAGCCCTGCTCGGCGAAAAATCCCCGTAGAGCCCCGGTGATGGCTCCCCTGGCCTGCAGGAAGGGCCGGCGGTCGACATGCCGCGAGGGGGACCAGAACGGCGACATCGGCTTGTCCCCAGCCATTAACCGGCCGTCCCGCAGGCCAGCAAAATGCTGGCATCCAACGGCAAAACCAGTATGTTGCGGCCCGAAACGGGTGCCGCGGTCTGATTTGGGGCCCCAGGTCCCCCATCAATTTGACCACGTCCTGGCCCGAGCCGGGCCAAGCAAGCAGGAAATAAAGCTTTGAGAGTCATCGCCAGTTCTATTCGCAAGGGCAACGTGATCGAGCAAGACGGCAAGCTATATGTCGTCGTGACCGCCGAGAACATCCATCCCGGCAAGGGCACCCCGGTCAGCCAGATCGAAATGCGCCGAATCTCGGACGGGGTAAAGATCTCCGAGCGCTACAAGACCACCGACCAGGTCGAGAAAGCCACGATCGAAGAGCGCAACTACACCTTCCTGTATGAAGATGGTGACGGCTATCACTTCATGAACCCGGAGACCTATGACCAGGTCCAGGTGTCCAAGGACGTGATCGGCGATGCGGCGGCCTATCTCCAGGAGAGCATGACGGTCAAGCTGTCGCTGCACGGCTCCAATCCGGTATCGATCGCCCTGCCGCAGCGCGTGACGCTGGAAGTGGTCGAGACCGAGCCCGTGACCAAGGGCCAGACCGCCTCCTCGTCCTACAAGCCCGCCGTGCTCTCGAACGGCGTGCGCACCACGGTGCCGCCGCACATCGCCGTCGGCACCCGAATCGTCGTGATGACCGAAGACGGCTCCTACTCCGAGCGCGCCAAGGACTGACGGGGCCAAAGCGAGCGCAACAGGTGCCGCCGGGGGGCGAGACAGTGGTTGGGAAAGGTTTCCGCTTCGTCTCGCAACTTCTGGCGTCGCTTTCGCTCCTCATTGCCTCTCCGCTGGCTGCGGATGAATTCCGCAGCCCCTCGCTCACGGCCCTGCGCGCCGATTGGCGCGCGGCGCTCGACCAGCTCCGCAGCGAAATCAACGCCCATCCCCGGGCCGCGGACGATTTCATCTTCGCGCCCCGTCGTTCGGTGCCGCGCTACGATCCGCGCGCGATGCCGGCGCTGGTGCAGCTCAACGCGATCTCCTCGCAATTCTTCACCGGCATCGCCCGCAGCTCCGTACCCGTGCTGCTGCCGTTCGACGCGGCCGCTTATTTCGAAGCACGGCGCAATGGCGCGCCGGCGACACTCGCGCTGTCGCGCTACCAGGCCGACTTCAATTCCGTCGATATGTTCGACGCCGGTCCGGCCGGCTACAGCGCGACCTTTTCGTTCGAGCCTGGCGCCGGCGACGGCATGCCGGGCCGCGTGTTCGCAAGGCCGGTCGAGGTGCAGATCACGGGTTCGGCGCTCGTCTATGACATTGCCGATCCCTCGGGCGGCAAGGGCGAGCCGGTCAAACCGCTCGCGGCGCTCTACCCGGACCTGCGCAAGTTCATCCGGGAAGGCTATGTGCGCTACGCTTTCACCCGTTTCGGCGTCGCCTATGTGGTGTCGATCCAATGCCTCGACAGCGTCGCCAAGCCGCGGCGGCTTGCCTGCAAGGAGGCCTATCCGGTCGCCGAACGCTTCGTGAAGGCGCTGCGCGTGGCCGGCGGCCAGCGCATGCGGCCGCTGACAGACGTTGCTTCCAACATTCTCGATCGTCCCGCGGTACGTTCCCCGGACTTCAGCTACCGGCCGAGCGGCGACATCATCCCGAACACCGGCTATCGCAAGCAGGGCGGCCATCCCGACGTGATGGCCTACGCACAGATCCGGTTTCCTCTCGAGAAGGCGCCCGCGTTCATACACTCGCAATCCTATGCCAAGCGCGACAAGATGGAGAGCACGACCGCTTACCCATGGCGCGACAATTTCTGCGAATCTCGCAGTTTCGAGGTCTGGCAATGCAGCGGCGGTTATGGCCATCAGGGTGAGGACATCCGCGCGGCCGAGTGCCCACCGCCCGGTGAAGGCCGCCAAGCTTGCGATCCCAAGCAGCGCGCCGTTGTCGCCGTGCGCGATGCCAGGGTCATACGCGCTTCCAAGGACCAGGCCGTGACGCTGCAAATCAACAGCCGGACCGAGCACATCCGTTTCCGCTACATGCATATGAACCCGCAGGCGCTAAACGCCGATGGCCTGCTCAATGGCCGCATCGTATCGGAGGGCGAGAAGATCGGCATGGTCTCGAATTATCTCGACCATCCCGCCGGCACCTCGATGCACCTGCATTTCGACGTGCAAGTGTTTACCCGCGACGGCTGGATCTGGGTCAGTCCTTACGTCACGCTGGTCTCGGCGTACGAGCGCCTCATCCGCGCCCGCGGCCGCGAGGTCGGCCCGGAGATCGCCGGCACGCCGCAGCCCGTGGCGCATGCGCTGCCGGAGGACGTGCTCAAGCCGGACTTTCGCGAGGGATCGGGCGGCGAGGAGAATTGACGCTGCTCGTCCTCATGCCGGGCGGTCGAAGGAACAGTGTTGATGAGTGCCGGACTGATTGGTCTTCTCGATGATATCGCGGCGATTGCAAAGGTGGCGGCAGCCTCGCTCGACGATGTCGCGGGCCAGACGGCCAAGGCGGGAGTAAAGGCGGCTGGCGTGGTCATCGATGATGCAGCCGTCACGCCGAACTACGTGATCGGCTTTGCCTCGAAACGCGAACTGCCGATCGTGGGTAAGATTGCGGTTGGGTCACTCCGCAACAAATTGCTGATCCTGCTGCCCATCGCCCTGTTGCTTGGTTATTTCCTTCCCGCCGCGGTTACGCCGCTGCTCATGCTGGGCGGAGCCTTCCTGTGCTATGAGGGCACCGAGAAGGTGCTCGAAGCCGTGATGCCGCATCATGCGCACGACCACGAAACTCAGCGCCAGCCAGCGGCGTCGAATGCGCGGTCACTTGAGGACGAGAAGGTCGCAAGCGCCATCAAGACGGATTTCATCCTATCGGCGGAGATCATGGCGATCACGCTGGCAGCCGTCCCGGCAGGCAGCATCTGGACCCAGGCACTCGTGCTGGCGCTCGTCGCCATTTTCATCACGGTTGGTGTCTACGGCGTGGTCGCCCTGATCGTGAAGGCGGACGATGTCGGCCTGGCCCTTGCGCGATATGACGGCGCCTCGGTCATTGGCGGCGCGATCCGCTTGCTTGGACGTGCGCTCGTCCGCGGCATGCCTGCCTTCCTGGCGGTGCTGAGCACCATCGGCACCGCCGCCATGATCTGGGTCGGCGGCGGCATCATCCTGCACGGCATCGAACAATATGGCCCACCGATGGTCGGCCATACGGTCCATGCCGCGACCGAGGCTGCCGCGCGCCTCCTGCCCTCCATCGCCGGCATCGTCGAATGGTCGGTCGAGGCAGCCATCTCAGGCGTCGTTGGGCTCCTTGTCGGCGCGGTTGCGATACCCGCCGTCGCATACGGTCTTTCACCGCTATGGAAACGTGTGAAGCGATCGCAGCCTACGTGAACAACGGCGACTTCGGATTGCGAGCGCGAGCTACTCCAGCAGCGTCGTCAGCTGCGCGCCCTCGTCCGCCACGAACACGGCGATCAATTCAGCCGGCTCCGTGGTGCTGGCATTGGCCGAGACCAGATGCATCGAGCCGGGCGGCTCGAAGAAGGACTGGCCGACGCCGAACGTCTCAACCGGACCGCCGCCGAGCTGGGAGCGGATCTCGCCCTTGGTGATGTAGGCGGTGACGGATCCCGCGTGACGATGCGGCCGCGAGAACCCGCCGGGGCCGTAGAACACGCGCACGATGGTGACGCGCTTGCCCGGCACGTTCGGCAGCGCGTAGGAGCCGATCGGCTCGACCTTGTCGAGCGGCGAGCTTTCGGCGGCGGTGGCGCAGAGCGGCGAGAGTGTGCCGGATATGGCGTCCATCGTCACCGGCAGCGCTTTGCCGATCACAAGCGCGCAGGCGAGCCCGCCAACGACGGCGATCGCCATCGAGCGCGATGGCGCCGGGCGCGGTACGGTGGGAAAACTCATTGCTGTCATTCGTGATCTCCCCTTCGTTGCAATCAGGATGCCGCCGCATTCGCTGCGACCGGCCGCTTCGCCGGCGTCCAGCGAAACGCCGCACCAAAACGGTTCCAGACGTTGATCGAGGCGATCGCCGAGATCAGGTACGTCAGCTCCGTCTCGGAGAATTCACGGCTCACCTCGGCGTACACGTCTTCGCCGACTCCGTCGGGCAGGCAGGTCAGCGCCTCGGTCCAGGCCAGCGCGGCACGTTCGCGCGCAGAAAAGATCGGCGCCTCGCGCCAGACCACGACCAAATTGAGCTTGTCGACGGGAACGCCGATCCGCTCCGAAAGCAGGATGTGATGCTGCAGGCAGAAGGCGCAACCGTTGATCTGCGATGCCCGCAGCTTGACCAGTTCGAGAAGCTGCTTGTCGAGGCCGGCCTTGGCCGCGACCTGGCCGAGCGCCAGCACCAGCTCATACGCGTCGGGCGCGATCCTCTTGAAATCCTCGTATTCGCTGCGGGCGTGTGACATTGCCGTTCACCTCGTGGTATTGTAAGAGCACTGAGCTATTATAAGAGCCCTTACATCATGCGCAAGCCGGCCGACATCACGAGATCGCAACTCCGGCGGAAGGCCCCCACGGCTGCCTCAGCGGTGCGCGTGCCAGCCCCAGGGGAAGGCAAGCGCGGCGAGCAAGGCTATCTCGGCTATCTGCTGCGCCAGGCCCATGCCGCAGTCCGCCTGACGATGGAGCGGTTGCTGGCCGATCTCGGCGTCACCTCACCGCAATTCGCGGTGCTGACCATGCTCAATGCCTATCCGGGCCTCTCGGGCGCCGACGTTGCCCGCCTTACCTTCCTGACGCCCCAGACCGTCGGCGTCATCATCCGCAACCTCGAACGTGACGGTGCGATTCTGATGACGCCCCATCCGGTCCACGGCCGCATCCAGCAATGGACGCTGACGCCGCGCGGCGCGACGCTTTTGAAAGCGTGCCGGGAACGGGTGATTGCGTTGGAGAAGCGCCTTGCTGCCGGGCTCGATGCCAGGACCGAAGCAAGCATTCGCCGCTGGCTCGCAGGCATCGCGGCCGATTTACAGGACTAGGCGAATCGCGCTTGCCGCTGGCGGGATCTAGTCGCCGCCGCCGCCACCCTGGCCACCGTCCGAATCCGAGAAGTCACTGACGGCGCCGTCGCCTTGAATACCGCGCCCAAAGTTCTCCGCGAGGATCATCAGGATGACGACGAACAACCCGGCGCCGAAGGGCCAGGGATTGGCGCGGATGATGTCGAACAATTCCTGCATCCACGCATTGTGCGCAGACGGAAGCAAACCGACCGTAAAGTGACAGGCTCAAAATTGGGGATATCCGACCCGTTGCGGGCGCGCCCTACCCGCCCTTCAACACTTTCTTAACGTCGCCATCAGGCCAAGTCTCGCCCGCTGCGATCACCCGCACGCGGCTTTGATCGGCGTCGTTCACCAGCTCATGCGAGCTCACCTGGTCGCCGCTTCGCTCCAGGTGCAGATCGGTTTCGGGCTTCCAGCTCAGCGTGGTCGCGAGATCGCCGGGAAAGATCTGCCATTGCGAGCCGTCGTCGAGCTCGACGACATGGCTTTCCGCATGCGCGCGTATCTTCATTCCACCCCGAATTCTCGATGAACGGACTGCGTGCGACGGCGGGGGGGGGGGGGGGGGGGGGGGGCGCCCCCCCGCCCCGCGGGGGGGGGGGGGGGTGTGAATGATGGGGTGGGGGGGAGAAAATTTAAATATAATATAAA
>NZ_JBVVPL010000004.1:0-139641 GCF_055807615.1 Bradyrhizobium sp. MV1.5 | reverse complement strand
CCGCCCTTTTTTTTTGGTTTTTCCTCTTCGTCTTTTTTTAAAACCCCCCCATTTATTCTGTTTCCCCGGCGGGGGGGGGGGGGGGGGCGCGGGGGGGGGGCGGGCCCCCCACTCCATCAGTCGTTGTCGTGATGAATCACGGTCTTGCTGCGATTGCCGAATTCATCTTCCTTCTTGATCACCGTGGTGCGGTCGGCGGGTTCGCGCTCTTTGATGACGGTGGTGCGGTCGCGATCGCGGTCCCGCTCACGATATTCGTGAGACTGTCCGACGGTCACCCCGGCACCGACCGGACCGACGTGAACGCCGACTTCGTCGGCAAAAGCAGGCGCGCCGATGGCGGTGACCATGGCGGCGGCAAACAGATACTTCCGCATCTTCTCCTCCTCTAACTTGGTGCTGGGGGAATGCGGGAGTGCGACAGTTTGTTCCGGGGAACGCGGGGCCTGCGTCTCTTCCTCCAGTTCCAGGAACCGGGTCACAGCCGCCATGTTTCCCGCTAGAATGGGTCCATGAAACACGCTGATTCCATGGCCTCTCGCAGCCGCCGCGCTCTGCTTCGATCCACGCTGGGCGCAGCCGCACTCGTCGCAATCCCAACGCGGATCCTGGCCGCGCCTCCAGACTTCGAGGAATGGCGCGAGGGCTTTCGCGCGCGTGCGATGGCCAAGGGCATCTCGGCTGCGACCTGGCAGCGCGCGATGGCGCGGGTCGAGCCCGACATGAGCGTGTTCAAGCAGATGCGCAACCAGCCCGAATTCCATGAGCAGGTCTGGCAATACATCAACCGCCGCGTCTCTGACTGGCGCATCATCAACGGCAAGATCGCGCTGAAGAACAACGAGGCGCTGCTTGCACGCATCGAGCGCGATTTCGGCGTCGAGCGCGGTACGCTGCTGGCGCTGTGGGGCGTCGAGTCCGCCTATGGCGATCCGCTGGTGCAGCAGAACCACATGACGCCGATATTCCCCTCTCTCGCCGCCCTCGCCTGGAACGAGCCGCGCCGAAAAGCCTATTGGGAAACCGAGCTGATCAACGCGCTACGTATCGTCGACAAGGGTTGGAGCACGCCGGAGCAGATGCAGGGATCCTGGGCCGGCGCGATGGGGCATTCGCAATGGATGCCGGAAGTCTGGCTCAATGTCGGCATCGACTATGACGGCGACGGCAAGGTCTCGCCGTTCGGCAAGCCCGACGATGCGCTGGGCTCGACCGCAAAATATCTCGTCAACCGGGGCAAATGGCACCGCGGCGAGCATTGGGGCTACGAGGTGCGCGCGCCCGGTGAGATGAGCGGCACACGGACCTATGCGGCTTGGCAGGCAGCCGGCGTCACCCGCGCCGACGGCCAGCCATTCCCGCAAGCCTCCGCATCCGCGCAGATGTGGACGCCGGTTGCGGGCGGACCGACGTTCCTGCTGGGACCGAATTTCAACGCGGTGAAGAGCTACAATCCCTCGATGAACTATGCGCTGGCGATCTGCCATCTCGGCGACCGCTGCCTCGGCGCCCCGCCCTTCATCCAGCCGTTCCCCGGCTCCGAGCGCGCGCTGACGCTCGCCGAGGTGCAGGAGATGCAGACACGCCTGACCAAGGCCGGTTTCGACACTGGCGGCACCGACGGCCGTGTCGGCAACGACACCATGAAGGCAATCAAGGATTTTCAGCAGCGCGCGGGCATCACGCCCGCGGACGGCTATGGCGGGTTGAAGGTGCTGGCAAAGCTGCGGCAGGGGTCGTAGGCAGGCTCAGTGCCTATATTGCGGCTCCTCCGCATCGAGCTGGCGGCGGATTGCGGCGAGATGCAGCCGGGCGGATTCGGAATCTCCCTCGCGCATCTGCCTGTAGGTCTCGGCCGCAATGGCGGGATCGACCGGCAGCACCTGTCGCCCCGTCGACATCGCCAGCACCTGCACCTCGGCGGCGCGTTCGAGATAGTAGAGATCGTCCCAGGCTTCCGCGATGGTCGGTGCCAGCACCATCACGCCGTGATGCTTCATGAAGATGATATCGGCATCCCCAACGCTGGAGGCGATGCGCGCGCCTTCGCGGTTGTCGAGTGCGAGGCCGTTGTAGTTGGGGTCCACAGCCGTGCGACCGTAGAATTTCAGCGCGGTCTGGCCGGCCCAGATCAGCGGATCGCCCTCGGTCATCGACAGCGCCGTGGCGTAGGGCATGTGGGTGTGGAAGGCGACCTTGGCGCGCGGCAGGCGCTTGTGCATCTCGGCATGGATATAGAACGCGGTCGCCTCGGGCACGCCCTCGCCGTCGAGCACGTTGCCGTGGAAGTCGCAGATCAGAAGTTTTGACGCGGTCAGCTCGCGGAAGGCGTAGCCGTAGGGATTGACCAGGAAGAGGTCGTCATGGCCAGGCACCACCGCGGAAAAATGGTTGCAGATGCCCTCCTCAAAGCCGTTGCGCGCAGCCATGCGGAAGCAGGCGGCAAGATCCTCGCGCGCGCTGCGGATCGCATCGCTCGCGAGATCCGGACGGTTCGAGCGAAATGTTGCGGGCGTGGATGACGAAGAGTGAAGGCTGTGCGCCATGGCGGGAGGACACCTCTGTCGGTCGGAAGACGCCCGCGTTGTACAGGGACGACGCTTGCACGTCAGCCCCTGCGGGCGCCACCCTGCCCTTCGCGCCCCGCGCGGCGGCTTATTGCCGCCGTGGCACGCCACCGGCGTTTATGCCGCCGTCGATGACGAGCTCGCTGCCGGTGACGTAGCGTGAGGCATCTGAGGCCAGATACAGCACGCCGGAGGCAATCTCCGCAGCCTGTCCGGCCCGACCCAGCGGTGCGACAAGCCGGGCGCGCTCTTCGGGATCGATCGGTGCGTTCTGGCCGGCGCCTGTCGCGCCGGTCGGGATCTTGCCCCAGATCGGCGTGTCGATGATGCCGGGATGGACGGAGTTGACGCGGATGCCGTCGCCGGCGGCAGCGCACTCCATCGCGATCGACTTTGCGAACAGCCGCACGCCGCCCTTGGTCGCCGAATAGGCCGACAGCCCGGGCGCGCCGCGCAAGCCCGCAAGCGAGGACATCATGACGATCGAGCCGCCGCCGGTCTTGCGCATCAGGGGCAGGCAATGCTTCACCGAGAGGAAGACGCCGTCGAGGTTGATCGCGTTCTGCCTGCGCCAGTCGCTGAGCGTCATGTCGACGATCGAGGGCACGGCGATGCCGATGCCGGCATTGGAGACGAGAATATCGAGCTGGCCAAAGCGCTTCGTGATCTCGGCTGTGATCTCGATCCAGCGCTCTTCGCTAGTGACGTCCTGCTCCAGGAAAATCGCCTTGCCGCCGGCCTTGGTGATGCGATTGGCGAGCTCGGGGCCGCGCAGCTCGTCGATGTCGGTGGCAATGACGATGGCGCCCTCGCGTGCGAACAGCTCGACGACGGCCTCGCCGATGCCGGAGGCCCCGCCCGTCACCAGCGCGACCTTGCCCTCAACCTGCCCTGCCATGTTCACTCCCTTTTTTGCTATTCGTTTTTTGTTGTTTGCCGGGCCTATCTAATCATGGATGGTCCCTGGTCGGGTAGCGCGACGTCGATGACGCGGAATTGCACACGCTCGGCGCCCTGATAGCGATCGACCGACAATGATCCCGCGACATGCAATTGCTGGCCGCGATTGGCAACGAGCGCGTTGCCGAGCTTCTGTCCGATCGAACGGAACGCGATGCCGTTGACGATGGCGCCGTCGCCCGACTTGAAGCGTAGCCTCAAATGTGCCTGTCCCACCTCGTCGGCATAGACGAGCTGGTGCGCCGGCAGCGCCAACACGACTTCCGGATTGCCGCTGCCGAAGGGACCAGCGCGGTTGAGCGTCGTTGCAAGCTCGGTCGTCACCGCGCGCGCGGAGACCGCGCCGTCGATGTAGAGCTCGTTGACGTGGCGCGCCTCGGCAACGTCGCGGGCCAGCGCATTCTCGAGATAGGCGCGAAATTCGGCGAGCTTTTCCTTCCGCAGCGTGACGCCCGCAGCCATCGCGTGGCCGCCGCCCTTGAGCAGAATGCCGTCGGTGACCGCTTGACGCACTGCCTTGCCGAGATCGACGCCGGCAATCGAGCGGCCGGAGCCGGTGCCGATGCCGCCGGGCTCCAGCGCGATCGCGAAGGCGGGCCGCGAGAACTTCTCCTTCAACCGGGATGCAACGAGACCGACCACACCCGGATGCCAGCCTTCGGAGGCCGTCACGATCACCCCGATCTTGTCCTCGAGTCCGATCGAGGCCAGCGCCTCGGCTTCGGCCTGCGCTTCGGCCGCCTGCTCGATGATCCGGCGCTCGCTGTTGAGGCGGTCGAGTTCGGCTGCGATCCGCGCGGCCTCGACGCTGTCACCCTCCAAAAGCAGCCGCACGCCGAGGTCGGCGCGGCCGATGCGGCCGCCGGCATTGATGCGCGGTCCCAGCATGAAGCCGAGATGCCAGGCCTCCGGCGGGCCGTTGAGCCGCGCCACATCCATCAGCGCGGTGTGGCCGACATGGTCGCGGCGCCGCATCGCGATCAGGCCCTTGGCGACGAAAGCGCGGTTGAGACCGATCAGCGGCGCGACATCGGCAACCGTGCCGAGCGCAACGTGATGCAGCATGCCGAGCAGGTCCGGCTCGGGCATCTCCGCATTCCAGAAACCGCGCTGGCGTAGTTCACGATTGACCGCGACCAGCGTCACCAGCACGAGGCCCACGGCGGCGAGATGGCCGAGACCGGAGAGATCGTCGAGCCGGTTCGGATTGACCAAGGCGTCGACCTCCGGCAATTCCGTGCCGGCCTGATGATGGTCGATCACGACGACCGACATGCCGAGACGTTTTGCTTCGGCGAGCGGCTCGATGCTGGTGGTGCCGCAATCGACGGTGACGAGCAGCGTGGCGCCCTTCTCGGCCAGCGCACGCACGGCTTCCGTGTTGGGCCCGTAGCCCTCGAAGATGCGGTCGGGAATGTGGATCAGCGGATCAAGCCCGCAATGGCGCAGATGCCAGGTCAGCAGCGCCGCCGAGGTCGCGCCGTCGACATCGTAGTCGCCGAAGATCGCGACCTTCTCGCCGTTCCCTGCGGCATCCGCGATCCGCTTCGCGGCGGCCTCCATCTCCGTCACCGTGAACGGGTCCGGCAGAAGCTTGCGGATGGTTGGATCGAGGAAATCTGCGACGGCGTCGCTGTCGACACCGCGGCCTGCCAGCACCCGCGCCAGCAGCTCGGGCAGTTGGTGGCGCTGCACGATGGCAAGCGCCTTCGCCGCACCGCGCGCATCCAGCCGGTCGCGCCAAAGCTTGTCGGTGAGCGAGCGCGCCACCCCCAGGAACGCCTGGGGCGCTTCGACAGGCAAGGCGGTGGCGAGCGGCGTCATGAACATCGGTCGGTTTGAGGAACCTGGAAGCCGGAGGTATTGCATCGTCCGGCCGATGGCACGATTGGCTCGCAATCCCCCGGGATTTGCAATGTCTGCGCCGCACAAAGCGGTGGATTGCCGCTTTGCTACGCGCACTGACTATCATTTGAGCATTCCGCAAAACAGCAAATTAAGCAGGCGTTAGGCGGAATCTTCGAAAAAGAAATGTATTCGATCTGTAGTGGTTGTTCCGGGTTCGTTGCAGATCAGACCTCATTGCCAAGGGAAGCCCCCGATGTCTGCTGCGCTGGGTCTCAAAGCCAAGCCGATCGCAAATGAACCCGCTGATGATGAGTCCGACATCTCCGCGCTGATCAATCGCCTCACCGCGGAGGTCAACCAGATCGCGGTCGACAAGACCAAGGCGATCCAGCAGATCACCAACCAGATGAAGATGCTGGCGCTGAACGCGCTGATCGAAAGCTCCCGCGCCGGCGCGCAGGGCGCGGGCTTCGCGGTGGTGGCGCAGGAGGTCCGCGGCGTCGGCCAGCAGGTCGAGGCCATCGCCCGCGAGCTCGAAAGCCAGCTGACGAAACGGACCGGCGATCTCGTCTCCTCGATCGACCGGATGAGCCAGCGCTCGCGCGGCGAGCGCATGGTCGATCTCTCGCTCAACGCCATCGAGTTGATCGACCGCAATCTCTATGAACGGACCTGCGACGTGCGCTGGTGGGCGACCGATTCCGCGTTGGTCGATTGCGCGGCCTCGCCCGACGGCGCGGCCGTGTCCCATGCCTCGCAGCGTCTCGGCGTGATCCTGGGAGCCTACACCGTCTATCTTGACCTCTGGCTCTGCGACCTCGACGGCAACGTCATCGCCAACGGCCGCGCCGACCGCTTTCGCACCGTCGGCCAGAACGTCGCCCACACCAAATGGTTTCGCGAGGCCAATACCCTGCGCTCGGGCGACGACTATGTCGCCGGCGACGTCGAAAATCAGCCGCTGCTCGGCAATGCCCAGGTCGCGACCTATTGCGCCAGCGTCCGCGCCGGCGGCCATGCCAACGGCGCGCCAATCGGCGTGCTCGCCATCCATTTCGACTGGGAGGCACAGGCCCGCGCCATCGTGCAAGGCGTGCGCGTCGGCGACAGCGACAAGGCGCGCGTGCTGCTGGTCGATTCCAATCTTCGCATCATCGCCGCCTCGGACGGCCAGGGCATCCTCAGCGAGCGCATCTCGCTCTCGCTGGACGGCCAGCGCTCCGGCTTCTATCAGGACCGCTCGGGCACGCTGGTCGCGTTCCATGCCACGCCGGGCTACGAAACCTATCGCGGGCTCGGCTGGTATGGCGTGATCGTCTGCGGGGCCTGAAGCTGGAGGCGGCCTGCCTATCCAACTCAAAACCGTGAAAACAACCCCATGCACAGTAGCCATCTGGTTGTTTTCATGATGGTTTTTTATCGCGGTTTCACGCGGGCAAGACACCAGCCTGCATGCCATCATGGCGTCGTTCGCTGTCCGGGCCCAGAGCGCTAGGCTCTGGCGATGTCGTCTTCGACTGGCTGCAGCGTCGTAATTCCAAGCGTTTGCGACGGACGCTCCCCGAACATTGCAAGGTAATATTGCGAAAACCGGCCGAGTTCGTAAAACCCCTGCTGCATGGCGACGGCTGTCACGGTGGTCGAACCGGGTGCGCTCTGGTGCAGGATGGAGTGAACAGCGCAGAGACGCTTGTGCCTGAGGAAGCTGGCCGGACCGAGGCCGAATACCTCCTGAAAGGCGCGGTGGAGGGTGCGCCGCGAGACGCCGAGCACCGCGCAAATTTCCGACACATGCACCGGACGCGTGCCGGCGTCGTCGAGAAACTCCTCGACCTTGCGGACCAGCCGTCGCGCGGAAGGCAGCCAGCCGTTGCCATCGGGTGGCAGCGACGACGCGACGTTGGCAGCCATGCATTCTGCGATCGATCGCTTCCAGAACTCGGCAGTTGATGGCGTCAACCCATGTTTGTTGTCGCGCAGGTGCGACATGATCCGGACCAGGCGGCGCGAGGCGATCGCGCCGGTCTCGATGTGCGCGCGGAAATGACCGCGGCTGCGCCATGTGTCGGGGTCGCTCAGCCGTGCTTCTCCGCCGAACAGCGTCGCGACCTCGTTGAGGTCGAACCGCATGGCGGCGTAGGCGGAGCCGCCATGAAAAACACCGTCATGTTCGAGCCGCGGCGGAATGACGAGCACATCGTTGAGCTGCATGTCGAACGACCAGTGGGCGACGCGCTCTTCGGCCGCAAGCAGCATCCCGATGATCAGCCTGTCGTCGCTGGAAACCCGCTGCGTGCGCATGCCGACGTTGAAAGCACCAATGCTGAGCGAGAAGTCGCCGATGCCGACATGGGATAACGTTCCGCGCAACCGACCGCGGCCGAGTTGCATCACATCGACATGCGAGCCGTGGACGGCCTGCTGAAGACCTTCGAAACCATCCAGCTTGCGCGAATCAACCAGAAGGAATTGCCCCATGGCTGTACCGTGTTACTGAAGCGCGACAATTCTGCGGCAGGCGATAGCGAAGCACCACCACAACGCGAGGTGGGTGCGACAAGCTGGGTTCGCGTTTTGAGGCAAATCATCGTCGAATTTGTTGCAAGATTTGCCGCTGAAGTGCCTCTGCGTTGGGGATTTGCGTCATGGGGAATTAGGTCTCACCAACTACCCACGCAGACTGGCACAATCTGCACATCACAGCCGTCCAATCTTCGGATACCGTTTACAACCTTAGCGATATTCAGCGGACGCGCTCTGCGGATGGCAGAGCGGACGCGGCATGGATTTGCCGCGTGCTCGAAAACGTGCGTGCAAAGGAAAGAGATGTTGACGCAATGCAGCGTCCCCCTCTCCCCCGAGCGCCAAAAAAGAGGGGACCAGACAATGCGTCTAATGGGCAGGGCAAAGAGCTATCGTCGAAATCTGCCAGAGTTAGCGCAGTAGATCAGGTGGAATGCGCGTAGCGGAGCTTCCACCATGTTGCGAGCGGATCTGGATCACTGCGAGTGGTTGCCGGATGATTTGAAGACCGGCGAGATGGTCTACATTCCCGGCGGAACCTTTCGCATGGGATCCGACCATCATTATCCCGAGGAAGCGCCGAGCCATCGCGTCGCTGTCGACGGCTTCTGGATGGACCGCACGCCGGTGACGAACCGGCAGTTCAAGCAGTTCGTCGACGCAACCGGCCATGTCACCGAGGCGCAGGTCGTTCCCGATCCGAAGGACTATCCAGGCGCGCTGGCGGAGATGCTCTACGCGGGATCGTTGGTGTTCTCACCGCTGCCGCACATCACCGATCTCACCGATTGGAGCCAGTGGTGGACTTTCCTGCGCGGCGCCAACTGGCGTCATCCCTATGGTCCCGGCAGCAACATCAAGGACCTCGACGACCATCCCGTCGTCCATGTCTCCTTTAGCGATGCGGCAGCCTATGCGCGCTGGGCCGGCAAGGACTTGCCGACGGAGGCGGAATGGGAATCTGCGGCGCGCGGCGGCCTCGAGGCGGAGGAATACGCCTGGGGCGATGCGCTGATGCCGGGCGGCAAGCACATGGCCAATATCTGGCAGGGCAACTTCCCCGTCCAGAACCTCGGCGAGGATGGGTACGAGCGTACCTCGCCGGTCATGGCCTTCCCGCCGAACGGCTACGGCCTCTACGACATGATCGGCAATGTCTGGGAGTGGACCGTTGACTGGTGGTCGTCAAAGCACGCCGCCGACGCCGCAAAGCCCTGCTGCATCCCCAAAAATCCCCGCGGCGGCGGTGAGCACGCAAGTTACGACCCGCGCCTCCCCGACATCCGGATTCCGCGCAAGGTCCTCAAGGGCGGCTCGCACCTCTGCGCGCCGAACTATTGCCGCCGCTACCGCCCGGCTGCGCGGCACGCCGAGCCGGTCGACACCTCGACCAGCCATGTCGGCTTCCGCTGCGTGGTGCGAATGCCGTCTGTAACCGAACGCCAACAAGGACGTGCAATCTAGCGAGCGCCGCTGGTGGAGGCCGGCGTCAGCGTGCGCTCCGCGCGTCGGACTACTTCGATGCACAACTTCATCTATCGGCGATCACCTTGCGGAGGTAGCAATGCACTCGGGCGGGCTCCGACAGCACGGGCAGCACGCGCCCGCGCAACCATCCTCCGGTCTTCACACGAGATAGCCGGACACGCCGTCCCACAGCAGTTTCAATGCGGTGATAACCAGCAATCCGTAACAGGCCCGATAGATCTGCCGCTGGTCCAGCTTGCCGTGCAGCCGCCAGCCCAGCCAGACGCCACTGGGAATGGCGAGCAGGCATATCGCCATCACGATCCAGACGTTGCCAGCCGGTCGCACCAGCAGAAGCCAGGGCACTGCCTTGGTCGCATTGCCGACGGTAAAGAACAGGCTCGTCGTTCCCGCATAGATCTCCTTGCTGAGGCCAAGCGGCAGCAGATACATCGCCAGCGGCGGTCCACCGGAATGCGCGACCATCGTGGTGACGCCGGAGGCGAGACCCGCCGCAACCGCCTTTGGCGTCGAGCGTGGCTGAATGGTGACCTTGGGGTCGCTCAAGAGCCACACGCCGACAAAGATCAAGGTGACGACGGCCATCACGATCGCAACCGCGCGATGGTCGAGTACGCGGAACAGGACATAGCCGAGACCGATGCCAATCACGAGCCCCGGCAACAGCAGCACGAGATCCGGCTTCGACCAGGTTGAAGCCTTCCAGTAGCGCAGCGCGAACAGATCCATGGCGATGAACAGGGGCGCGAGCAGGCCGCCTGCGGTCACCGGGTCCATCACGAACGACAACAGCGGAATGCCGACGATGGAAAAGCCGCCGCCGAAGGCGCCCTTCATGAAACAGATCAGGAAGACGCCGGCAAAGGCGATCAGGATTGTGGTGACCGTGAGATCCATGTGTCCGTCTCCAACCGTCGTGCCCGCTTTTCCCTTCCGCGAGCATATTGCTCCGACACATATCTCAGTGCAATAGAAACATTGTTCTCGGTACAATATCGGCGCCTGAAGCTATTCCAAACGCGGGCATCAGTCGCACAGAGAGGATGAGCCGAACGCAACCTTCACTGCACGGCAAGCGAGCCGCTGCGGAACGGCCGTGCGCTCCTCGTTACCGACAGGATCGGCAGCGAGCGTCGAGCCCAGCACCTCGACGGTTGCGGTCGCTCCGGCCACAAGCTCGCGCCGCTCAACACGATCGAGCGAGATTCGGACCGGAACGCGCTGGGCCAGCCGAACCCAGTTGAAGGTCGGATTGACGCTGGCGAGCAGGTTTGCGCCGGAGCTGCGATCGCGATCCTCGATGCCCGCCGCAACGCCTTCCACGCGGCCGCGCAACGCACGCTCGCTGCCGAGCAACCGCACGCTGACGGCATCGCCGAGATGAATGCGTGGAAGCTTGGTCTCCTCGAAATAGCCCTCGACGCGGAGCGTGTCTGAATCGAGCAGCGCCATCACGCCCTTGCCCGCCGTCAGATAGGTGCCCGGCCGCAACTCCATGTTGGTGACGACTCCATTGACGGAGGCCCGCACCTCGCTGCGCTCGAGATTTAGCTTTGCCAGGCTGAGGTTCGCGACGGCCTCGTCATAGCCCGCCTGGGCCGAGCCCTGGGTCGCGACGACCTGATCGATCCTCTGCTTGGAGACCGTCACATCGGGCGTCAGCGCACTGTAGCGCTTCAAATCGGCGTTGGCTTCGCCCAGCGCAGCGCGCTTGCCGAGCAGCACCGCCTCGGCCTGATTCAGCGCGATGTCGTAGCGCGCCCGGTCGATCCGGAACAGCACCGCCCCGCGCTGGACTTGCTGGTTGTCTCTGACGAGCACCTCGGTGACGAAGCCCGAGACGTCGGGAGCGACCGGGACGACGTCGGCCCTGACGTGGCCATCCCGCGTCCAAGGCTCCCGCATGTAATAGTCCCACAGCTTGTAGCCGGCCCAGAGCGCGACAAGGGCCATGACAGCGGTTAACGAGAAGCGACGTAGCGAATTGAGAGCGGCTTTCATGACACGAAATCCTTGGAAACGAGGATCAGACCGGCGACCAGAGAGACATAGAGCGAAAACTCGAACAGCGCGCCGTGCCAGACGTGGCGATAGAGGCCGGCCCGCGCCATCACCTTGCTCACGATGCGCGCGAGCACATAGGCGACGACACACCACAGCAGCAGGCTTGGAACAATCACGCCAAAGAGATCGAGCTGGTATTTCATGCGGCAATACTCCTCTGCTCCGGCTCATGTGGTTGATACGGAACCGCTCCGGAGAATAGCCCGACGCGAATCCCCGCGAGGCTGTGTAGTGCTTCATCGCGCCCCTGGCCCGCCGGCTCCTGCAAAGTTGCTGCGATCGTGTTGTCGAGCCGTATGAGCAGCTCGTCCGAAAGGCGGCCCTCCGTATGAACGCGGCAAACGGAAGCCAGCCGCGCAAGGAATGCGTCGATTGCCGGGCGCGCCTGCCCGACGTTTATTTTCCGCAGATGGATGACGTTGAGGGCGGTTCGCATTTGACGGAGATTGGCGACATCACTCCTCGCTTGAGCAGGCACCACGGCGATGCGCGTAGCAAGAAGCGCCAGCCGGTGCTGCATAAGGCTGGCAACGGCGACGCCATCCTGCGGTCCCCTGCCCTCGGCGACGGCCGCCAGCGTCGTCCAGTTGCTGCGCAGCAGCCGGGAGGCGATCCACTCGGCGCCGAACAAGCGAACGATGCCGGACACGATACCGGTCAACGCCACGCCGACCATCAGCGCCACGCTGGAATTGGCGAATGAGGAAAAGTCCGCGCTGTAGGACGAATCCAGTGCCAGTTGAACCGAGGTGTAAATCGTCAGCAGCGCGCCGATACGAGCAGTCGCGGGCCGCGCGGCAATCCAGCCGAACAACACGAATGTCGGCAGCAGCATCACGATGACCATTTCGAGCGTCGTAGCCCGGGGCAACAGGCCGAAGCTGTAGATCCCGTTGACGGCGATGACGGCGAGGAACAACGGATAGAGCTTGCGAAACGCAGGGAGGGGATTGTCCACGCCGGCGAACAGGGAGCCGAGGACCGCAGCGAATATCGGGGCGGACGCGCCGTCGGTCCAGCCAGAGGCAATCCAGAATGCACAGCAGACGAGGATCGAAGATGTCGTTGCGGCAGCGGTCCACAGGGCCAGCCCGTGGTCGCGATGAAGCTCGGCGACGCCGACCGCATCAGGCATGAAGGCAAGCCGAACCGCCTCCGGATCGCGGCCCTCAGCAACTGCCTCGCGCAGACGCCGGCAGTCCTGCACGATGTCGACGAGGTTGCGCATCCGGCTCACAAATCCGGCGATGACGATCTCGATCCAGGCGGCGTTCGCGCCGAGCTGCGGCCGGGCTTCGTCGAGCGCGGCCCGCAGGCCGTCGGCCTTCTCTTCGTCCTCGCCGCCATCGGCGAGCCAGCGCGCGACCCTCCTGCTGATGTCGTCAACGTTCCCTTTCGTCAAATCGCGAGCACCGAGCACAACCCGCTGATCCTCGATGGATGCCAGCAGTGGAATCAGCGCCAGCATGTGTTGGCGCAGGCGCTGGAGGCCACGCGCGATGCCTGCGGACCTGCTGGTCTCGTAGGCGAGATGCCAGGAGAGCTGGTCGATCTCGGAGGCCGCTGCAGCCAGCCGCATGCGGTGGTCATTGCGCTCTTCATTGCTGCCACGACCGGTCAGCACATCCACGCCGAGCCGGCGCGCTTCGCCGAGCCAGGCATCCACCTGCACCTTGATGACGGCGGAGGCACTCTGCGGCAGCACCAGTGTCGACGCGATGCTCGCACAGACGATGCCGAGCATAATTTCCTGTACGCGAGAAGACACGATGTCGAAGGTAGCCTCAGGCATCGACAGCACAGGCAGGCCAAGGAGCGCCACGGTGTAACCGGCCAGCATGAACATGTAGCTGCGCGGGGTGCCGTCGATCAGTGAAAGGTACAGACAAAGGCCGACCCATAGCGCGACGGCGAGGCTGAGAAGTTCGGGTGCATTCACGAGATTCGGGATCAGTGCGATCGTTGCGGTCGCGCCGATCAGCGTGCCAAGCATGCGGTAAGCCGCCTTCGACGACGTCGCCCCGGCCAGCTGGTTCGACGTGATGTAAACCGAGGCCATCGCCCAGTAAGGGCGCGGCATCCCCAACCAGAGCGCGATCGAAAATGCCAGCATGGCCGTCGAGAACGTTCTTATTGAAAAGACGAGCGCGGCATGCCGGGCCCAAAATGATGAACGTTGGCTCATGGAGATTCTCCGGTGCAGTCCGATACGCTCACAGTTGGGAGGGAAATTGCATCAGTACAATATACACATTGTACTCGGTGCAATTCGATCGGGCCTTTTGACTAAACAGCGATCCTGTCGAGATGGCTCGAAAGATCGTTCCGACGCTCGATCGCCTGGACGGAGTTCTCGAACGCCTTTTGCAGAACGCTTCTGCCGATGGTGCCGAGCACAAAGCCGAGGACCCAGCCCTTGATGTTCTTGCCTTCGCGCACGACGACAAGGTCGATGTCGGTCATTCCGTCGCGCCGGCGTCGGAAAGCATAAATGTGTCCTGACGCGCCTCCCCACACATTGGAGTCGGTCGTCGTCAGGACGACGCGGTGGGGATTGGACCAGTCATAGTGCAAGCGTTCCCAGATGCCGCGCGAGCCTTCCGTGACGTCTGCCTGCTTCAGGCCGAGATGATGCAGTTCGAGATATTCGTCGGCACTGTTGCCGAAAAGCGTGGAGCGGCCGGGCCCGAAATCGGTCAGCGCGGCAAGGTACTGCTTGGGGGTCAAGGTGGTGGTTCGATGAAGACGGATGGTGGACATCGCTGGCTCCGGAATTCAGTTCGAGGCCGCGCCAGGCTCGCGATGGACAGGCTGTCGCCAGTCCGGCCAATCTCCAACGCGCCGGCCTCGCTCGCAGCGGAGACAACGACGCGCTGGCCGGGCATGAGCACCGACACAAAGCGGATCGGCGCTCCGGCCTGTCCGCGCGCAACGGTCGTGACGACGTGGAATCCATCGGGTTCGACGGTGTAATAGGCGACGCCGGACAGATCGCCGATCTTGATGCTCTGCCCTGCGATCGGCTTCAGGTCGCTGGCGTGAGCGGCCCCCCATGAAGTCGTGGTGATGGCGGCTGCGAGAAACATGCTTCGGATCGACATGCGACCCTCCGTTGGCTTGGGCGGCGGGCGGGACGCCCGTCTGCTCCCTTGCCGCAAGACATGGTCAGGCTATGATCATCGATCAAACAGATGGGATCGATAATGGGCATCGATACTGTCAATCTTGGTCATATCGACCTGAATCTGCTCGTACATCTCGGGACACTTCTCACCGAGCGAAGCGTCACACGGGCGGCGGCCCGCGTCGGCATTGGCCAGTCCGCGATGAGCCACAACCTCGCACGCCTGCGGGAGTTGTTCTCCGACGAGCTGCTGACGCGGGGGCCCGAAGGGATGCGCCTCACCCCTCGCGCGGTCACCCTGCTCGAACCGGTGCAGTCGATGCTGGCGCAGGTCGAGGCGCTCGTGTCGCGCGAGCAGACATTCGACCCGGCGACGGCGGTGCGGACGTTCAGGTTCGGATTGCCGGACAGCATGGAAATTCTGTTCATGCCGGCGCTACTCGCGCGCATGCGCGACGTCGCCCCCGGCATTCACCTGCGTCTCTACAATTTCGACGCGTCTCGCTTGCTCGACGATCTCGATGCCGACGAAATGGATCTCGCGATCGGCTACGACGCGTTCCAGCAGGGACAGCTTCACCACAAGCGCCGCAAGCTGTTCACCGAGAGCTATGTCTGCATGTTCAACGCCGGGCTGACCGGCATCACGCCTCCGATCTCGCTCGATGACTACATGCGGCTTCCCCATGTGCTGACCAGCCTGAGGCCCGCGCGCAACGCCCGCGGCATTGTAGACGAAGCGCTGGAGAAGCTCGGATTGCGTCGTTCCGTCGCGCTGACCACGCCGCGCTTTCTCACGGCGCCCTCGCTGGTGGCGCACGCCCCCGTCATCGTCACGATCCAGGCGCGACTGGCCCGTCGCTTCGCCGCCGACTTCGGACTCAGCCTGAGCCCGCTGCCGATCGAGCTGCGCGAGGTCACGGTCTCCCTGCTATGGCACACGTCGTACGATCACGATCCGGCGCACAGCTGGCTGCGGGAACAGGTGGCGCAGCTGGCTACGGAGCTGTAAGCCGCCGCGCCGCGCGTATCGCGCAGATCAGGCCGCGCGCCGCCCGGCCATCTCTGCCGCGAGCAGCACGGCGGCGCGGCTGGCGCCGATTGATGCGATGCCCTGGCCGGCGATGTCGTAGGCGGTGCCGTGGGCGGGCGTGCAGATCGGGAATGGAAAGCCGCCGAGCAACGTGACGCCGCGATCAAAGCCCATCAGCTTCATCGCGATCTGGCCCTGGTCGTGATACATGGTCAGCACCGCATCGAAGGCGCCGCCCTTGGCACGCAAAAACACCGTGTCGGCCGGGAACGGCCCCTCGACGGCGATACCCTCGCGCTGGCCGGCCGCGACCACGGGCGCGATGACATCGATCTCCTCGCGGCCGAAATTGCCGCCGTCGCCGGCATGCGGATTGAGACCGGCGACCGCGATGCGCGGCCGGGCGAAGCCGGCATTGCGCATGCAGACGTCGGTCAGCTTGAGCGCGCGATGGATGCGTTCGCCGGACAATCGCGCGGCGACGTCCTTGAGCGGGATGTGCGACGTCACGCGGGCGTTCCAGAGCCGGTCCAGCACGTTGAACTCACTTGCGGGGGTTTTGAGTCCGACCACTTCGGCGGAGAACGCGATCTCGTCGTCATACTCGGCGCGGGCCAGCCGCATCGCCTGCTTGTTGAACGGCGTGAAACAGACGGCATCGACCCGGCCGTCGCGGCCGAGTTCGAGCGCGTGCTTGTAGTTGGCAAGCGCGAACTGGCCCCCGGCAAGGCTCGCAATGCCCTGCCTGATGTCGCCGGGATCGAGGTGGCCGAGATCGACGAACAGCGTCTCGCCCTTCGCCGCGCGCAAGTCCACCCCCTGCTCCACTGTTGTCAGCTCCGGCTTGACGCCGGCAACGCGCGCGCCCTCGTCGAAGATGCGGCGGTCGCCGATCACGACAATCCGGCTGACGGCGCGGACGTCGTCCTGCACCACGAGCTTTGCGGTCAATTCCGGGCTGATGCCGGCGGGATCTCCCATTGCCGTTGCAATGAGCGGCTTTGCGGTCATATGGTCACCTTTTCTCGCGCGGTCTCTCGAGCTCTCTCTTGGGCTGTCATCTCATCAGCGGACGGCGCAGGCTTGCGCAGCAGGCGCGCAAGCTGCAGCACGAGCGGAAGCAGCAACAGCGCGATGCCGGCCACGATCAGGCATGTCACCAGCTTGTTGGCGAAGAATATCCCGAGCGATCCCTTGGACATCAGCATCGACTGCCGGAACGCGTCCTCGGCCTTGTCGCCGATGACGATCGCGAGCACGAGTGGCGCCAGCGGATAGAACAGCTTCTTGAAGAGATAGCCGACGATCCCGAAGCCGAGCATCATGACGACATCGAGATAGGAGTTCGATACGGAATAGGCGCCGACGACGCAGATGATCACGATCAGCGGCGCGATGATGACGAAGGGAATCCGCATCATGGCCGCGAACACCGGCACGGTCAGCAGCACCAGCACGACGGCGACGATATTGCCGACATACATCGAGGCGATCAGGCCCCAGACGAAATCCTTCTGGTCGACGAACAGCATCGGCCCGGGATTGAGGCCCCAGATCATCAGCCCGCCCATCATGACGGCAGCGGTGGCCGAGCCGGGAATGCCGAGCGAGAGCATGGGCAGAAGCGCGCTGGTGCCGGCGGCATGATCGGCCGTCTCCGGCGAGATGATGCCTTCGACCTCCCCGGTGCCGAAATATCGGCCACGGCGCGAGAAGCGTCGGGCGATGCCGTAGCTCATGAAGGATGCCGCGGTGGGGCCGCCCGGCGTGATCCCCATCCAGCATCCGATGGCCGCGCTCCGCAGCAGCGCAACGCTATGCCGCGGCAGGCGGCCGACGGCACGAAACACCTCGCGCCAATCGATCTTCGACGAGACCGCACGAGCGTGGAACTCCTCTTCGACGGCGACGAGCAGCTCGCCGATGCCGAACAGGCCCATCACCGCGACCACGAAGTTGACCCCCTTGACGAGCTCATCGACGCCCATGGTGAGGCGCACGCTGCCGGAGACGGTGTCGATGCCGATGGCGGCGATGGCAAAGCCGATCGCCAGCGCGACGATGGTCTTGATCGGCGCCGCCCCGCCCATGCCGACGAAGCTGGCGAAGGCCAGGAAATAGACCGCGAAATATTCCGCCGGCCCAAAGGCGAGTGCGACCTGCGCGACCCACGATGCGAGGAAGGTGATGAGGATGACGCCGATCAGCGCGCCGAACGCCGCCGAGCCGAAAGCGGTGGCGAGCGCCGTGGTCGGACGTCCATCGCGCGCCATCGGGTAGCCGTCGAAGGTGGTGGCGACAGACGACGGCTCGCCCGGGATGTTGAACAGGATCGAGGTCACGGATCCCCCGAACAACGCGCCCCAATACATGCTGGAGAGCAGGATGATGGCAGAGACCGGCTGCATGCCGAAGGTCAGCGGCAGCAGCAGCGACACCCCGTTCGGAGCACCCAGCCCAGGCAGCACGCCGACGAGAATGCCGAGCAGCACGCCGATCACCATCAGCGCCAGATGCGGCAGCGTGATCGCGATGCTGAAGCCGTGAAGAAGTTCTCCAAGATTGTCCATCGGCCTCCCCGTCAGAAGCCGAAGGCCGCGGCGAGCGCGCCGTGCGGCAAGCTCACCTGGAACATGCGCTCGAACACGACGTAGAGCGCGAGCGCCGTCGCCGCCGCCATGGCCAGAGCACGTGGCACGGATTGTTGTCTGGGGACTGCCAGCACCGCGAAGATGTACAGGGCTGAGGCGACGTACATCCCGGCCAACGGGATCGCCGCCACGAAAATCGCGGCCGGCACGAACAGGCCGGCAAGCCGGCGCAGCTCGATCGATGTGATGGCAATTGGGACGCTGGCGAGCGTCGCGGCCGGCACGACACCTCGCACCAGGTTGTACACGCTCCCGAGCACGATGATGGTCCCGGTCAGGAACGGAAACGTCCCGGCGTCCACACCCGCGCTCGACCAGCCGATACCGTTATCGAGGCTGGAGACGACGACGGCCACACCGAAGCTGCCGGTGAGGATTGCGGTCGCAAGTTCGAGGGCGCGGCGTGATATCATTGAGGGCTCCGGTCAGGCTAAGTACAATGGCCGGCTATGGCGCACATGTTTCCCCAACGCCCGGTGTCGTCCCGGCGAAGGCCGGGACCCATAACCCCAGGAAGGCGTTTGACGACGACTTGACGTTAAATCCACATCGGTACGACGACCAACACTCCTCGATAGATCACGCGGTATGGGTCCCGGCCTTCGCCGGGACGACGGAGGGGTTGGAGGCTTGCCCCGCCTCACTTAACCAACCAGCCCTGCTCGCCCGCGACTTGCTTGACGTGCTCGAGGTCCTCCTTGATGAACTTGTCGAGCTCGGCGCCGGTCAGGAAGGTGTCGACCTGGGAGGTTTTCTCGATGTAGTCCTTCCAGTCCGGCGTCGCCTGCACCTTCTTCATCAGGTCAACATAGAACGCGGCCTGGTCGGGGGTGACCTTGCCGGGGAGCCACACCGTCCGCGGCTGCTCATATTGCTTGATGTCGAGGCCCTGCTCGACGCAGGTCGGAACGTCGCCCCAGCCTTCGGTCGCGGTGACCTTGGCGCCCTGCGGCAGCCGCTTCGGGCTGAACACGCAAAGTGGCCGCTGCGTTCCACCGCGCCATTGCCCAAGACTTTCGCTGGGATTGTTGACGTGGGAGTCGAGGTGTCCGCCGGCGAGCTGAACGGCGGTCTCGGCGCCGCTCTTGAAAGGAATGTAGGTCAGCTTGACGTGGCCGGCCTTCTCGATCATGCGGGTCAGCACCTCGTCGGTGTCCTTTGACTGCGCGCCGCCCATCTTGAAATCGCCCGACGCGGCCGCCTTCAGATAGTCGCCCGCCGTCTTGTAGGGCGCATCCTGCTTGACCCAGAGCAGGAATTCGTCCTGCGCCATTGCCGCGATCGCTGTGAGATCGGTGTAGTTGAAGGCGACCTTGGAGACGAGCGGCTGCTGCCAGGCATTCGACGTGCCGAAGATCACCTTGTAGGGATCGCCGGCGGACGCCTTGCCGTAGACATAGCCTTCCGCGCCGCTGCCGCCGCCTTTGTTGACGACGACGATCGGCTGCTCCACCAGCTTGTGCTTGGTGATGATGTTCTGCACGGCGCGCGCGAGATTGTCGGTGCCGCCGCCGGGCCCGGCGGTCGCCACGAACTCGATCGGCTTTTGCGGCTGCCAGGCACTGAGCGCCGGCATCGTGCCGGCGAGCACGATTGCGGTTGCGGAGAGCAGAAGTGTTGACGTCCGACCCATGATTTCCTCCAGCTGATTTTTGTCTCTTGTTCTTGTCGTTTTCGACGTCCGGTCAGGCGACGCGTTCCTCGCGTCTTCCCGATGCCAGGACGATTGCGCCTTCTTGCTCGAGCGCTTCGATCTGCTTCTGGTCGAACCCGTGCTCGACCAGCACCTCACTTGTATGCTCACCGTAGACCGGCGCGCCCGTGCGCACTTTGCCTGGGGTCTCCGAAAACTTGACCGGCAAGCCGATCGTCTTCACGGGCCCGAGCGTGGAATGCTCGACCTCGACGACCATCTCGCGCGCCAGCGTCTGCGGATCGCTGAGTGCCTCCAGCATGTCGTGCACGGGTCCGCACGGCACCCCTTTCTCATCCAGTGCCGCGAGCCAGTGCGCGCGCGTGCGGGTGCGGAAGCGCTCGCTCAGGACAGCTTCGAGCTCCTTCAGATTGGCCATGCGGTCGGCGCCGTTGATGAAACGCGGATCGGCGGCCAACTCGCTCGCACCAAGGGCCTCGAGCATCAACAGCCAGTGCTTCTTGTTGGCGCCGCCGACCACCAGCCAGCCGTCCGAGGCCTCGAAGGCCTGATAGGGCGCGTTGAGCGGATGCGCCGAACCCATCGCGCGCGGCGCGGTGCCCGCGGCGAGCGCGATGGTCGACTGCCAGTAGGTCTGCACCAGCGCGGCCTCATAGAGCGAGGTCTCGACCCACTGCCCTTCGCCGGTCTTGAGACGGTGCGTATAGGCCGCGAGGATGCCCATGCTCGCGAGCAGGCCGGCGGTGATGTCGGACAGCGGCGGACCGCATTTCACGGGCGGACCATCGGGACGTTCGCCGGTAAAGCTCATGATGCCGCTCATGGCCTGGGCGACCAGATCGAAGCCGCGGCGATGCTTGTAGGGTCCGGTGCGGCCGAAGCCCGACAGCGAGCAATAGATCAGCGTCGGATGCTGCCTGTGCAGGTCTTCGTAGCCGAAGCCGAGGCGCTCCATGGCGCCCGGCGCAAAATTCTCCACCAGCACGTCGGCGCCCGCGATCAGCCGCCGCAACACCTGCTTGCCACCATCCGTCTTCAGATCCAGCACAATGCCGCGCTTGTTGCGGTTCATCATCAGGAAGGAGGCCGCCTCGTCGCCGATCTTCGGCGGCACCGAATGGCGGGTGTCGTCACCGTTCGGCGATTTCTCGATCTTGATCACGTCGGCGCCCATGTCGGCCAGCATCAAGGTGCAGGTCGGCCCCGCCATGACATGGGTGAGATCGATGACCTTGAGGCCGGCGAGCGGCCCCGAACGGCCGGAGGTTGATTGCGAGCGATCGCTTTGCATCGGAGCGTCCTATTGGCCGCGCCATTGCGGCGCGCGCTTGGTGAGGAAAGCATCGAGCCCTTCGCGAAAATCCTGGCTCGTGTAGCACATCAGGATGAGGTCCTCGCCCTCGTCCGGCGTCAGCCGCCTTTGCAGGCGCGCCACGGCCTGCTTGGTCGCATTCAGCGTCAGCGGCGCGTGGCCGGCGAGCAATCGGGCAACCTCGTCCGCGCGCCTGTCGAGCGCGGCGAGATCCTCGACGACCTCGCCGAGCAGACCGACACTGGCGGCCTCCGTCGCGTCGATGAGACGCGCGGTGAAGATCAGATCCTTGACGCGGGCGGCGCCGATCAGCGCGGTCAGACGACTGACATTGGACATCGACAGGCAATTGCCGAGCGTGCGGGCAATGGGAAAGCCGATTTTCGCGCTTTGAGTGCCGATGCGGAGGTCGCAGGCCGCGGCGATGCCCGCGCCGCCGCCGGTGCAGAACCCGTTGATCGCCGCGATCGTCGGCACGCGGCACTGCTCGAGCGTGGTCAGCACCCGATCGATGCGGTTCTCGTAGTCGATCGCGTCCTGCGGCGACTTGAAATCGCGGAACTGATTGATGTCGGTGCCCGCGGCAAACGCTTTGTCGCCGGCCCCGCGCAGCACCAGCACCTTGATCGCGTGATCGTCGTTGATCTCCTCGCAGACCGCGGCAAGCCGCTCATACATCGCGAAGGTGAAGGCGTTGCGAGCCTGCGGGCGGTTGAAGGTGATCCGCCCGATACCGTCCTGACGCTCGAAAACGAGGTCTTCCACGACCACCTGCTGGTCCATTTCCTGAATGTCCTTCTGTTTTTTACAGTTTTGAATGCAAAATTATCGATTTACAAGCTGGAACTTGCATTTATTCGTATATAGCTCCATTTTTGCATTCAAATGGACTTCAGACCCATGCTCCATGAGGAAGTCGTCGGCCGCATCCGGGCCATCCTGCTCGACGGCGAAATCCCGCCGGGCGCGCGGATTCCCGAGCGCGAGCTGTGCGAGCGGCTGCAGATATCGCGCACGCCGCTCCGCGAGGCACTCAAGGTGCTCGCCGCCGAAGGGCTCGTGCAGCTTTTGCCGCATCGCGGCTCGCGCGCGGCAAAACTGACCGACAAGGACATGCGCGACCTGTTCGAGGTCTGCCAGGGCCTCGAGGCGCTCGCCGGCGAACTCGCCTGCGAGCGCATCACCGACGCCGAGATCGACGCGATCGCCGCCGCGCATGCGGAGATGGTGCGGCATCATCGCGAGGGCGACCTGATCCAGTACTATCGCGGCAACCGCGCCATTCACGAAGCCATCGTCGCTGCGGCCGGAAACCCGGTGCTCGCGGGGCTCTATACATCCGTGACCGCGCGCATCCGCCGCGCGCGTTACGTGACGCCGATGACGCCCGAGCGCTGGGCGGTCGCCGTGAAGGAGCACGATGCCATCCTGAACGCACTGCAGAGGCGCGACGGCGTCGGCCTTGCCCATATCCTGCGCGCGCATTTGCGCCACAAGCGCGAAGAGGTTTTACAGGCGGGTTTTGCCGAAACGGAAGGCAGCGACCTGGTGCCGCGGATTGCGTGAGACGGCATTCGCGACGTCAAAAGAATCCTGCGGTCACGCCGTATCGCGCGGCATCACTTCGCCTGGCCGGGCTATGGCCACGTTGCCAAGGCCGGCGAAGGATTCCACTATTATCCCGAACCGATGCAGATGACGTTGTAATCGCCGGATCAGGTCCGGGTGGCGTACGCGCCGCCCGGACCGTCCGAACGATCACCGCTGTCCGGCTGACCGGCAAGCAACTGCAATCCGCAACGTCGCCGGCGGCGTTGGCAAGCGGACATTTTGGTGTTATTGAATTACAGCTACTAATTGCAAATCGAATTTATTGACGTGAATTTGTTTGGGAGCGTCAATGTCCCGCGAGAACGATGGTTTTGTCTTCCATCGTGACCTGCTCCAACGGGTCCCGGATGTTGTCTATCGGGCCATCAACTTCTTTGTCACATGGGACAAACTGCCGACCCTGCTCGGAGCTGCCAATCTCTCGGCGTTCCGCGATCGGCTGCGGGAGCACAATCTGCACCATACCGGCTACGGCACGACATCGCCTCGCTGGAGCACGGGCAATGACCGCTGGCGTTCCGCCGACGGCTCGTTCAACAGCCTCGACCATCCGCGCATGGGGATGGCTGGCGCCCGGTTCGGACGCAATTTCGCGCTGCCCGAATGTGTGCCGGACAGCCTGGACGACCTGCTCGAACCCAGTCCGCGCGTGATCTCGGAGGAATTGCTCGCGCGCCGCGAATTCATTCCCGCGACCAGCCTCAATCTGCTGGCCGCCGCCTGGATCCAGTTCGAAACCCATAATTGGTTCAGCCATGGGTCCCCGAAGGCGGGAAACGAATTCAAGATTCCGCTGAAGCCAAACGACGAATGGCCAGCGGATCAGCGGATCGACGGCTGCATGAAGATCCGTCGGACCGTTTGCGACGAGACGGCACGTGAACCATGGCTCGGCGCGACTCCCACGTTCCGCAACCTCAACTCGCACTGGTGGGACGCCGGACAGATCTACGGCAGCGACCGCGCGAGGCAGATGCAGATCCGTTCCGGGGCAGATGGGAAGATCGCGGTCGGCGATGATGGGATGCTTCCAGCCGATCCAGTGCATCCGGGCGCCGATCTCACCGGCTTCAATGACAATTGGTGGGTGGGGCTCAGCCTGCTGCATAACCTTTTCGCACGCGAGCACAATGTCATCTGCGACGGCTTGAAGACGCGGTATCCGACCTGGAACGACGAGGCGCTATTCCAGCATGCGCGCCTGATCAACGCGGCCCTGATCGCCAAGATCCACACCGTCGAATGGACGCCAGGCATTCTCGGCCATCCCGCGCTGGACTTCAGCATGCACGCGAACTGGTCGGGGATCCCGTGCCGGGTGCTACGCGCGGTGCTCGGCAAGAACAGCGAAGCCGCCTTTGGTATCATCGGCTCTCCGACGGATCAGCACAGCGCGCCCTACGCGATGACGGAGGAATTCACCGCCGTGTACCGCCTGCACCCGCTGATCCCCGAAACGATGGATGTACGGCGGCTCGATAGCACAGAGATTACCCCTAGCGATTTGGTCAAAATGCAGGGGCGCGCCTCCCGCGAGTTCATGCAGACTCACGGCTTCGTCGACCTGCTGTACTCGTTCGGTACCGCTCATCCCGGCGCCATTCGCCTCCACAATTATCCCAACTTTCTGCGCCAGTTCACGAAAGACGACCAGCCGCTGCTGGACGTGGCCGCCATCGATATCATGCGCGATCGCGAGCGCGGCGTGCCGCGCTACAATCGGTTCCGCGAACTGGTCGGCAAGAAGCGGGTCAAGACATTCGAGGAAATCACCAGCATCCCCGATGCCGCCAGGAAGATGCGCGCGATCTACAAGGGCGACGTCGATCGCGTTGATCTGATGGTCGGATTATTGGCCGAGGACCTGCCGGACGGTTTTGGCTTCAGCGATACCGCCTTCCGCATTTTTATCCTGATGGCATCGCGGCGTCTGAAGAGCGACCGGTTCTTCACCGATGACTACCGGGCGGAAGTCTACACCAATTTCGGTCTGGACTGGATCCACAACAACGGAATGAAATCGGTGCTGCTGCGGCATGTACCGCAACTCGGACCGGCGCTCGAGGGCGTCAACAACGCCTTCGCCCCGTGGAACGTGCTGCGAGGCTGAGCCTTGGCCATCGTCTTCAGCATTCCGGGCCTCGTCCGCCTCGCATAGGTGTCAGCCGCCCTAGCAGCCGAGCGTGTCGGCGACCCCGCCAAAATCCTTGGCGACGATGTCCCAATTGCCGGTGGCCTCGAAATCGACCTTCTGGAGCGGACCGTATTCGGTCGGCCGTGCCACGAAGGCCGTTTTCAGCCCGTTCTTCTGCGCGGCGGCGAGATCGCCGTTGTGCGCGGCGACCATCATCACCTGCTCCGGCTTGAGGCCGAGCAGGCGCGCGGCGCCGAGATAGGTTTCGGGATCGGGCTTGTAGTGCTCGAACAGCTCGGCCGACATGATGAGGTCCCAGGGCAGTCCTGCGAACTTCGCCATGTTGGTGAGCAGTGCGACATTGCCGTTCGACAGCGGCGAGATCACGAATTTCGTCTTCAGCCGCGTCAGGCCCGCCACGCTGTCGGGCCACGGGTGCAGGCGGTGCCAACCCTTGGTGAGGTGATCGAGATCGGCTTCGGTGAGGCCTGGAATCGAAAATTGCGCGACCAGCTTTTCCAGCGAACGGCGATGCAGATCATCGAGCATGACATAGCCGCGCTCGGGATGTTTGCGCACGTCATCCATCGAAGCCATGTACATGCCGCGCCAGCCGTCGACCAAGGCAGTCCAGTCGGCGCTGATGCCGCGGCCCCTCGCCCACCACATGAAGTCGGTGATCAGGCTGGTGCGCCAGTCGACGACGGTGCCGAATACGTCGAAGACGAGGGCTTTGACGGCGGACAGGTCGGACACTGGCGCTTCCCTTAATTGTTCTTGTTGTCATTCCGGGGCGCGACGAAGTCGCGAACCCGGAATCCAGAAGTTGTGGCGCGAGATTCCGGGTTCTCGCTTCGCGAGCCCCGGAATGACGGAGAACATCAATCCAAATGGAACTTGGCCAGCTCGCGGTGCTCGGCCTTGATGTAGCGTACGGTGCCGGTGACGGAGCGCATCACCACCGTCTCGGTCTCGATCACGCCGTCCTTGCGGAATTTGACGCCTGATAGCAGCGAGCCCGTGGTGACGCCGGTGGCGGCGAACAGGCAGTCGCCGCGCGCCATGTCCTCGATGCCGTAGATCATCTTGGGATCGTTGACGCCCATCTTGGCGGCGCGCTCGCGCTTCTCGTCGGAGTCGAGGATGAGACGGCACTGCATCTGGCCGCCGATGCAGCGCAGCGCCACGGCCGCGAGCACGCCTTCGGGCGCGCCGCCGGTGCCGAGATACATGTCGACGCCGGTATTGTCAGGGTCGGCGCAGTGGATCACGCCGGCGACGTCGCCGTCGGTGATGAGGCGCACGGCGGCGCCGGTCGAGCGCACGCTCTCGATGATGCTGGCATGGCGTGGCCGGTCGAGCACGAGAACAGTGATGCCGTCCGGCTTGACGCCCTTGGCCTTGGCAAGGCGGCGGACGTTTTCGGCCGGCGTCGCATCGAGCTCGACGACGCCTTTGTCGTAACCCGGACCGATCGCGAGCTTCTGCATGTAGACGTCGGGCGCGTGCAGCAGAGTACCGCCGTCGGCCATCGCCATGGTGGCGATCGAGCCCGGCATGTTCTTGGCGCACAGCGTGGTGCCTTCGAGCGGGTCGACCGCGATGTCGACCTGCGGGCCAGCGTTCATGCCGACCTTCTCGCCGATGAAGAGCATCGGCGCTTCGTCGCGCTCGCCCTCGCCGATGACGATGGTGCCCTCGATCGGCAGCTTGTTGAGCTCGCGCCGCATCGCATCCACCGCGGCCTGGTCGGCCGCCTTCTCGTTGCCGTGCCCGCGCAGACGCGCCGAAGACACCGCCGCCCGCTCCGTCACACGCACGATCTCCAGCGTGAGAATGCGCTCGAGCAACGCTTGCGGCGGGACTGAAATATGGGTCGACATCGGCTCACTCCTTCGAAACAGTTTTGGACGGACATCTCCGCCGCATCAACTCGTAACACCCACAGTTCGTTCGAACCGTGTCATTGCTAAGCACGCTCAGTTCTTCTCGATCCGTATCACCTGCGGCCGCCCGCTGATCACCTTGTCGCGCTGCACGGCCGCGAGCGCGCGGCGCACGGCGTCCTCGTGCGTGGCATAGGTGATGAGGATGACGGGCACCGGGACCGCCTTGCCGTTTGTCGACGCAGCGCCGCCATTGGGATGGCGCTGCACGATCGACTCAATCGAAATCTTCTGCTCCGCGAGCCGCGTCGCGATTGCAGCCGCGGTGCCCGGGAAATCGCGGGCCAGAAGGCGGATGTAGTAGCCGCCCTCGTGGCGCTCCATCGGCGCCTTCTTGGTGTCGCGCAGCTGCGAAACCGGCCGGCCGAACGGATTGGCGCGAATGCCGCGCGCAACGTCGGCGATGTCGGCGACGACGGCGGATGCGGTCGCGGCGCCACCGGCACCGGGGCCGACCAGCGTGATCGGCGGGATTCCCTCGCCATCGATCGTGACCGCGTTGGTGACACCCATCACCTGCGCAATCGACGAGGATTTTGGAACCATGGTCGGATGCACGCGCTGCTCGATGCCCGTGGCGGTGCGAACCGCGACGCCCAGCAGCTTGAGCCGGTAACCGAGATCGTCAGCGGCACGGAGATCTTCCGGCGCGATGGAGGAGATACCTTCGACATACACCGCGCTTTGAGCAACTTTCGTGCCGAAAGCGAGGCTGGCGAGAATGGCGAGCTTTTGCGCGGTATCGTGGCCGTCGACGTCGAATGACGGATTGGCCTCGGCATAGCCGAGCCGTTGCGCGTCCTTCAGGCATTCGGCGAAGGACAGGCCCTCCTGCTCCATCCGGGTCAGGATGTAATTGCAGGTGCCGTTGAGGATGCCGTAGACCCGGTTGATGCCGGTTCCGGCAAGACCTTCGCGTAACGTCTTGATGACAGGGATCGCAGCGCCGACGGCTGCCTCGAAATTCAGCGCGCCGCCGTGCTTTTCGGCCGCCTTTGCCAGCTTGAGGCCGTGCTTTGCCAGCAACGCCTTGTTGGCGGTGACCACGGACTTGCGGGCAGCGAGCGCGGCTTCGACCGCCGACAGCGCGGGGTCGCCGGAGCCGCCCATCAGTTCGACGAAGCAGTCGATGCCGGGATGCGTGGCGAGGGCAAGCGGATCCTTGACCCATTCGATCCCACGCAGATCGACGCCGCGCTTCTTCGCCTTCGAGCGCGCGGTGACGGCGACGACGCGGATGCCGCGGCCGCTGCGGCCGGCAAGCACGCGCGCCTGCGTTTCAATCAGACGGACAACTTCGGCGCCCACGGTGCCGAGCCCCGCTATGCCCACTTTCAGGGGTGCAACCATGATGCCTTGGAAAACCTGCGGAAGAGAACTTAACGCCGAGTGGCGAGCGGAACGACGTTGTGCAACGTTTCGATGCCGCTTTCAAGGAAGCGGCGCACGCCGCGCGCGGCCTGCCTGATCCGTTGCTCGTTTTCCACCATGGCGATGCGGACATATCCTTCGCCATGCTCGCCGAAGCCGACGCCGGGTGAGACCGCGACACCGGATTTCTCCACCATCAGGGTCGCGAACTGCATGCTGCCGACGCTGCGGAAGGCTTCCGGCAGCGGCACCCAGGCGAACATCGACGCTTCCGGCGGCGGGATCTCCCAGCCGGCACGGCCAAACGATTCCACCAGCGTGTCGCGCCGCTTGCGGTAGGTGTCGCGCATCTCCTTGATGCAATCGTCCGGTCCGTTCAGCGCGGCGGTCGCCGCAACCTGGATCGGCGTGAACGCACCGTAGTCGAGATAGGATTTGACACGGCCGAGTGCCGCAATCACGCGCTCGTTGCCGACCGCAAAGCCCATGCGCCAGCCAGCCATCGAATAGGTCTTCGACATCGAGGTGAACTCGACGGCGACGTCCATCGCGCCCGGCACCTGGAGCACCGAGGGCGGCGGGTTGCTTTCGTCGAAATAAACCTCGGCATAAGCGAGATCGGACAGGATCAGGATCTCGTGCTTCTTCGCGAACGCGACCAGGTCCTTGTAGAAATCGAGGCTCGCGACATAGGCGGTCGGGTTCGAAGGATAGCAGACGACGAGCGCCAGCGGCTTCGGGATCGAATGCACGATCGCCCGCTCGACCGCCTCGAAGAATTGCGGCGTCGGCTCCGAGGGCACCGAGCGGATCACGCCGCCAGCCATCAAGAAGCCGAAGGCGTGAATCGGGTAGCTCGGATTGGGACAAAGGATGACGTCGCCGGGCGCGGTGATCGCCTGCGCCACGTTGGCAAACCCCTCCTTGGAGCCGAGCGTCGCCACCACCTGGGTGTCGGGATTGAGCTTCACGCCGAAACGGCGGGCGTAGTAGCCGGCCTGGGCCCGGCGCAGTCCGGGGATGCCGCGGGAGGCCGAGTAGCGGTCGGTGCGCGGCTTGCCCAGCGTCTCCTTCAGCTTCTCCAGCACATGCGCCGGCGCCGGCAGGTCCGGATTGCCCATGCCGAGGTCGATGATGTCGGCGCCGGCATTCCGCGCGGCTGCCTTGGCCCGGTTGACCTGTTCGAACACGTAAGGCGGAAGACGGCGGATGCGGTAAAATTCTTCCATGGCTCTCTCGGCTCCGGGCAACCGGTCAGGACAGAATCGACAGGCCATAAAGACCAAGCGGCAGGCGCCCGCATCCTTCGCGAAAATTACTCAAGATCAAATACTTAGAGCAATTATCGCCGACGTTGACTGAAGTCGTTCGCCCTGACTCTCGGCTGAACTAAGGTCTTTTAGCACGGCGAGGCGGAGGCGCCAGCGATTACCTTGCAGCGCGCTATTTCGCATCCTTGGTGGCAACCGCTTGGCGGTCGCGCGCGGCAGCAAGTTCGGCCTCGATCTTGGCCCGTTGGTCCGGCGGCATGACCGCCTGATCGCGATCCGGCGGCAGATCGTGCACCGGCAGATAGCTACCGGCCTCCCTGGGATGCGCTTGCGCATCGGAAGGCGTCATATCCGCAAGCTGGCTCGAGCAGCCGCCCAAGGCCAGCGCCGCCATCAGCAGCGCGCCACGGATCCGCCGCGACTTTTGCAGGTCCCTCAACGCCAACACTAGGGAAATCCCCACTTCGTACCAAAGCACGGCCCCGGGGCAATCTTACCCAAATCCGCGCCCAAGCTCAAACCATTGCTGCCCAAACGGTGCGAGCGAGAAAACAACCCCGGGACTACCAAGCCGAGCGGTGCGGCTCGATTGTGACGGAACCAAGAAAATTTGTCGCACTGCAACACATCTTCGAGAGTGTTTAACGCCAAACATGCGAGCTTCGCGGTGACGAATACGGAATGAATCGTTACTGTTCTGCTCATGAGCATGGCCACCACCGATACGCCCAAACCCGAGACGAAGTTCGATGCGGAAGCCTTCGCGATGAATGTCGCGCGGGCGATGGAAAGCGGCGGCAAGGCGCTCGCCGCGTACCTGAAGCCGCGCGAGAGCGGCGAGGTGCAGGATCGGCCGCCGGCCGAGCTTGCGGAGGTCGTCAAGACTTTCACCGCCGTCGCCGAATACTGGCTGTCTGATACGTCGCGGTCCTCCGAGCTCCAGACCAAGCTCGCCAAGGACTATCTCGACCTCTGGGGCTCGGCGGCGCGCCGCATGGCCGGTCAGGACGCACCGCCCGCGATCGCGCCGTCGCCGCGCGACAAGCGCTTTGCCGATCCGGAATGGAAGTCGAACCAGTTCTTCGATTTCATGATGCAGCTTTACCTGCTCACGACCAAATTTGCGCAGGAGCTTGTGCGGGACGCCGAGGGGCTCGATCCGCAGACCCGCCGCAAGGCCGAGTTCTACGTCCAGCAGCTCACCAACGCGATGTCGCCCTCCAACTTCGTGCTGACCAACCCGGAAGTGCTGCGCGCGACGGTGGCCAGCAGCGGCGAAAATCTCGCGCGCGGGCTGAAGATGCTGGCCGAGGACATCGCCGCCGGCAAGGGCACGCTGAAGATCCGTCAATCCGATCCTGACAATCTCGTCGTCGGCGTGAACATGGCGACGACGCCGGGCAAGGTGATCTACCAGAACGAGATGATGCAGCTGATCCAGTATGCGCCGGCGACGGAGAACGTGCTGCGCACGCCGCTCCTGATCATCCCGCCCTGGATCAACAAGTTCTACATCCTCGACCTCAAGCCGGAGAAATCCTACATCAAGTGGTGCGTCGATCAGGGCATCACCGTGTTCGTGATCTCATGGGTCAATCCCGACAAGCGGCTAGGTGCCAAGAGCTGGGAAGACTACATGAAGGAAGGCCCGCTCACGGCGATGGACGTGATCGAGAAGGTCACCGGCGAGATGAAAGTGCACACCGCCGGCTATTGCGTCGGCGGCACCATGCTCGCGACCACGCTGGCCTGGCTCGCCGAGAAGCGCCGCCAGCGCGTGGCGTCCGCGACGTTCTTCGCGGCACAGGTCGACTTCACCCATGCCGGTGATTTGCTCGTGTTCGTCGACGAGGAGCAGATCGCATCCCTCGAGCAGGACATGAAGGCGGCGGGCGTGCTCGAAGGCTCGAAGATGGCGATGGCCTTCAACATGCTGCGCTCCAACGATTTGATCTGGTCCTATGTCGTCAGCAATTACCTCAAGGGCCAGCAGCCGAGCGCGTTCGACCTGCTGCACTGGAATTCCGACGCGACGCGCATGACCGCGTCGAACCATTCGTACTATCTGCGCAATTGCTATCTTGAGAACCGGCTCTCGACCGGCACGTTGGTGCTGGACAACACCTTGCTCGATCTCTCCAAGGTCATGGTACCGATCTACAATCTAGCAACCCGCGAGGACCATATCGCGCCGGCGGAATCGGTGCTGTACGGCTCCCAGTTCTTCGGCGGCCCGGTGAAATACGTGCTGTCCGGCTCGGGCCACATCGCCGGCGTGGTCAATCCGCCCGCCTCGAACAAATACCAGTACTGGACCAACGACAACGTCAAGTCCGCCAACGTCGCCGAGTGGATGAAAGGCGCGGTCGAGCACAAGGGCTCGTGGTGGCCGGACTGGCGGCAATGGCTGGGCGCGCTCGATCCCGAGGAAGTCCCGGCCCGCACGGTCGGCAGCGATGCGTTTCCCCCGATCGAGGACGCGCCCGGCAGCTATGTCAGGGTTCGCGCATAGCAGAATCTTCCGCGCTTTCGTATAAGCTCCACGCCTGCGGCAGAAATTGATGAGGGGACCGGGTTATGACGCGTGAATTGTTCTGGCTGACACTGACGGTGGTCCTGACCGGAATCCTCTGGATTCCCTACACCATCAACCGCTGCCAGATTCGCGGTCTCGGTGGCGCGATGGCCAATCCCTCGCGCACCGACAAGCCGCAGTCGGAATGGGCGAACCGCCTCATGTTCGCGCATGACAACGCCGTCGAGAACCTCGTGCTGTTCGCGCCGCTGGTGCTGATCCTGAACGCGATCGACTATTCCTCGAAATGGACGGTGCTTGCCTGCGCCGTCTATTTCTGGTCGCGCGTCGCGCATCTGATCGTCTATGCGATGGGCATCCCCGTCTTCCGCACCCTGGCCTTCACCGTCGGCTTCATCGCGCAGGCCGTGCTGGCCGTCGCGATCTTCAAGGTGGTTTGATCGCAGCTCCGATGGCTTAGCGGCTGCAACAAAGGGGTAAAATCCTCGAAAGCCTGCCTCGGCTGCTGGTGTTGCCGAAGGATGACAGTGCGACAAAAATAGGAATGCCTTCCGTGGGCTGACGCGAAGGGTCGTCTATCCACAGGTATATTTGGTCATCGCATTGATGATTCGGGGCAGATATGAATTGGAAGATTGCATCCGCGCTCGCCGGACTCTCGCTCGCAGCCGTCACCACCCAGGCCAGTGCCGCCGATCTCGCCGCACGTCCCTACACCAAGGCGCCGCCGATGATCGCGGCGATCTATGATTGGAGCGGCTTCTACATTGGCGCCAACGGCGGCTATGGCTCGTCACGCAATTGCTGGGACCAGACGGTTGGTTTTGCCGCCGGCGTTGCGGAAGGCTGCCATGACGCGACGGGCGCCGTCGCCGGCGGCCAGATCGGATATCGCTGGCAGAGCAGCGCCTTCGTGTTCGGCCTTGAAGCGCAGGGCGACTGGGCGGATCTCTCCGGCCGGAACGCCAGCGCCGTGGCCGGCGTCGCGAACCGCACCCGTGTCGATGCTTTCGGCCTGTTCACCGGCCAGGTCGGCTACGCCTGGAATAACGCACTGCTTTACGTGAAGGGCGGCGCCGCCGTCACCCGCAACCGCTACCGCGGCATCGGAACGGGCGGTCTGGCCGGAGCCGAGTTCGACGGTGCCGACGACACCCGCTGGGGCGGTACGGTCGGCGTCGGCATCGAATACGGCTTCGCCCCGAACTGGTCGGTCGGCCTCGAATACGACCATCTGTTCATGGGCCGCCACGACGTCACGCTCACTTCCAACGGCGCGCTGACGCCGGTCGGCACGTTCTCACGCACCGACCGCATCGGCCAGGACGTCGATTTGATCACCGCCCGCATCAACTACAAATTCGGCGGCCCGATCATCGCGAAGTACTGAGAAGGCGCCCTCGCAGCCGTCATGCCCGGGCTGGTCGCGCCTGCGCGGCCGAAGCCGCTTCGGTGAGGCCAAGGCCACGGACATACACGGTCTCACTCGACCGCGGCGGTGGGCTTCATCGAGCTGGCCGTCGTGATCTTCAAGGTGGTTTGAGATCCTCGTCGTTTTAGATCAGGCCTTGCGAACGACGAGATGCAGCATGTTCGCCGGCGTCTCGTCAAAGCTCCGGATCACGTTCCTGTCCGACGACAGCGTGATCCATGGACCCGCGCTGGCGTAGGTCGCCTCGAGCCATTCTGGCGACGCATAATTGTAGTAACGCCCGAGGCTGTCCCGGCCGTCGCCCTCGCCCATCTTGTAGCTGGCATAGAACACGCCTGACGGCCTGAGCGCGCGATGAATCCGCGCCAGGATGCCGGCGAGCTCGTCGCGCGGTACGTGCAGGAGACAGGCGCTGGCCCAGACGCCGTCATAGGCCTCGTGCGCGTCAAGCTGGTCGAATCGCATCGCCTCGACGGCATGACCGAGCCGCTGCGACGCGATCTCGGCCATTTCAGGCGAGCCGTCGGTGGCGCGCACCGAAAAACCCTCGGCCAGCATCACCGCCGAATGATTGCCGGCGCCACAGCCGAGCTCGAGGATCGAGCCGCCGGACGGCAGCAGAGCGAGAAAGCAGCGCAGCCGCGTCGAAGGCGCCTTCGCCCAGTCCGCATAGGACCGGGCGTTGCTCCGATAGAATTGCAGAGTCCCTTCGTCCACGGCGACCACTCCGATCAGGGAAACAGCGCGATCTGCTCCAATCCAGCGATCTCGGGAAATCCGAACATCAGGTTCATGTTCTGGATCGCCTGACCGGCCGAGCCCTTCACCAGATTATCGAGCACCGAAATCACGATGGCGCGGTTCTTGATCCGGTCGGCGATGACTCCGATCTGGACATAGTTCGAACCGCGTACGTTCTGGGTCTGCGGCAGCACGCCCTTCTTGACGACATGCACGAAGGGCTCGTTTGCGTAGGCTTGCTCGAGCGCGGCCCGCAAATCGTCCGGCGTCGCGCCGTCGAGCTTGACGTAGGACGTGCAGAGTTCGCCCCGCGACATCGGTATGAGATGCGGCGTGAAATTGACGGTCACGCTCGCGCCCGCCGCGACGCCGATCTCTTGTTCGATCTCCGGCGCATGCCGGTGCGTGCCGACCGAATACGGCGAAATCCCCTCGCCCGCCTCGCTGAACAGCGTGTTCTGCTTCAGGCCGCGTCCGGCACCGGTGACGCCTGATTTGGCGTCGATCAGGATGTCATCGACGTCGATCAGTTTTGCTTTCGCCAGCGGCACCAGCGCCAACAGCGCTGCCGTGGGATAGCAGCCGGGACAGGCGACCAGCCGCGCCGCGGTAATCTTCTCCCGATAGAATTCGGTCAGGCCGTAGACGGCTTCGCCCTGCAGCTCGAGCGCCTGATGTTCGTGACCGTACCAATGGGCGTAGGTTTCCTTGTCGCGCAGCCGGAAATCGGCGGACATGTCGAGGACCTTGATCTTCGGGTTGGCCTTCAGCACGGCCGCGATGATCTGCTGCGTGGTGCCGTGCGGCAGCCCGCAGAACACCGCGTCGAGCTTGGTCCAGTCGACCTTTTCCCATTCCACGAGTTGGGGCAAATCCAGCATGAAGAAATGCGGAAACACCTCGCTCATGGCCTTGCCGGCGTGGGTGTTGGCGGTGAGTGCCGTGATTTCCGCATTCGGATGCCGCGCCAGCAGGCGCACCGCATCGGCCCCGGTGTAACCGGAGGCGCCGAGAATGCCGATTTTCTTCGAACTCATCACACGTTCCTTTCAGGCGTCGCTGGATCGTCTTGCCGGAGTAGAAAGTTGCAGCGTCGCTTCGTGACTGGTCTCGCGGGCAACGCTCATCGGCTACTCGTCGGCAAGACCCAGCATCAGCCGCATGTTCTGCACGGCCGCGCCGGACGCGCCCTTGCCGAGATTGTCGAGCCGGGCGACCAGCACCGCCTGGTGGTATTTGTCGCTGGCGAAGACGTAGAGCTCGAGCATGTTGGTCTCGTTGAGCGCTTCCGGCTCGAGCTTGCCGCCCTTGGTCGCCTCGTTCTGCAACGGCATCGCCGAGACGTATTTCGAGCCGGCGTAACGCTTTGCCAGCGCCGCCTGGAGATCGGCGCCGCTGGGCTTGCCGGGCAGCGAGTCGAGCTGGAGCGGCACCGACACCAGCATGCCCTGCCGGTAGTTGCCGACCGACGGGATGAAGATCGGCCGCCGCGCCAGGTTCGAATAGAGCTGCATCTCCGGCAGATGCTTGTGCTCGAAGCCGAGGCCGTAGAGTTCGAAGGACGGCGCGCTGCCGTCCTCGAAACTCGCGATCATGGACTTGCCGCCGCCGGAATAGCCGCTCACCGCATTGACGTTGACGGGATAGTCCGCCGGCAGCAGGCCGGCATCGACGATCGGTCGCAGCAGCGCGATCGCGCCGGTCGGATAGCAGCCGGGATTGGAGACCTTCTTCGCAGCCTTGATCTTGCCGGCCTGATCCGGCGTCAGTTCCGGAAAGCCATAGGCCCAGTCGGGCGCGACCCGGTACGCGGTCGAGGCATCCAGCACCTTCGGGCCCGACGGCCCCATGCTGTCGATGAGCGCAACCGTTTCCCTGGCAGCATCGTCCGGCAGGCAGAGGATGACGAGATCAACCTCCTCCATCAGCGCCTTCTTGGCTGCGGGATCCTTGCGCTTGTCGTCGGCAATCGTCTTCACGACCACGTCGCTCTGCAGCTTCAGCCGCTCGTTGATGCCGAGCCCGGTGGTGCCGGAGCCGCCGTCGACGAAGACCGTGGCGGGCTTTGTCGCAGCGCCCGTCTTCGGGGCATTTTTGGTGTCAACGAGGCTGGCTTCAGAAAAGGTCATGGCGCGCTCCTTTCGAGCATGTTGGTTTCGGATGCGAAGGCCTCCGGCCTTACGTCCTGCATCAGTTGCGCGATCTCCCTGGCGTCGGCATGGGCTTGCGCGCCAAGCGCATTGGCGATCGCCGTATAGTCGGCGTCGGACTTGTGCTGGTTGAGCTTGAAGCTGGCTTCGACCTCCTCAACCGTCATGACCAGACCCACGATCGCCTTCTTCAGCGCCTCGAGCCGCCCGGCCGTCATCTTGGCCGACGTCCACGGCTTCTTCGGCAACAGCCAGCTCTCGAACTTGTCGCTGAGCGTATCGATTTGCTCGGCCAGTTCACCATCCGACAACAACCGCACCGGCCCGGTCAGATGGACCGACTGGTACAGCCAGGTCGGCACCTGATCCGGCGAGACGTACCAGTCCGGCGACACGTAGGCATCGGGACCGTTGACCGCGAGCAGCCAGGAGGTCGTCCCGTCCGCAAGCTTTAGCAGCGGATTGTGACGGGCGACATGAAAGGCAGCCTGCGGCGTGCCGTCCGCGGCATAGGTCAAATAGAACGGCAGCGGCGAGGCGACCGGCTTGTGGCCGTCGAACGCGCACATGGTGCCGAAGCCGCGCGTGTCGGCGAATTTCAGGCTCGCGGCGCGGTCCTGCTTGAAAAAGGGTGGCGTGTACATCGTAGTCTCCTGCTGGCCTCCTTGGTGGCCGCCGGATCAGATCGCACTGACAGGAGAGAGAATGCCGCGGATCGGATCCAGCGGCAAAGACGATGATCTCAAACGCGATCGACCGCCCAAACCGCAAAGCTGCGGCGGCGGCGACGGGCGAACAAAATGGTCGCGGCGTTGATCATGGCGCGGGGCTATAGGGCCAGTTGCGGTTCGCGTCAAGGTTCGGACGTCACACCACCCGCCAGATCCATTCCATGATCTTCGCGATCACGTCTCCGAACAGCAGCAGCGCCGCCGACCAGATCAGCGCCGAGACGAAATTGGCGGCCTGGAAGCTCCAATAGGGCATCTCGAAAATGCCGGCCGCAAGCGGCACGGAGGCACGCAAGGGGCCGAAGAAGCGGCCGATGAAGATGCTCGGCACGCCCCAGCTGCGCACGAAAGCCTCACCCCTGGGCAGGAGTTCCGGATAGCGCGAGAGCGGCCACATCTGGGCGACCTTCTCCTTGTAGCGATAGCCGAACCAATACGAGACCCAGTCGCCCAGCGCCGCGCCGATGCCGCCAGCGATCCAGACCGGATAGAAGCTGATGCCACTCGCGCCGATCAGCGCGCCGATCGCGACCAACGCGCCCCAAGCCGGGATCAGCAGCGAGATGAAGGCAAGCGACTCCCCGAAGGCGAGCATGAACACGATGGGAGCTGCCCATGTCTGGTGAGCGCGCACGAAATCAGCGAGCCCGTGCGCAAACTGCTCCATTCAAAAATAGCCTTTCCGCCCTGCCCGAAGGTGCTGCTCGATGAAAAGGACTGGTAAGCCAAGGACTTGTGTGACATCAAGTCACAAAGTCCGGTCCAGGCTGGACCGGACCGTCAAATTGCCGGGATTTGATAGGGCTGCGGCGTAAAATCGCCGGGATTGGCTCCCAACCACACCGCCCGACCCGCCCTGCGATAACCTTTCCAGGCGAGAAGTGGCATAGTCGCGCCAACCGATTCGCCGCTCATGCGGCCCTCAAAACGCATAAAGATATATGTCCAAGCAGTTGAAACCCAAAGCAAAAGACGATTTTTTCGGCGGCGATGAGCCGAAGCCTCGTCCCGGCAAGGCAGCCCCGCGCGCGGGCGGCGCCGAGGCCGACTACACTGCCGCCGACATCGAGGTGCTCGAAGGTCTGGAACCGGTGCGCCGCCGGCCCGGCATGTATATCGGCGGCACCGACGAGAAGGCGCTGCATCACCTCTTCGCCGAGGTCATCGACAACTCGATGGACGAGGCGCTGGCGGGGCATGCGACCTTCATCGGAGTCGAGTTGAGCGCGGACGGCTTTTTGACCGTCACAGACAACGGCCGCGGCATCCCGATCGATCCGCATCCAAAATTCCCGAAGAAGTCGGCGCTCGAAGTCATCATGTGCACACTGCACTCGGGCGGCAAGTTCGACTCCAAGGTCTACGAGACCTCGGGCGGCCTGCACGGCGTCGGCATATCCGTGGTGAACGCCCTCTCCTCGCTGCTCGAGGTCGAGGTCGCGCGCAGCCAGAAACTCTACCGCATGACGTTCGAGCGCGGGCACCCGAAGGGCAAGCTCGAGGATCTCGGCAAGATCAACAACCGCCGCGGAACTCGCGTGCGCTTCAAGCCGGACACCGACATCTTCGGTGCCAAGGCCGTGTTCAAGCCGCAGCGCCTGTTCAAGATGACGCGTTCGAAGGCGTATCTGTTCGGTGGTGTCGAGATCCGCTGGAATTGCGCGCCCGAACTGCTCAAGGGCGTCGACGACGTGCCGGCGGAGGCCACGTTCCACTTTCCTGGCGGCCTCAAGGATTATCTGGCGGCCGCGATTCATGCCGACACGCTGGTGCATCCCGACATATTCTCCGGCAAGTCGGGCCGCAACGGCGCGCATGGCGCCTGCGAATGGGCCGTTGCCTGGACCGCGGATGCCGACGGCTTCCTGTCTTCCTACACCAACACCGTGCCGACGCCCGACGGCGGCACGCACGAATCCGGCCTGCGCAGCGCGCTGTTGCGCGGTCTGAAGGATCACGCCGAGCGCGTCGGCCAAGGCAAGCGCGCGTCGTCCATTACGTCTGAAGACGTGATGGTGGGTGCTGCCGTGATGCTCTCGGTGTTCGTGCGCGAACCTGAATTCCAGGGCCAGACCAAGGACCGTCTCGCCACCGCCGAAGCGCAGCGCATCGTCGAACAGGCGATGAAGGACCCGTTCGACCATTGGCTGTCGGGCAACCCGAACCAGGCCAACAGGCTGCTCGACTTCGTGATCGACCGCGCCGAGGAGCGGCTGCGCCGCCGGCAAGAGAAGGAGACCGCGCGCAAGACGGCCGGCAAGAAGCTGCGCCTGCCCGGGAAGCTCGCCGATTGCAGCGATGCCGGCCTGGACGGCTCGGAACTCTTCATCGTCGAGGGAGACTCGGCCGGCGGCAGCGCCAAGCAGGCGCGCGACCGCAAGACCCAGGCCGTGCTGCCGCTGCGCGGCAAGATCCTCAACGTCGCGTCCGCCGGCAAGGACAAGTTGACGGCGAACACGCAGCTCGCCGACCTCGTGCAGGCGATCGGCTGCGGCATGCTCGCGCAGTATCGCGAGGAGGATCTGCGCTATCAGCGCATCATCATCATGACCGACGCCGATGTCGACGGTGCCCACATCGCTTCGCTGCTGATCACCTTCTTCTACCGCCAGATGCGCCCGCTGATCGACCAGGGCCACCTCTTCCTCGCAGTGCCGCCGCTCTACAAGCTGACCAACGGCACGAAGTCTGTCTACGCCCGCGATGACGCGCACAAGGCAGCGCTGATCAAGAGCGAGTTCAACGCCAACGCCAAGGTCGAGGTCAATCGCTTCAAAGGCCTCGGCGAAATGATGCCGGCGCAGCTCAAGGAAACCACCATGGATCCGGCCAAGCGGACCATGCTGAAAGTGGTTCTGCTCGCCGACGACCGCGACACCACGGCGGATTCGGTGGAGCGCCTGATGGGCACCAAGGCCGAAGCGCGCTTCGCGTTCATCTCGGACAAGGCCGAATTCGCCAATGACGATTTGCTGGACGTCTGATCCGCAGGCGCTGCCCGGTCGTATCCCATCCTGAGCCCCGGCATGAAGCCCGGGGCTCTTTTGTTTTTGGGACGACAACCGCTCTTTCCCCGCCGATCCTGCCCGCCGATCTTGCCCGACCACCCGGCCAACGGTCGGCCTCGACTTCGCTGATTCCGGCCTCGTCGCATCGCGACTCGGCCAACGACTCACCCAGCCAGGCTGATGCAGGATTGCCTCCATATCGGACAAAGCCGGATTTGCTAACGAGAAGCTACCAAAACACAGATCGCAAAATTCTGAATAACGCATTGATAATGCAGGCATATTGTATATTTCGACAACGACGCTCAGAATCCCCGCCGTGCGGCGTTTCCCGGCGACTGTGCCTGCTCTGCAACAGCATTTCGGAGAGAAGCAGGTATAGTCCGGAACATCAGATCACACGGACTTCAGTGCGCTCGCGCCTGCCAGACAGACCAAAGCTTGGGGATTTTAAGATGAAGAAGATTTTGCTCGCACTGACCGCGGTTGCCGCGATGACCGGTTCGGCCTCGGCCGCTGACCTTGGCGCCCGTCCCTACGTGAAGGCCCCGATGGCAGCTCCCGTCGCCAGCTGGACCGGCTTCTACCTCTTCGGCGGCGCCGGCGGCGGCATCTCGGCCTCTGACCAGACCATTCTTTCGACCCCGACGGGCCTGCCCCTGACGATCGCACAGCGCCAGGGCGCTTCGGGCTGGTTCGGCACCGTCGGTCTCGGCTACGACTGGCAGTTCAGCGGCACCTGGGTTGCCGGCGTGTTCGCCGATGGCCAGTTCGGCAGCATCAGCGGCACCGTTCAGGATCCGATCCTGGGCCTCACCGGCAAGCAGAAGCTGGAAGACTCCTGGGCCGCCGGTGTGCGCCTCGGCTGGCTGGTTGCCCCGAATGTTCTCTCCTATGTCAACGGCGGTTACTCGGGCGCCCATTTCGGCAGCACGAACTTCACGAACCTGGGCGGCGTTGCATCTGGCGTGCATCTCAACGGCTATAACCGCAACGGCTGGTTCATCGGCGGCGGTGTCGAGAACAACCTGAACATCTTCGGCATCCAGTCACCCGGCTGGTTCATGAAGACCGAGTATCGTTCGGCCTTCTACGGTGCGAAGACCCGGGACGAGATCTCCGACGCCACCAACCTGCCGACCGGCATCAACAGCATCCGCGCCAACAGCTGGAACCAGACGATCTCCACCTCGCTGGTCTACCGCTTCAACTGGACCGGTCCGGTCGTCGCGAAGTACTGATCCGAACGCAAGTTCAGACGTCAAAGCCCCGGCATCGTCCGGGGCTTTTTCGTTTGGGGTGATGAAGAGCCCAAGCCGGCCTTCGGCAATCCGAACGCTCGCCTCGGTCCTCGTCCCTAACCATTGTATCCCCATCGAAGCCCGCTACTGTGTAGGCCAAGCTTTCGTGAGCGCAGACGTCATTGACGGACCGCGTGTCACGACAGAAGCAGACCAATGGGGAGGAATGCATGCGCAGATTCCTGCTGATCGCAGGCCTGTTTGCCCTTGCCGTCGGGCTGCTCTGGATCGGACAGGGCACGGGCACCGTTGCGTGGCCGCGATCGAGCTTCATGGTCAACCAGTTGCAATGGGCCGGCTATGGCGCAGCCATGGCCGGCTTCGGGCTGGTGCTGATCTGGCAGAGCAACCAATAGAAGAAACCAGGGAATAGCAGCATGACATCCAGTCGGTTCGATCTCCGCGGCAAGGTTGCGATCGTCACGGGAGGCAATGGTGGCATCGGGCTCGGCATGGCCCGTGGCCTCGCCGACGCCGGCGCCAACATCGCCGTGGTCGGACGCAACGAAACCAAATCCGCCGCCGCCGTTGCCGATCTCAGCCAACGCGGCGTGAAGGCGATCAGTGTTCCCACCGACGTCACCGACAAGGCGGCCATCGCCGCAATGGTCGAGCGTGTCGTCGGTGATCTCGGCCGCATCGACATCCTCATCAACAATGCCGGCATGAGCATCCGCAAGCCGCCGCACGAGCTCGAGCTCGACGAGTGGAATACGGTGATCAACACCAACCTCACCAGCGCCTTCCTGTGCTCGAAGCTGGCCTATCCGGCGCTGAAGGCGTCCGGCAACGGCAAGGTGATCAACATCGGCTCGATGATGTCGATCTTCGGCGCGAGCTTCGCAACGGCCTATGCGGCGAGCAAGGGCGGCATCGTTCAGTATACGCGCGCCTGCGCCAATGCGTGGGCGCCCGACAACATCCAGGTCAATGCCATCCTGCCGGGCTGGATCGACACCGACCTGACCCGCGGTGCGCGGCAGCAGGTATCAGGATTGCACGAGCGGGTGCTGGCACGCACGCCTGCGGGGCGGTGGGGCGACATCGACGACTTCGCCGGCATCACGGTGTTCCTTGCCTCGTCCGCCTCCAACTTCGTCACCGGCACCGCGATCCCCGTCGACGGCGGGTTCTCGGTGATGGCATAGGCGTACACGAATAAATCTGCACACAAAAAAGAAGCCCCGGACAATGCCGGGGCTTTAAAATTTGGGCAGTGATCGTCTTTTATGGCTGCTTGGTCGTTCGTTGACCCACTCAGTAGCGGGCGATGACAGGCGCGTCGAACTTGTAGCTGGCGCGCACGACGGCCCACTGGAGGTCGCGCGGCTTGGCATCGAAGCTGTAATTGCCCGACGTGCCGCCAAGTTGATAGGTCTGGCTGGCGAAGGCCGCGTAATTGTACTCGAGGCCGACGATCCAGTTGCGGGTGATGCCGTATTCCCAGCCGGCACCGATGGTCCAGCCGTTGGCCCAATGGGTCTGGCCGCCAGAACCAGTGGCCACGCCGACGGTATCGGTGACCGACAGACGGTTGTTCACGCCGGCATAGCCGCCCTTGATGTAGAACAGGTTGTTCTGCACGGCGAAGCCCGCACGACCGACGACGGTCGCAAGCACATTGGCGCGCCAGGAGAACACGTCGTCACCCGCGCCGAACGCGGTGTTCAAGAACGAGCCCTTGTTGTCGAGGCCCGAGATCGTGCCTTCCATACCGAACACGTAGTTGTTGGCCTGCCAATTGTAGCCGATCTGGGCGCCGCCCAGGATGCCGGAGTTGCGCTGACGGTAGCCCTGGCCCGGGGTCAGATCGCCGAACGGCGCACCGGTCCCGTTGTTGATGAACTGCTCGTTGGTCCATGCGCCGCCGATGTGGCCGCCGACATAGAAGCCGGTCCAGTTGAACATCGACTCCATATAGGCCGGCGCCTTTGTGTAGGGCCGTGCACCGAGATCGGCGGCGGAAGCGGCGCCGGTCGAAACCAGAGCGGTCGTGCAGGCGAAGGCGGCAATCAACTTGTTACGCATGGTACACCCCGTGTCCTTTGATGGGTGCACGCTCACACGCAGGTCTTACTCAAATTTGAATCAAGACAGTTAAGATGTCGGATCGGCAAGCAGCGCGCCTTCAATCCGTTTGCGCTGTTGCACGCAGGCAACGCGTCGAGCGCGATTTAACACCGCGTTATCCCTACCGAGTCCTTGCGCTACGATGCCGACGCAGCCTTCGACTGCACGTGCTCGGGCCGGACGCCAAGGGCGAGCAGGCGCGCCGGAATGCCCTGGAGCCACGGCAGCGCGGTGATGAGGCGCAGGACCAGCGGCACCTTCAGCGGCCGGTCGCCGCCCTGCAAGGCGCCGCTGATGATGTTGTTCTGCACGACCATCTGCATTCGCTGCGTCATCTTCACCGGGAATTCGCGGCGACGGCGCACGGCATCGAGTTCGTTCTCCGACGGGCAGCCGCGCTGCAGCTTGTCCGCCAGCAGGTTTGCGGTCGCGACCGCATCCTGCACGGCGAGATTGACGCCGACGCCGCCGACCGGCGACATCGCATGTGCGGCGTCGCCGATGAGAAGCAGGCCCGGCCGCGTCCAGCGCGGCAGGCGGTTGATCGCGACGGTGAGCAGCTTGACGTCGTCGAAACTCTTCACATCGGCAATGCCGCCCTTCAGGATCGGCGCCATGCGGACGACGTCGTCGAGCAGCGCCTGCAATCCCCTCGCCTTCACCGCGTTGTATTGTCCCTTGGCGATGACATAGGCGCACTGCCAGTAGTCACCGCGGTCGAAGGTGATCATCATCTTGCCGGGCTCGACGCGCGCGAACAGGTTCTCGGTTTCGTTCGCCTTGCGTCCGACGCGGAACCACAGCACGTCCATTGGCGCGCCGATCTCCTCGACCTCGAGGCCGGAATGCTGGCGCACGGTCGAATGCCGGCCGTCACAGGCGATGGTGAGATCGGCTTCGATGTCCACGATGCCGTCAGGCGTCTTCGCCTGCACGCCGGCGATGGTCTCGCCGTGGCGGATCAGATCGACCGCCTCGGTGTTCATCATCACCTTCAGCGAGGCGAAACGCTGGCCGGCCTCGCGCAGGAAATTCAGGAAATCCCATTGCGGCATGAAGGCGATGAAGGGGTACTTGGTGCGGAGGCGGCTGAGATCGGCGATGCGAACGGGGGTACCGCCGAACAGGCCGTCCATCTTCTGCAAGCGCTGATGCGGCAGCTTCAGGAATCCGTCGATCAGGCCGAGCTCGTCCATCACCTGGAGCGTCGAGGGATGCACGGTGTCGCCGCGGAAGTCGCGGAAGAAATCCGCATGCTTCTCCAGCACCACGACATCGATGCCGGCGCGCCCCAGGAGATAGCCGAGCATCATGCCCGCCGGTCCGCCGCCCACGATGCAACACCGCACTTTCAGCGAGGCGCCTTGGGGATGCTGCGACGTATCGGGTTTCACGGCCGGGTCCTCATTCGAGAGGTAAGCTTTCTGTGCGGTGCAGCAAGCAAGATTCATTTGCCGCAGTTGTGAATGGCCGTTAGCCTTGCCGCCAATTCCGACTCATTGAGGAAATTGCAGTGCAGACAATCCTCATACTGCTCGGCGTCTGGATCCTGATCAACGTGCTTTTCGTCTTGATCATGATCGCACCGCGCAGGCCGCCGCTTGCGCCGGTGCGCATCGAGCAGAACGGCTATCCGTACGAGGAGTAGGAGCAGCTCCTGCTGCGCCGCGTCATCGCCTCGACCGCGATGGGCGCGTTCTTCTCGCTGACTCCGCCCTTGATCGAGGCCGTCAAGCGCTTCATCAGGAAGCGCCGCGAATGGCTGCGGCGGACGCGGCCTGCTCGACACCTCAGTTGTTGCTGCGGTTCGCGCTGCGGAAGCTCTTGATCTCCGACACGCTGCCGTCGCGATAGGTCAGCTCCACCGAGATGAACTGCGTTGCCGGCGCGAGCTTCATGTAGAGCGGCATGCCGGCGCTGATCGCGCTGGGATCGCGCATGTCGCAGCCCGGCATCTTCAACACCTGGTTCGGAACGGCGGTGTCGATGCCGATGCGCACCTCGCGGATGGCGCAGCGATAGGACACGAGGTGCGTGTAGTAGACCAGCAGCCCGTTGAACTCGCGGAATGACAGCCAGCTCGTCGCGGTCATGTCGAGGATCTTGCGCTGGTCGCGGATCAGCGCGGCCTCGGGATCGAACCTGATCGGGAACGGGCCCTGCATGTCACCGGACTGGTCGACATAGCGGACCTCGATGGTGCCGGCCTGCGCGTCCGGCGGCAATTCGATCGACGGGTTCGGCATCCTCTTGCGCGTACGCGGGTCGAGCGTATCGATGAAGCCGGTTTCGCGGAAATCGCCATTGCCGGCCATGCGCCAGGAAACGCCGAGCGTCGGATCGGCAAAGGAGAACACCACGCTCCAGCCGCCATTGTGGCGCGAGAAGCTCGCGATCGGCGCGTTGGTGGTCTCCTCCTTCGGCACGCGCGGCACCGAGACCGGTGGCAGCGCCGCGAGCTTCTGCGCCGGTGGGTCGGCCGGGCGCGCGGCGGCATCCTTGGCGATGCCGCTGAGAAAGACGTCGTCGACCATCTGATCGAAATAGACCGGCACCTGCCTGTGCTTGACGGTGTCGGCCATCTCGCTGACGAGACGGCGCGTACGCTGCGCCACTTGCACCAGGTTCTCGCCGGGCTGGAGCAGCTCCTTGGCGAAGGTGCGCGTGAACACTGAATTGGGATTGGCGTCGTCGTTCGAGAGGCGGTCGAGCGCGGTCTGGCGCGGGCCGGCCGAGAAGACCGAGAACACGCCTTCGGGCAGCTGCACCATCGGGGCAAGCCCGCCACCACCGGAGACGGCGCGGGTACCCTTGCGCTCGAACGGGTTGTTGCGGCAGGCGTCGAACACCAGGATCGAGGTTCGCGCCTTCTTGTTCTGGAGGCGCTCGACGATGCGATCTGCCAGGATGGAGGCGTCACGCACCAGCTCTTCCTGCCCTTCCGTCGCCGCCGGCACGTCCGTCGGCAGCAGATAGTTCTGGCCAGCAATCTCGAAGCCGTGGCCGGCATAGAAGAAGAACGCGGTGTCGCCGGGCTCGATCGTCCGATCGAACGCGAGCAGCGTCTCCGAAAATTGCTGCCGGCTCTGGTTTTCGGCGACCATCACCGCGAAGCCGAGCTGCTTCAGCGTATCGCCCATGGTGCGCGCGTCGTTGACCGCCTTGAGCAGCTTCGGAACGTTCCTGTAGTCATTGTTGCCGACGACGAGCGCAACGCGCTTCTCGGCACAGGCGGGAAGCGCGAAACCGCTGAGGCCCGCCGCGAGGCCAAGCGCTGCCAGTACTCTGAAAAGCCGACGCGTCATCGAAAATCCCTCAAGAACGGCCCCACGCCGGTTCCCTCGAACAGCGGTTCATGGGAACCGCGTCGTTGATGTGATAGTCGGCCCAGCCACATCGCTGGTTCAACAGCCCTGAGGACTCAGGTCTGTCGTCCAGCTATGGTAGATGCCACCGGAATTTGCTTTTTCTCGGTCAATTCTTGTGGGCAATTCCGCTGGAAGTGGGGGCCGCTGTGTATTGTTGGTGCACCGACGAGGTCGAGCCGCACGACCGCTTCGACTTTTGGCGCGAGGTGCGCGCCAAGGGCCTGTTCGGTGTTACCGTCGAACTCGAGCGCGAACGCCGCGCCAACTTCTTCGGCGAATTCTCGCTGCGCCAGCTTGGCGGAGCCGGCCTGGTCGAGCTAAAGGCCTCCCATTACACGGTCGAGCGCAGCATGACCGACATCGCTGACGCGCCGGGCGACAGCCTCTGCCTCTATCAGCAGCTCGGCAGCGGCGCCTGGTTCGGCGGCATGCGCGGCAGCGACTTCACGATCGCCAATGGCAGCTTCGCGACCAGCCATACCGACCAGCCCTATCGCGCGGCACCGCTGGGCGCGGGAGGCTTCCACCTGCGGATCCTGAAGATTCCCTTGAGCGGCCTCTCCACGCAGGACAAGCGCATGCGCGAGCTTGCGCCTCGGACGTTCGACGATCCCGGATTGAAGCCCCTGCTCGACGCCTGCTTCGCCGATCTCGGCGAGGTTGCCGCGGGTGATGACGGCGCCGCCGATGCCGCTTCCCTCGTCGAGGCTTTAGCCCATCTGGCGCTGATCGAGCGCGGCATCGTGCGGCCCGGCAGCCGCCTCGGGCAGGCCGCGCTGCGGACCGCCCGGCTCTCGCACGCACGGCGCCTGATCGCGCGTCACCTGCAAGACCCAAATCTGGCGCCGACCATGGTGGCCGACCTGCTCGGCGTCTCCGTGCGTCACCTGCATATGTTGTTCGAAGGCGCCGCCAGGAGTTTCTCGCAAACCGTGACCGACGAACGCCTGAACCAGAGCCGCCGCTTGATGCGCGAAGCCCCGGACCGGTTGATCGCCGACATCGCGACCTCCTGCGGCTTCGACAGCCTCGCGACCTATTACCGGGTCTTCAATGCCGCCTACGGGATGGCCCCCGGCGACTTCCGCGCGCAGGGGCCGGAGGGGCGTTAGCCGACGTTTGGGCAGCACCGGCCGATCGCACGATTGGGCGGAAAACTGCAGCCTCGCCCGCTATTTGGGCGAAAACCTCAGGTTTTTTAGGGCCTTCCCGCGCCTGCTCCATTGACTTTGGCCGATTCCCGCCTATGTTCCGTGGCGACGCGGCTCAGATCGAAGAGCGATTCCTGAGCCTGGCGCTTTGTTCGCGTGAGTCAGCACCCCCAGCTTCTTTGAGAGCGCGCCGTTTCGGGGTGGAACGCGACAGCCTTATTACCCTCGATTCCGAACGGCGGTTTCGACCAGAGGCTCAATGTCTTTTACCCATCTCGGACTATCCGAAAAAGTCCTCGCCGCAGTGGCGGCCACCGGTTACACCACCCCCACCCCCATTCAGGAACAGGCGATCCCTCACGTCCTCGCTCGCAAGGACGTGCTCGGCATCGCCCAGACCGGCACCGGCAAGACCGCGGCCTTCGTGCTGCCGATGCTCACCATTCTCGAGAAGGGCCGCGCCCGGGCGCGCATGCCGCGCACCCTGATCCTAGAGCCGACCCGCGAACTCGCGGCGCAGGTGAAGGAAAACTTCGACCGCTACGGCGCGGGCCAGAAACTCAACGTCGCCCTCCTGATCGGCGGCGTTTCCTTCGGCGACCAGGATGCCAAGCTGACGCGCGGCGTCGATGTCCTGATCGCCACTCCCGGCCGCCTGCTCGACCACACGGAGCGCGGCGGCCTGCTGCTCACCGGTGTCGAGCTGCTCGTCATCGACGAAGCCGACCGCATGCTGGACATGGGCTTCATTCCCGACATCGAGCGCGTCTGCAAGCTGGTCCCGTTCACGCGGCAGACCCTGTTCTTCACGGCGACCATGCCGCCGGAGATCCGCCGCATCACCGAAACCTTCCTGCACAATCCGCAGAAGGTCGAGGTATCGAAGCCCGCCACCACCGCTGTGACCGTTACGCAGTGTCAGGTCCCGGCCGGGCGCGAGGCGCACGAGAAGCGCGAGCTGCTTCGCCGATTGCTGCGCGAGGCCAAGGATCTCCAGAACGCGATCATCTTCTGCAATCGCAAACGCGAGGTCGCCGTCGTTCACAAATCGCTGCAAAAGCACGGCTTCAGCGTCGGCGCGCTCCACGGCGACATGGACCAGTCGGCCCGCACGGCGGCACTCGAGCAGTTCCGCAAGGGCGAGCTGCCCCTGCTGGTCGCATCCGACGTCGCCGCCCGCGGCCTCGACATCCCCGAGGTCAGCCACGTCTTCAATTTCGACGTTCCCCACCATCCCGACGATTATGTCCACCGCGTCGGCCGCACCGGTCGCGCAGGCCGGTCCGGCATGGCGATCTCGCTCGTCACGCCGCTCGACCAGAAGTCGATGGTGGCGATCGAGAAGCTGATCGGCCAGACCATTCCGCGCGCCGAAGGCGATTTCGAAATCCGCGCCGATGCTTCCGATGCGAGCGAGCGTCCGCGCGAGCAGCGCGGCCGTGAACGTTCACGCGGCGGTCGCGGCAAGCCGCAGCGCGGTCGCGAGCGCAGCCACGAGCCGCGCGAACCGCGTGGCGAGGCACAGCCTTCAGCCGAAGCACGGTCCGCTCCCGAGGCAAGGCCCGCTTCCGAAGCAAGGCCCGCGCGCGAGGCCAGGCCTTCGCGTGAAGCAAGACCTCCGCGTGAAGCCAGGCCGCCGCGCGAAGCCAAGCCATCATCCGAGCCGCGTGACGGTGCGCGCCAGCAGCCCAATCCGTCGCATGTGCCGTCGATCGGCCGTCCCGAGCCGCGCCGTCAACGCGAGGCCGACAGCGAGCCGGGCGACCACTCGCATCTGCCGGCCTTTCTGCTGCGGCCGGTTCGCTCCCCCGCCGGTGCCTGAAGCGCGGTGCGCGCCCGGCTTTGGTTTAATAAAGCCGGCGCGCACTTTTTCGGATGCATTCGTGGACGTATATTTACGGGGCGTTCACGATCGTCCGTTAGCCTACGAACATAATTTAAGTATTGCTGCGGTCGACGGCGCGCCGATCGTTGTGGGGTATGTTCCGTGGTCAAGGTGCTCGACGAACACGAACGCACGATGGCGTTCGCCGAGGTAGCGCTCGGTCAAATCCGATCGCTACGGCAGACGGCAATTCCCCGCAATTACGAGATCTGGTTCGTCTACGCCACCGGCTACAACGCCCCGCTCAACAAGATCATCAACGAGACGCTGGCGCGGGGCGGCAAGCTGACCGAAGCCGATCTCGATCAGATCTACGAGACCTATCTCTCCCACATCAAGACCACCGACCGCATCGACAAGGTCGGCGCGCGCGTCATCGGCGAGATCGACGACGTGATGAAGGTTCTCGGCCACGCGCTTGGGATGACCGGCTCCTACGATGCCAGCCTGTCGGGCGCGACCGAAAAGCTGTCATCGGCCAAGAGCCGCGAGCAGATCAAGTCGATCGTCGAGACGCTGCTGCGTTCCACCAACGAGATGCGCGAGACCAACAAGGCGCTGGAAGACCGGCTGACTCTCTCGAAGAGCGAGATCAGCAACCTCCAGCAGAGCCTGGAGGCGATCCGCGCCGAGAGCCTGACCGATCCGCTGACGGGGCTCGGCAACCGCAAATATTTCGATCGCATGATCGACATGGCCGTGCAAGGCGCGCTCGCCTCCGGCGAGCCGCTGTCGCTGCTGCTGGTCGACATCGATCATTTCAAGTCGTTCAACGATTCCTACGGCCATCTCACCGGCGACCAGGTGCTGCGGCTGGTCGGTCTGTCCCTGAAGCAGACCATCAAGGGCCAGGACATTACCGCGCGCTATGGCGGTGAGGAATTCGCGGTCGTGCTGCCCAACACCGCGCTGCGCCAGGCTCTGACGGTGGCCGATCACATCCGCCGCGCGGTGATGGCCAAGGAATTGAAAAAGAAGTCCACCGGCGAAATCCTCGGCCGCGTCACCGTCTCCGTCGGCGTCTCCATGCTCAAGCAGGGCGACGACACCGATGCGCTGATCGAACGGGCGGATGCCTGTCTCTACGCCGCCAAACGGAACGGCCGCAACCGCGTGATCTGCGAGGCCGACCCGGAATTCGCGGTCGAGACGCACAACCGGGTGGCGTGACGCCGAAGCGGCTCACCGCGCTTGACATTATGCCCTGACGAACGACATCTCCCTCGCCGTCTCGAGGCGCCCGACTGCGCGCACCCGGAGGACTTGTCGTCTTGCCCAACCCGCATGATTTTCACACGCCCCAACCGTCCTATACCAGGGACGAGCTGCTGAGATCGAGCGAGGGCGGCTATTTCGGCCCGGACAATGCGCAATTGCCGGCGCCGCCGATGCTGATGATGGACCGCATCACGGAGATCAGCCTGGACGGCGGCGAGTTCGGCAAGGGCCATATCGTCGGCGAGCTCGACATCGCGCCGGGCCATTGGTTCTTCGATTGCCACTATCGCGGTGATGCGACGATGCCGGCGTCCCTGGGGCTGGATGCCATGTGGCAGATGGTCGGCTACTGGCTGGGATGGTCGGGCTCGCCGGGCAAGGGCCGCGCCATCGGCGTCGGTGAAGTCGCGTGCACGGGCGAGGTCACCCCGAACGCGCAACGCGTGCGCTACGAGGTCGCCATGCGGATGGTCCGGCGCGGCAAGCTGGTGCTCGGAATTGCCGACGGTCGCGTGCTTGCCGACGGCATCTGCGTCTTCACCGCCAAGGACATGCGGGTTGGGCTGACCAAGGCCGTGGAGTGAACCTCAAGCCCTGCGCGTGGCGCGCTCGCGGGCCGGGCTCTTCTTGCCGACTTTCTTCGCCGCTTTCGCAGGCTTGGCGACCTTCTTCGCTGGCTTGTTCGCTGGCTTCTTTACCGCCTTCTTAGCCTTGGGCCGCTTCTTCACCTTGGCGCGCTGGGCGGCGGCGAGCGCGGCCCTCGCCCATTGCGCAAGTTCCGCGGAATCGTCGAACAGGCGGGCCGGCAGCTCCCAGTAGGAGTTCACCAGCACCGTCTTGGCGCGGGTCGAGTACTGGAATGGCTTCGAGCCTTCCGCCTCATAGTCCGGGATGGTCATCTCGTCGGCGCGGAAAAACAGGCCGGCACGCAGGGACAGCGCGAAATTGATGCCGTCGGCGGAGATGCCGTAGCCGGAAAACATTTTCCGAATGGCGACGGGGCCGAAATCGGCGAACAGGTCGATCAGGAATTCGCGGTCCATGGCTGAACTGTTTCCCTGTCGTCGTCCTGGCGAAAGCCAAGACCCATTACCACAGGAGGGAGTTTAGCGAAGACTGCCGGTCGTGCCAGCGTCGGTATTGGCACCGACGATCACCGCGAGATCACCCGGTATGGGTCCTGGCCTTCGCCAGGACGACAGCGGAGTGATTTGCGAGAAACGGGCTACCCGTCGATCTGCGCCGGGCGCAGCTCGACCGACTCGCCGCAGCCGCAGGCGGAGATCTGGTTGGGGTTGTTGAAGACGAACTGGGCCTGCATCTTGTCGGCCTTGTAGTCCATCTCGGTTCCGAGCAGGAACAGCACGGCCTTCGGATCGACCAGGATCTTGACGCCCTTGTCCTCGACGACCTCGTCGGTCGGGCGGACATCGTGGGCGTATTCGACAGTGTAGGACTGTCCGGCACAGCCGCCGTTCTTGACGCCGACGCGCAGGCCCACGATCTCCGAATCGGCCCGCTGGGTCAGCTCGCTGATGCGCTGGGCAGCAGCGTCCGTCAGCCGCATCACCTGCGGGCGGGGCCGCCGCGGCTTTGGAGTGGATGCTGGTGTCGAGCCCGACGATATCTGTGTCATGTCAGTGATGTGGTCCGTTGCCGAGCGAATTCAATGCCAAGGATCGAAAGCAGGTTACGCGTCACCACATGTTGAGCACGAGGCGGGCCTCGTCGCTCATGCGTTCTGGCGTCCAGGCCGGCTCCCAGACCACCTTGACGTCGACCACGCCGACGCCGGGAACACTGGCGACCGCGTTCTCGACCATGGTCGGCAGCTCACCGGCGGCCGGACAATTCGGCGTCGTCAGCGTCATCTGCACGTCGACCGAGCGATCGTCCTTGATCTCGACCTTGTAGATCAGGCCGAGCTCGTAGATGTCGGCCGGGATCTCCGGATCAAACACGGTCTTGAGCCCGGCGATGATCTCGGTGGTCAAACGCTCGGTCTCTTCAGGCGGCAGCGCCGACCGGGTTTCCATCGGATTGGCTTTGATTTCGGCCGTGTCACTCATGCGAACAAATCCCGCGCCTTCAACAGCGCCTGTGCCAGATGATCGACTTCTTCCCGCGTATTATACATGCCGAAAGACGCCCGGCATGTGGCTGTGACGTTGAACCGCTCTAAAAGCGGCATCACGCAATGGGTGCCGGCGCGCACGGCGATGCCCTGGCGGTCGATCACGGTGGCGACGTCATGGGCGTGCGCGCCCTTGAGCTCGAAGGAGATCACCGGGCCCTTGCCCCGCGCCGTGCCGATCAGCCGCAGCGAGTTGATCTCGCGCAGCTTGTCCTGGGCGTAGGTGACGAGATCGTGCTCGTGCGCGGCGATGCGCTCCTTGCCGACCGAATTGACGTAGTCGATGGCGGCGCCAAGCCCGACCGCCTCGACGATCGCGGGCGTGCCGGCCTCGAATTTGTGCGGGGGATCGCCATAAGTGACGACGTCGCGCGAGACCTCGCGGATCATCTCGCCGCCGCCGTTGAACGGGCGCATCGCGACGAGGTGGTCGTACTTGGCCCAGAGCACGCCGATGCCGGTCGGACCATAGACCTTGTGGCCGGTGAAGACGTAGAAGTCGCAGCCGAGGTCCTGGACGTCGACGGGCAGATGCACCGCGCCCTGGCTGCCGTCGACCAGCACGGGAATGCCGCGGGCGTGGGCGATCCTCACGACGTCCTTGACCGGGACGATGGTGCCGAGCGCGTTCGACATCTGGGTGATCGCGACCAGCTTGGTCTTCGACGTCAGCAGCTTTTCGAATTCATCGATGAGGAAATTGCCCTCGTCGTCGACCGGCGCCCATTTGATCACGGCGCCATGGCGTTCCCTGAGGAAATGCCAGGGCACGATGTTGGAGTGGTGCTCCATGATCGAGATGACGATCTCGTCGCCTTCTTTGATGTTCGGCTCGCCCCAGGACGAGGCGACGAGATTGATCGCCTCGGTCGCGTTGCGGGTGAAGATCACTTCCTCGGTCCGGGCAGCGTTGATGAACTGCGCCACCTTGATGCGGCCGCCCTCATAGGCTTCGGTCGCGGCATTGGCGAGGTAATGCAGGCCGCGATGCACGTTGGCGTATTCGGAGGTATAGGCCTGCGTCATGCGATCGAGCACGGCGCTCGGCTTCTGTGCAGATGCAGCGTTGTCGAGATAGACCAGCGGCTTGCCGTAGATCTGCATGGCCAGCGCCGGAAAATCCTCGCGCACGCGCGCAACGTCGTAAGCCCCGTTCTTGACTGCCGGATGCGTGCTCATTGGCGCCGCTCCAGCCAGCGCTCGGCAATGCCGATCACGTGCTCGCGCAGATCATCATCGGCGATCTGCTCGATCGCCTCGCCGACGAAGGCCTGGATCAGCAGCGCCTGGGCCTGCTTCTCCGGCAGGCCGCGCGCCTTCAGATAGAACAGCAGGCTGTCGTCGAGCGCGCCGGCGGTGGCGCCATGGCCGCAGGAGACGTCGTCAGCAAAGATCTCGAGCTCGGGCTTGTTGTCGGCTTCCGCCTCGTCCGAGAGCAGCAGCGCCCGAATCATCATCTTGCCGTCGGTCTTCTGCGCATCGGGACGAACGATGATGCGGCCCTGGAACACCGAGTGCGCACGATCGTCGATCACGGCACGGAAGACCTCGCGGCTCACACAATTCGGCACGGCGTGGTCGACGACCAGGGTGGTGTCACCATGTTCGGTCTTCTGCAACAGGTTCACGCCGTTGACGGAGAGCTCACTGCCCTCACCTGCCAGCGTGATGGAGCCTTGCAGGCGGCTGACGGCCGCACCGGTGGTCATGTTGAAGAAATTGAGTTTTGTATTCGCGCCAACCGTGACGAATTGCGAGGTGATGTTCACCGCATCCGGTGAATCATCCATCAGGCGGATATGCGCGACGTCGGCGTTGTCGCCGACGGAGAGGATGACGGCATCGTTGACCTGGTAAGCCTTGGCGCCGGCCGCGACAAAGCTCTCGATGATGGTGGCGCGAGCGCCCTTCCCGACCACGACCTGCGAGCGGGTGAACGTCGATGCCGTAGCAGCGATCGCGATGTGGATGATGTGGATCGGCGCGGACAGCTGCACGCCGTCGGCGATATCAAGCACGACACCGTCGGTCGCCATCGCGGCGTTCAGCGCGATCACAGCATCGGTAGCTGCGGTCTTCAGCAGCCCGGAATCCTTCTCCAGCGTCTCTCGCAATGTCTTAAAGCCGGCCTCGGAGGCCAGCGCCTTGACGTCGGAGAGATCGGGAGCGAACACGCCATCGACCAGCACCAGCTTGCGGGCACCCGCGATCGCATGCGCCTTCACCGCGTCCGCGGCGCGCTTCAACGCAGCCGCATCAGGTGCAGCCGCGAGCGGCAGCACCTCACCGACCAGCGCGCGCAGATCGGTGTACTTCCACTCCTCGATCCGGCGGTGCGGCAGGCCGAGACGCTCATAGGTCTCGAACGCCTCGTGGCGCGCTGCGATCACGGAAGGCGAACCCGGCAGACGGCCTTCGGCGCTGGCGAAGAGATCGCTCACCGCGCGGCCGTTCCCGGTCTTTGCCACAGCAACGTTCATCTCAAACAATCCTTACGCGGCGTCCTCGAACTGGGCGTAGCCGGACGCTTCCAGCTCCAGCGCCAGTTCCTTGCCGCCGCTCTTCACGACACGGCCCTTCGACATCACGTGCACGACGTCAGGCACGATGTAGTTGAGCAGCCGCTGATAGTGGGTGATGACGACCATGGCGCGCTTGGGCGAATGCAGCGCGTTGACGCCGTCGGCCGCAATCCGCAGCGCGTCGATGTCGAGGCCGGAATCCATCTCGTCGAGGATACACAGGCTGGGCTCGAACAGCGCCATCTGCAGCACCTCGTTGCGCTTCTTCTCGCCGCCGGAGAAGCCGACATTGACGCCGCGCTTGAGCATGTCCTGCGGGATGTTCAGCGACTTCGAGACTTCGCGCACTTTCTTCAGGAAGTCGGGGGTCGAATATTCGCCCTCGCCGCGCGCCTTGCGCTGCGCGTTCAGCGCGGTGCGCAGGAAATTCATGGTAGAGACGCCGGGAATCTCGACCGGATACTGGAACGCCAGGAACACGCCCTTGGCGGCGCGCTCGTTGGGGGCCATCGCGAGCAGGTCTTCGCCCTTGAACAGGATCTCGCCGTCGGTCACCTCATAGCCCGGCTTGCCGGCGATGACGTGCGACAGTGTCGACTTGCCGGAGCCGTTCGGCCCCATGATCGCGTGGATCTCGCCCTCGTTCACGGTCAGCGTCAGCCCGTGGAGGATCTCACGCTCCTCGACGCGAACCTTGAGGTCTTTCACTTCAAGCAAAGCCATTATCTTGTTTCCATCTATCTCCTCATCCTGAGGAGCGCCGCAGGCGCGTCTCGAAGGATTGAGGCCACTATCTTTCCGTATCCATCCTTCGAGACGGCCGCTTACGCGGCCTCCTCAGGATGAGGTCAGCGTTAGCCGACGCTCCCCTCGAGCGAGATCGAGATCAGCTTCTGCGCTTCCACCGCGAATTCCATCGGCAGTTGCTGCAGCACGTCCTTGACGAAGCCGTTGACGACGAGGCCGACAGCTTCTTCCTGGGTGAGGCCGCGCTGGATGCAGTAGAACAGCACGTCCTCGGAGATCTTCGACGTGGTGGCCTCGTGCTCGAACGTCGCCGAGGAGTTCTTGGCTTCGATATAGGGCACGGTGTGCGCGCCGCATTTGTCGCCGATCAACAGCGAATCGCAGGCGGTGAAGTTGCGAGCGCCGGTCGCCTTGCGATGCGCCGTGACGAGGCCGCGATAGGTGTTCTGCGACCTGCCGGCCGCGATGCCCTTCGAGATGATGCGGCTCGACGTGTTCTTGCCGAGATGGATCATCTTGGTGCCCGAGTCGACCTGCTGGTAGCCGTTCGAGATCGCGATCGAATAGAACTCACCACGGGAATTGTCGCCGCGGAGAATGCAGCTCGGATACTTCCAGGTGATCGCCGAACCGGTCTCGACCTGGGTCCAGGAGATCTTGGAGTTGTTGCCGCGGCAGTCGCCACGCTTGGTGACGAAATTGTAGATGCCGCCCTTGCCTTCGGAGTTGCCGGGATACCAGTTCTGCACCGTCGAATAGTTGATCTCGGCGTCGTCGTGGGTGACGAGCTCGACCACGGCCGCGTGCAGCTGGTTCTCGTCGCGCTGCGGCGCGGTGCAGCCCTCGAGATAGGAGACGTAGGAGCCCTTGTCGGCGATGATCAGCGTGCGCTCGAACTGGCCGGTATTGCGCTCGTTGATGCGGAAGTAGGTGGACAGCTCCATCGGGCAGCGCACGCCCGGCGGCACGTAGACGAACGAACCGTCCGAGAACACCGCCGAGTTCAGCGTCGCATAGAAATTGTCCGACGTCGGAACCACAGATCCCAGATATTTCTGCACCAGCTCGGGATGCTCGCGGATCGCCTCCGAGATCGGCATGAAGATCACGCCGGCCTTCTTCAGCTCCGCCTTGAAGGTGGTCGCAACCGAGACCGAATCGAAGACGGCGTCGACCGCGATCTTGCGCCGGTTAGGATCTTCCTCGCCGGGCTTGGGTTCGACGCCTTCGAGCATGGCGACTTCCCGCAGCGGAATGCCGAGCTTCTCGTAGGTCTTGAGAATCTCGGGATCGATCTCATCGAGCGAGGTGATCGTCTTCTTCGGCTTCGGCGCCGAATAGTAATAGAGATCCTGGAAGTCGATCTTGGGATAGTCGACGCGGGCCCAGGTCGGCTCGGTCATGGTCAGCCAGCGCCGATAGGCTTCGAGCCGCCACTGGAGCATCCAGGCGGGTTCGTTCTTCTTCTCGGAGATGAACTTGACGGTCTCTTCCGACAGCCCCTTGGGGGCCTTGTCGGACTCGATCAGGGTCTCAAACCCATAACGATACTGATCGACGTCGATGCGCTTCACGCGCTCGACCGTCTCTTGCACGGCTGGCATTCTATCCTCCGCTCGCGGTTTCAAGGACCGCGGTGGATCATCAAACTCGGACGACTATTACGATGTTTCTTGGCGGGACGCACGTGCTTAGAACCATTCAAGCCGTGTTTCATCGCTTATCCCTTAAGTAGGGTATTACCGAGCTTTCGCCAAGCCTCTAACGCCCTGTTGATGTCATCCAGCCCCGTGGACCAGCCCAGACTAAGACGCACCGCTCCTTGGGCGACGGTCGGATCATACCCCATTGCCGACAACACGTGGGACGGCTGCACCTTGCCCGAGGAACAGGCAGATCCCGAGGACACCGCGACACCTTCGAGGTCGAAACCGATCACCGCGGTCTCGGCTTTCAAGCCGGGAGCCGTGAAAAGAACGGTATTTGGCAACCGCCTGACTTCACTCGAGAAGACCGTTGCGCCGGCCATGGAGCGAATGCCATTTTCCAAGCGATCTCTTAGGCTTGCCATCCGTTCCGCATCCTCCGGCAAAGCCTCAAGGGCAACCCGCACGGCTGCCCCGAAGCCGGCTATGCCGGCGACATTCTCGGTTCCGGCGCGCCGGTTCAGCTCCTGCCCGCCGCCCCGCAGCACCGGCTCAAGTCCGGCCACACCCTCGGCCACAACCAACGCGCCGATACCCTTGGGGCCGCCGATCTTGTGTGCAGAAAAGGTCGCAAGGTCTGCGCCGATCACCTTGATATTAAAAAGGACTTTTCCAAGCGCCTGGATTGCATCGACGTGCAGCAGGCCGCCACCCCCGTGAACGATTGCCGCGGCCTCGGCGATAGGCTGCAGCGCGCCCGTTTCGTTGTTGGCCGCCATGATGGAAACCAGCGCCGGCGGGCCGTCGCCGAGCAGCGCCTTCAAATGGTCAAGGTCGATCACGCCGGAGCGCGTGACCCTGATCTGACCGATCTTATCCGCCGGGAACCGGCCGCCCGCCAGCACCGAAGCATGCTCGACAGCCGAGACCAGAAGCCGCTCGACTGGCCCGCCAGACGGCCCCCGCAGGCCCGGCGATAGCGCAAGCGCATTGGCCTCTGTTCCCGCCGAGGTGAACACGACATTCCGGGGCAGCGCCCCGACGGCTTCGGCAAGCGTAGACCGGGCTGCCTCGACGAGCCGACGTGCCTCCCGCCCCTCGGCATGAACCGAGGACGGGTTGCCGATCAGCTCCCAGGCCGCGACCATCGCCGCTCGCGCCTGGGAGCGCAGCGGCGTGGTCGCATTCCAGTCGAGATAGACACGGGTCGGCATGTCGCCCTCTTAGCACCTTTTGTCCTCGCGCCAATCGGAAGCCGATTCGCATCAGGCCGCCTGCTGCTGCGCGGTCGCGGCCGCGCGGCACCGCTCGATCCGCAAACCGAACAGCGGCCGCGACCAGGCGATCCGCCGTACCACCTCGTAAGTAACCACGCAGGTAACCGCGGTGCAGGCAATGACGATGAAGCCCTCGCTTCCGGCGGACAAATCGCTGCCCTTGAGTGCGTGCGCGATCATGATGATCGCGGTCTGGTGCACAATGTAATAGGGAAAGATGGCATCGGTCAGGTACCGGCGCGCGGCGCCATCGGCGGTGAAGTGGCGGCGCGCAAAGCCCAGCACAGCGGCCATCGCCAGCCATTGATAACAACCATATGCCAGGCCCGCGAACCACCTCAGCATCGATGTCTCGAACAGGCCGGCACGAAGCAGAATGAACACAACGAACAGGCCTGCGGCAAGGGCGAGCGCGATCCAGCGCTGACGTTCGATGTCGCGCCAGATGTTGCCCTCTTTCGCCAGCAGGAAGCCGATCAGGAACGCGGTCGCATGGTCCGCATGGTTGTACCAGTCGCCGAACAGCGCGTGCGTCGACGGAAAGGCCGGAAACAGGAACAAGCGCCAAGCCGCAAACAAAAGGCACGGCAGGACCAGCAGCCCGGGCCCGGCGAGCAGGACAGCCAGTCTCGCACCGACCCGATCGGCCAGCATGGGCCACAGCCAGAGCACGCCGGTCAGCGCGACGGTGTAGACCCACAGGTAGACCACGAACCAGAGATGGTTCCAGGTCGGCAGCACAATGCAGGGGTTCGGGCAGAATTGCGCTCCGAACGCCAGATAGTGCCGGACGTAAAAGTCGGCGAAGCCGGCGGGGTAACCGAAGCTCTCAACGATCTGGAGGTAGGACTGCGGCGGCACGATCACGAACATGCCAAAGATCAGTGGGATCAGGAGCCGTGCCGAGCGCGTCCGGACGAAGGTACCTAGGTTGTACTTGCCCAGCATGAAACGAGTGGCGACGCCGGACACCAGAAACAACAGCGACAGCCGCCATGGATTGATGACCAGCATCAGGGGCTCGAGCCAGCTCAGCCGGTGCGCGCTCTTGATGTGAAATCCCCAGGACACGTAGAGCATGCCGACGTGATAGAAGATCAGAAGCCCGAAGGCTAAAATCCGTACCCAATCCAGGTCGATGCGCCGTTCCGCGATTGGGAGTTGCAGTGGTGTTGACATGGTTTTCTGCTCCTTGAGGGGATGCCAAATACGGTTCATCGGCCATGGCTGACACGGAAAATGCCTCACAAACCGAGCGCGTCGCGCCGGTTTGGGATCAGGACAGGGAACGAAGGGATGAAGTGCCGTCCGCGGGGACGAGCGGCTGGGCTTCGGGGGCCAGCGGCAATCATTGGACGATGTTCATCGCGATCGCCGCGGTTTCGCTCGCGATCGGAATCGTGAATGCACTCTCCGGAGCGCAGGATGCCGCCTGGCGCGGCGACAGTTCCGACGTCGGCAAGCGGCTTTTCTGGGAGCTCTCGAGCATCGCCGTGATCCTGCTGCTGCTGCCGATGCTCGTGCTCGCGATGCGACGGATGCGTTGCGCCGGGGCCCTCATGCGGGTCTGGATCGGCGTCGCCGCCCTGCTCGGCTTCTCGGCCCTTCACATCACCGGCATGGTCTGGATTCGGAAGCTCGCGCTCTGGCTTGCCGGAGGCGCCTATGACTTCCATTTCTCGCTTGCGACGGTCCTGTACGAGTTTCGCAAGGACAGCGTGGCCGTGTTCCTGATCGGCAGCACGCTCTGGCTGCTCGAAAGCCGGCGCGAGCTGAAAAGCGTTGCAACGTCGATCCCGCCCGCGCCGGCCGGCCCGCAACGATCCCCGCCCCCCGATCTGATCTGGCTCAGAGACGGCACAAGCCGCATTCGCGTCGTGCCCCGCGATATCCTGTGGGTCGCCTCCGCCGGTAATTATATCGAATACAGTCTCGCTGACGGCACCCAGCACCTGATCCGTGGCACGCTCGCAATGGCGGAGAGCGAGTTGTCGCGCCTTGGCATTGTGCGGGTCCACCGCACAAAGCTGGCCAATCTCGACCGCGTGAGCAGCCTCGACCTCAGGCCATCTGGGGATTTCGAACTCACTTTCGACAACGGGCAGACGCTTGGGGGCAGCCGCCGCTACCGGCCGGCGGTCGTCTCGCTCGGGGCCGGGCGGCAATCACGGGAAACGCCCGCGGATCGCCGAACGAACGAAAAAACGTTGTAATTCAGTTACTTGCCGGAGGCTCATGAGCTCCATTGCGGCCCACATCATCAGCTCCTGCCGCTAAACGACAGCGGCAGGAGCACATGCGCCGGGCGCTCACGACATCGTCACGACCAGCTAAGTTCTTGAGCTCGTTGAGAGATGCCGAAGATGCTTGCTTTTTGACCCTCGCCTCATGTTAGAACGCGCGCGTCAGTTCGCCGCGCGCCGCTCGCGCATCATCCGAGGGCGCCGCTCCACCCTTCCATTCGCGGCTTGATCGGCCCAGCAGCCGATGAAATCCGCACAATCGGTTGATTGTTGAAGAGCGTCTTCAAGGGATCAATCAAGAGATCATCATGCCTGAAGTTATTTTCACCGGCCCCGCCGGCCGTCTCGAAGGCCGCTACCATCCGGCCAAGCAGAAGAATGCGCCGATCGCGATGGTCCTGCATCCGCATCCGCAGTTTCACGGCACGATGAATCATCAGATCATCTACCAGTGCTACTATGCGTTCGCGCATCGCGGCTTCTCGGTGCTGCGGTTCAATTTCCGCGGCGTCGGCCGCAGCCAGGGCTCGTTCGACCACGGCACCGGCGAATTGTCGGACGCGGCCGCGGCGCTCGACTGGGCGCAGACCATCAATCCCGAGGCGCGCGCCTGCTGGGTTGCCGGCTTCTCCTTCGGCGCCTGGATCGGCATGCAGCTGCTGATGCGCCGTCCGGAGGTCGAGGGCTTCATCTCGATCGCGCCGCCCGCCAACCTCTACGACTTCTCCTTCCTCGCGCCCTGCCCGTCCTCGGGTCTGATCGTGCATGGTGAGAAGGATGCGGTGGTGCCGCCCAAGGACGTCAACACGCTGGTCGAGAAGCTGAAGACGCAGAAGGGCATCGTGATCGACCAGCAGGTCATCCCCGGCGCCAATCATTTCTTCGACGCCAAGCTCGAGCCGCTGATGGAAACCATCACCGCCTATCTCGACATGCGCCTCGCCAACGTGCGCTGAGGCCTCGTCGCTGAGCCTTGTAACCCGGATGGAGCGAAGCGAAATCCGGCAAGCTCCATCCGCGAGACAAGGCCCCGGATTGCGCTGCGCTCCATCCGGGCTACGAAACTTAAGCTCGGCTTCAGGCGAGCTTGAGCGCGACGATTCCCATCAAGACGAGCGCGATGCCCGCAAGCTTCATCGCGCTCAAGGTCTCGCCGAACAGCACGACGCCCATGACGAAGGTGCCGGCGGCGCCGATGCCGGTCCAGACCGAATAGGCGACGCCCACCTCGAGCACCTTCAAGGCACGCCCGAGCAGGACAACGAAGGCGGCGAGCAGCACCAGCGAGACGATGCTCCAGCCTGCGCGCGTGTAGCCCTCCGAGTATTTCATCGAGATCGCCCAGCCGACATCGAGTGCGCCGGCGGTCACCAGCATCAGCCAAGCCATGGACTGCGACATCGGCGTCGGCTCAGGCCGCAAGCTTGAGCAGATGCGCGTCGTGGCGCACGAGGAAAGCGCGCAGCAATTGCGGATAGTCGGCGCCCACGGCAGTGCGGACGCTCGGACGCTTCGCCAGCTCGGCGCGCCACGCCCGCACCTTCGGCAGATCCTTGAAGATGCCGAGTTCGGTCACTTCATCGAACACGTCGAAATAACGGAAGACGGGGGCGAACACGGCGTCGACCAGACTGAACGCTTCGCCAGCAAAATAAGGACCGGCACCGAGCGCCGCTTCGACCCGGGCGAATTTAGCGACGAGTGCCTGGCGCTTACTCTCGAAGGTCGCCGCATCGGTGGTGGTCTCCAGGCCCCAGAGGTCGCCGAGCACTGCTGATCCAAACTCCATCCACGCCCGGTGCTCGGCACGCTTCAAGGCATCCGCCGGATGCAGCTTCACACCGCCTTGCGTCTCCTCGATGTACTCGCAGATCACGTTGCTCTCGAACAGCGCGACCTCGCCCTTCTCGCTCGTCACGACCAGCACCGGCACCTTGCCGAGCGGCGACAGTTTGAGAAACCAGTCCGGCTTGTTGGCGAGATCGATGTCGACCCGCTCGAACGGAACGCCCTTCTCCTTGAGCGCGATCACCGCGCGCTGCACGTAGGGACAAAGCTTGTGGCTGATCAGTTTGAGTGAAGCGGTCATGGCAACGATCCCGGCGGTTGGATGCAACTGCATCCAATATAGATGCATCTGCATGCACTCGTCAAGTTCAATGCATTTGCATCGACCGGTATCAATCCAGGAATTACCTCAAGGCCGCGCGATCACCCCGCCCGTCATCGGCATCGGCACCCCCGTGGTAGCGGGATACGACAGCGGCAGGCCCTTCAGGCCGCGCGCGGCGAGGAAGCCGAAGGCCTGCGCCTCGATGGCGTCGGAGGCCCAGCCGACTGTCTCGGCGGCCTCGACAGTGGCGGACCCAACGCGCTCCCGCAGCATCTGGAGCATGGTCCGGTTGCGGGCGCCGCCGCCGCAGACGATCCAGCTTCGCGGCCTGCGTGGCAGCAGCGGGATGATGCGGGCGATGGCCGCCGCAGTGAAGGCGGTCAGAGTCGCGGCGCCGTCGGCCGGCTGCACCTCGCCGAGCTTCAGTGCGGCAAAATCGTTGCGGTCGAGCGATTTCGGCGGCGGGCTTGCGAAGAACGGCAACTGCAGCGCCCGCGCGATCCAGGCGTCGTCCGCCTTGCCGAGGGCTGCGAACTTTCCGTCCGCGTCGAACGCCTGGTTCATGGTGCGGTACATGAAATCGTCGAGCAGCGCGTTGCCGGGCCCGGTATCGCAGGCAATCAGCGTGTCGTTGCCGTCGATATAGGTGATGTTGGAGACGCCGCCGATATTGACGACAACGATCGGTCCTTCGCGTTCCAGCGAATGGACAAGCGCGCGGTGATAAACCGGCACGAATGGCGCGCCCTGCCCGCCGGCCTCGACATCGGCGGCGCGGAAATCATGCATCACGGGGATATGGATCGCCCTGGCCAGCGCCGGCGCATCGCCGATCTGGACCGTCAGTCGCTTCTCGGGGCGGTGCAGCACGGTCTGGCCGTGGAAGCCGACGATGTCGATGTCTTCCGGCCTCATCCGGTTCTGGGCGACAAAGGCGGCGACCGCCTCGCCGTGCGCCAGCGTCACGGCGCGTTCGGCCTCGGCCAGAACTCCCGGTCGGGCATCGCGTTGCGACAGCTGCACAGCCTCGCTCAGCGCCTGCCGCAGCAGGTTGCGCTCCGCCGGGCTATACGGCCGGTAGCCGGATGGCCCGAACGCCTTCACCTGCTTTCCGTCGGTTTCGATCAGCGCGACATCCACCCCGTCCAGCGAGGTGCCGCTCATCAAACCGAGTGCCGTCAACATCATGGATCAGCGTCCTCAAGAGACCCTTCCGGCATGCCGATCTTGTGCCAGAGGGACACATCTTATAATGCCACAGGCCAAAGTGGCGGGCAGCAACCGAGTTCCCACGGAAGACCCTTAAATTGCTCCCAAAACAGTAAACCAAGAATTGTCAGGCGCGCCGACAAATGACTGCATTCAAATCGGATTTCCTCAACACGCTGCAGGAACGTGGATTCGTCCATCAGTGCTCCGATTTCGAGGGGCTGGACGCGCTCGCCGCCAAGGGCGAGGTGACGGCTTATGTCGGTTACGATTGCACGGCCCGCTCGCTGCACATCGGCAATTACCTGACCATGATGATGCTGCACTGGCTCCAGGAATCCGGCAACAAGCCGATCACCCTGATGGGCGGCGGCACAACCATGGTCGGCGATCCCTCCGGCAAGGACGAGACGCGCGCGATTCGCTCTGTCGCCGAGATCGAGGCCAACAAGGAATCGATCCGTGGTGTGTTCGCAAAAGTGCTGCGCTATGGCGACGGCAAGAGCGACGCCATCATGCTCGACAATGCCGAGTGGCTGACAAAGCTCAACTACATCGAGATGCTGCGCGACGTCGGCCGGCACTTCTCGGTCAACCGCATGCTGACCATGGACTCCGTGCGCCTGCGCCTCGAGCGCGAGCAGGAGATGAGCTTCATCGAGTTCAACTACATGATCTGCCAGGCCTATGACTTCGTCGAGCTCGCCAGGCGGACCGGCTGCAACTTGCAGATGGGCGGCTCCGACCAGTGGGGCAACATCATCATGGGCGTCGATCTCGGCCGCCGCATGGGCACCCATCAACTGTACGCGCTGACGACGCCGCTGCTGACCACGGCGTCGGGCGCCAAGATGGGCAAGACCGCGCAAGGCGCGGTCTGGCTCAACGCCGACCAGTTCTCGCCGTATGATTTCTGGCAGTACTGGCGCAACACCGAGGACGCCGACGTCGGCAAATTCCTCAAGCTGTTCACGACGCTGCCGATGAGCGAGATCAGGAAGCTCGAGGCGCTCGGAGGTTCCGAGATCAACGAGGCCAAGAAGGTGCTCGCCACGGAGGCGACCGCGCTCCTGCATGGTCGCGAGGCCGCGAACGAGGCGGCCGAGACCGCGCGCCGCACCTTCGAGGAAGGCGCGCTGGCCGAGAGCCTGCCGACCGTGGAAATTCCGCGCGGCGAGTTCGACGCCGGCCTCGGCGTGCTCAACGCCTTCGTCAAGGCGGGCCTCGTTGCCTCCAACGGCGAAGCACGGCGCCAGATCAAGGGCGGCGGCCTGCGCGTCAACGACCAGCCCGTCACCGACGAGAAGATGGCGTTGTCGGCGGCCGACCTGACGCCGGAAGGCGTGGTCAAGCTGTCGTTCGGCAAGAAGAAGCACATCCTCCTGAGGCCTGCATAGGCGTATGAGCTTTTCGCTGCTTGTCAGGGCGCGCTGAAGCGCGCTCCCTGATCGGCAATGAACCAGAACACGCGAGAGGAACAGTCCAAGCGCGTCACGGCGACGCCGCAGGGCGTCGTGCGCACCGCGCTCGTGGTGCTCGCGCTCTGCTTCACACTCGCCGTGCTCGGCCGCGGCCTCAGCGAAAGCTTCACCGTCTTCCTGAAGCCGATCTCGGAAAATTTTGGCTGGGATCGCGCCCAGGTGGTCTCGATCTATTCGCTGACCTGGCTCGTCAGCGGACTGATGGCGCCGCTGGTCGGGCGCCTGTTCGATCATTCCGGACCGCGCATCGTCTATGCACTGGGCTTGTTGCTGCTCGGCTCGGCCTTCCTGATCGCAAGCCACGCGCAGTCACTCTGGCAGTTCCAGCTCTCGATCGGACTCTGCGTCGGCATCGGCGTTGCCTTCATCGGCAATGTGCCGAATTCGATTCTGCTCGGCCGCTGGTTCGGCCCAAAGCTGCCGACCGCGATGGCGGTGGTCTACTCGGCCATGGGTGGAGGCGTGCTGGCGCTGCTGCCGGCCTCGCAGCTTTTGATCGATCATCTCGGCTGGCGCGAAACCTACCAGTTGTTCGGCTTCGCCGCGCTCGGCCTGCTGGTGCCGCTCATGCTGCTGCCATGGCGGCTGTTCGCCTCGGGCTCGCCGCATATCGCGAAGAAGACCGATCCGGATTTCGTCGATCACGGCTGGACCCTTCCGAGCGCGATGCGCCATCACGCCTTCTGGGCGCTGTTCTCGACATTCTTCTTCACTGCGGTCGGCATGTATGCGATCGCCGCCCAGATCGTGGCCTATCTGATCGATGCCGGCTTTCCACCGCTGCAGGCCGCCACCGCCTGGGGCTTCTCCGGCGTCGTGCTGGTGTTCGGCATGTTAGGGGTGTCAGCGCTCGACGGCCTGATCGGACGCCGGCCGTCGGTGCTGCTCAGCTACGCGATCTCGATCCTCGGCATCTTCCTGCTGTGGCTGTTGCAGTACTCCGCCAATCTCCTCCTGCTCATCGGATTCGTGGTCTGCTTCGGCAGCATGATGGGCTCACGTGGACCGCTGATCACGGCGACCGCGATGAAGATCTTTGGGGGCAAGCGCGTCGGCACCATCTACGGCACCATCTCGATCGGCAGCGGGCTCGGCTCGGCTTTCGGCTCCTGGAGCGGCGGCCTGATCCATGACGCGACCCATGGCTACAACGCGCTGCTCGCCTTCGCGCTTGCAAGCGTGGTGCTCGGGATGATCCCGTTCCTGGTCGTGCCCGCTTTGCGGCGCTAGGTCTCCCGAAGGTAACCTGAGCGCATTCGCGTCACCGGGAAATTACGGATGGGCACGACGCGAATAGCTGCAAAAAATGTGCATCGCGCGCGGCTGAAAGTCCTGGCTGCGGTGTTTTGTCCGACATGACAAAAATGTCAGCGCAAATTGCCCTTGGGTGGCTTGCAGGGCAGAACTGAATGCGGCTAGTCGCAAGCATTGGATGGAGGGCACAAACCAATGAACTTTCCCTATCTCGTTCGCTTTCAACCGGTTCTCTTGAGCCTGTTTCGCTTCATCACTGGACTCCTGTTGCTCCAGTACGGCATCGCCAAGCTTTTCAAGTTTCCGGTGCTTCCCTACTTCGCAAACATCCCGCCGATCATCTACGCAGCCGGTACGCTTGAGCTGGTGCTTGGCGCGCTGCTGATGATCGGCCTGTTCACCCGCCTCGCGGCGTTCATCCTCTCGGGTGAGATGGCCTTCGCCTATTTCATGGGCCACATGTTCAAGGGCGAGACGCCGGTGTTCCTGCCGTTGCTCAATGGTGGCACCGCGGCGATCCTGTTCTGCTTCGCCTGCCTCTACCTCTCGGCAGCCGGCGGCGGCTCGGTCAGCGCCGATGCGGCGATGGGCAAGGACTAGCGGCACAACCGGCGGCGCGTTCGCGCGGCGCTGAGGCGTCAGCAATTGATTCGTGAATAAAGGGATGGCACCAGTACATTTACGGGTGCCATCTCAGCGCGAGCCCAGCACGTTCCAGACCAGGACGAGGACCGCGACCAGCAGCATCGACATGATGAGGCGGTGGACGAATCGGTTCATGTCCGCTCCCACCGGATTCGGTCGGGACTAAACACCCACACAATCTTTCTCCCAGTTGACTTGCCATGCGCCGACACGGCGCTTTTCCGCATGGATGTTTGCGCATGCGGCTCGCGGACGCCGCTTGCGCGGCAGCCGTCGCACGCGTCCATTCATGATTGGTAAGAATTTCATGCTACCGACGCGAGCAACAATAACCATTCCGTCGAGGCCGTGATGAAGCTGCTGAGCCACCTCAAGATCCGCACCAAGCTCGCCAGCATGGTCTGTCTTTCGGCACTCACGGTCACGGCCATCATCGGGGTGTCGTCCGTGCTCAGCAAGAGCCGCATGCTGGAGGACCGCGTCCAGCAGATGCGGACCGCGGTCGATATGCTCCACAACCTCGCCCAATCACTCGAAGAGGAGGTCGGCGCCGGCAAGCTGACGCAGGCCGAAGCGAAGGTCCAGTTCCACCAGCGCGGCCGCCGCATGAGTTTCAATGGCGGCCAAGGCTATCCGGTGGTCTATAACGCCGATACGTCCCTCATCGTCAACGGCGCCAACCAGCAGCTCGAAGGCAAGATCACCGGTGCGAAGGATTCCAATGGCGTCCTGATCGCCGACGCCATTATCAAGGCCGGCGCTGAGACCGCACAGGGCGGCGTGACCTCCTATCTCTATCCCCGCCCCGGCCAGACGGAGCCCGTCCGCAAGACCGTTTTCGCGCGCAAATTCGCGCCCTGGAACGCGACGATCAGCTACGGCCTCTATGTCGACGACATCGACGCCGACGTGCGAGCCTTGACGCTGGAGCTGGGGGCGATCGGCATCGGCCTGATGCTGCTGATGGCGACACTGTCCTGGCTGATCGCCCGCGACGTGCTCGGCGCGCTCGACCGCCAGAAGAACCGCATGCAGGCCATTTCCGAAGGCGCCATCGACGCGCCGGTCGAGGAGACCGGTCGCGGCGACGAGATCGGCCGCATGGCCGAGACCCTCGAAGTGCTCAGGCAGACCGCGCTGACGGCGCGCAAGCTGGAGGCCGAGCAGGTCGCCACCAAGATCCGCAGCGAACAGGAGAAGCGCGACGCGCTGATCTCGCTTGCCGACCGGTTCGACGCCTCCGTCGGCCAGCTCGTCGGCCTGATGGCCTCGGGCTCGGGCGAGCTGGAGGTTACCGCCAAGTCGATGTCGTCGACCGCGGAAGGCACCAACCGCCGCGCCGCCGTCGTCGGCTCGGCCGCCACTGAAGCCAGCCAGCGCGTCCAGACGGTCGCGGCCGCCGCCGAGGAGCTCTCCTCCTCCATCACCGAGATCAGCCGTCAGGTCGCGCAGTCCGCCGTGGTCACCGGCCGCGCCGTGGACAGCGCACGCCGCACCGACACCATCGTGCGCGCGCTCTCCGATGGCGCCCAGCAGATCGAGCATGTCGCCGAGCTGATTTCCAGCATCGCGGCGCAGACCAATCTGCTCGCGCTCAACGCCACCATCGAGGCCGCACGCGCCGGCGAAGCCGGACGCGGCTTTGCTGTCGTCGCCTCCGAGGTGAAGTCGCTGGCGAGCCAGACCGCGGAAGCCACCCGCGAGATCGGTGACAAGATTGCCCAGATCCAGGGCGCGACCAAGGAAGCGGTGGACGCCATCGGCGGCATCACCGCCACCATCGAGGAAGTCAGCCGGATCGCCACCTCGATCGGCGCCGCGATCGAGGAGCAAGGCGCCGCCACCGCCGAGATCGCCCGCAGCGTCTCGCAGACGGCCGAGGCGACCCAGGAGGTCACCACCAATATCGGGGGCGTCAGCACGGCAGCGAACGAGACCGGCAATGCCGCAGGCATGGTGCTCGCAGCTGCGTCAAACCTCTCCAAGCAGGCCGAGCAGCTCTCTGGCGAAGTCGGGACCTTCCTGGCGGGCGTGCGCGCGGCGTAAACGGCCGGCTAGCTAGGCGCGCGTTCTACCGAGAATGTTGCGCGGGGTTAAGCACGCAGGAGCGCGCCGCGGGTTCTGAACCTCTCCCGCTTGCGGGGAGAGGTCGGCGCATAGCGCCGGGTGAGGGCTCTCTCCTCTCGGGGGCTCTCGATTGCGGAGACACCCTCTCCCCAACCCTCCCCCGCAAGCGGGGGAAGGAGCGCAGCTCCGTCCTGGCGGCGGCCCGACTTGATCGCAGTCAACGAAATCAGCCCAGCCTCGCCGCTATCGCCGCGCGAGGGTGCAGCCGCTCGAGAGCTGGCGCGTCGTTCCGGTCGAGCCATCGCTCGATTGCGACGGGAATTCCTCGAACGGCGAGTTCTGTTTGCCGGTGTTGAATTCGAAGATCTTGCGGAACAAACCGGGCGCCATCGCCGAAATCGGATTGACGCGCATCACCGGCGCGGCCGGCGTGCCGACGACCTCGTAGGTCACGCCGATCAATCCTTCATTGTTGCCGCCCCCGAGGAAGATGCCGAACAACGGGATCTGGCCGAAGATGTTGTTGACGCCGTACATCGGCACGAAGGTGCCGCTCATGCAGACCTGGTTGCCGGGAAAGTCGATTGAGCCCTCGATGGTGGCGCCGATCATCGGTCCCTTGACCACGCCGTCGCGGATCGTGAGCGCGCCGTTCTGCCGCGTGAACTCCGCGCGCAACGCCGTGAAGGCGACGCCGCTCTGCGCACCGTTGGGAGCGCCCGCCGCGACGCGATCGAGTTGATCCATTCCCTTGACCGAGAAGTCGCGCACGTTGATCAGGCCTTCCCGTGTCGTGGGCTCCGACGTCGGCGGCTCCATGGCCACGACCATCTGACCGCCGTAAACCTTGTTGGTGGTGTCTGTGAAGCGCAGGAAGTTGCCGGCATCGCTGGTCTGGAGATAGATGACCTCGCGGTTGCCCTGGGCGCGGCCGCCGCGCAAATCGGCGGCCACAGGCGTGTCTTTTCCGATCCTGCCGCTCAGCGTGAAGGCTTTGACCGCACCATTGCGCCGAGACATCTTGGCCTCGACGCTGCGCATCGCCTCGCCGTTGAAACCCATGACGGCGCCGAGCTTCACGTCGATGTCGAAATCGACGTTCTTCGTCTTGCTCTTGGCATCGTCCTTGGAACTGCCTGAGATCGCGGATTTCAGGAAGCCGCGGCCGTCGAAGACGTCGCCGCGCATCGTACCCTTCAGCACGCCCTCCTGGCTGCGCTCCACCTTCAGCGACGCCTTGTCGCCGTCGGACGGCGCGTAAGTCGGGAAGTTCGCGTTCATGAGGTCGCCGTTGGCATCGACCTCGAGCGACCCCTTGATCGCAGCGCCGCCGCCTTCGATGACGATGTCCTCCAGACGCGTCGATTGCGCCGTCGGCACCACCTTGAAGCTGGCCTTGCCCGCTCTGCCCGGCAGCTTGACCCAGCCGGGCAGGATGTTGTCGAGCTTGACCGAGGTCAGGTCGGCCTCGATGCCGAGCTTCGTCGTCTGGTCGGGCCCCCCGGCGATCTTGCCGGACAGCTTAATCGGCACCGATCCGCTGACGGCGGGGCCCAGATCGAATCCGAGGCGCGCGCGGCTCGCATCGTCCAGCGTGGTCTGCAATTTGACGTCCGCATCGCCCTCGGCCGGCTTGCGATAGTCGAGCGAGGCCGCCTGCCCGTTGATCTTGACGTCGCCCTTGACCTGATAGCCCTGGTTGCTCGCGACGATCTTGAGGTTGTTGGCCTCCAGCTTCTGGTTCATCACCAGCTTGTCGGCACCAAAACCGTTGAGATCGGCGGTAACGCTGTAGGTGGTATCGGCTTTGGTCAGCTCGCCCTTGACCGGCAACCCAAGCTGGACGTTCGCCGAGAACGTCCCCTTGCTGGTATTGGGATCGATGACGGTCGACGACAGATCGCTCAGGCGATCATTGGAAAGCATTTCGGCCGCCGCAGGCACCGGGCCTTCGACACGGAACCTGGTCCGCGACGGCGACGGCTTGGGCGCCATATCGGGCACCTCGAAGACGAAGTCGGAAATCGTGATCTTGCGGCCCGCTGGCGTATCGGCGATGCCCTGCCCGATATTCACGGTCGCCGTGCGGCCGGTCACGCGCGCCTTCAAATCGGCATCGTGCACCACCGGCAGGCCATCGACGGGGCGAACCGTGACACCACTCGCCACGATATTGACCGACAGGCCGTCGTCGGGAATGGGTGGGCCCTTGCGCGGAAGATTCTTCGTCGGTGAATTAACGCCGATCTCGATGCGCTGGAGCGTTCCACGCTCGATCCGTTCGATCACCCATTCGCGCAACTCGGGGACGACAAGCGTCGGCCACATCCGCTTGAGCGCGGAGGCCGACATCGGCGTTCCCGCAAAACCCAATGTCAGCCGCGGCTCGCCCGAATAGTCGATGGCACCGGTGCCGGCAACGCCGATCTCTCCGTTGGAGATATCGGCCTGCGTCAACAGCAGCCTCTTGTGGTCGGTGTCGAAGCGGAAGCCGATCGCAATACGGTTGAAGACCAGCGGCGGCTCGTTGTCGATGCCGCCGAGCAGGATCGAACCGCCGCTGAAACCGAGCTGCCAGTCGTTGACGGTGCCGTTGGGCGGCTCGACGTGAGCCAGAAGCGTCAGACGGTTCGCGCCCGAGAGGACCTTGAACGGAGCGACCAGCACCCGCCGATTGGCGTCCCACTCGACATTGATCTCGGCCGAGTCGATCGCCATCGGATAGTCGGGCGTATCGGTATCGATGATGTTGCCGGCACCGACCGCGATCTTGCCGCGAAAAAAGGTCGGCACGCCGTCGCGGCCGAGCTCGCCCTTGAGCTCGCCGGTCAGCGGCAGGTCGGCGGTGTAGGTGAGGTCCTTCACCCGCAGCGCCAGCAGGATGTTGGCGGTCGAGACCTTGTCGGCGCGGATATCGACCGAGCGCACGCCGTTCTCGGTGGGGCCGATCGTGGCACGCAACGACCACGGACGCGCGCCCTCCTCGCCGAGGCTGAGCGCGACGCCGCCACGGCTCGGACGGCGCAGGCTGAGCGTGATGTTCTCAAACGTCCATTTGCTGCCGCGCTGCTGGTCATCGACGATCAGATTGCCGTTCTTCAGGCCGATCTCGTTGAGGTTCTGGCCGTCGAGGCCGGTCATGCTCAGACTGTCGAGCCAGTCGAGGCCCTGAAGAATGCCGGTCGGGGCCGTGGCCTGGGTCGCGGCTTGCGATGCATCGGGAGTCGCAGGCTCGGTGGCGAATGGCGGCGGTGGTACACCGTTGCGCGGGAAAGTCGGCGGCAGCCCCGCGTCCTTCTTGGAGGCGACACCGGTTGCAAGCGGCTTGGCGGTGTCACCAGCCGACACCGTGACCGTGCCGTCAGGCGCGATCCGGATCGCGAGCTCGGCATCGACGAGGTTGAGGCTCTCGGCGCGCAGATGCCCCATCAGCAGGCCTGCACCCGACAGCTTCACCTCGGCCTTCGGTGCGGTGGCGACAATGACGTGATCGTGGTCGCGCACGACGATATCGCGGATGCGCACGGCGATCCGGATCCGCCCGGCCCGCTCGATCTGCGTGCCGCCGACCTCCACGGTGTTGCCGTGACCGATATTGTCCTCGATCGCGGCCGCGAGCCACGGCGTCGCAATGTCGAGATTGATGGGCCCGGCGCCGAGCCGCCACCACAGCGAGCCGAAACAGCCGACGAAGATGACGATCAGGGCACCGATGACCACGGCCACGCGCTTCAACCAGCGACCGCCGCCCAACCAGCGGCGCAACGGACCAACCCCGTCAGCGAAGCGATGGAAGCCCGAATTGGAACGCGACAACAGCCGGCGCGCACGATAGCCCGCCGCCGCTTCCTGATCCGGATCCCAATCGGCGTCGTCCCATTGCTGTTGCTCTGGTTGGCTGCCGCGCCGATCCGAATCCCGATTGTAATCCTGGGGCGACGTATTCCTTGCCATTGCCTCTCGATACAGGCGCCCGTCGTGGGATTGAGCGCCGCCGGGGCCGCAGCCGTCGACGGGAAGCGAAGCTTCCCGCGCCGGCATTGCCGCCATACCTCGAATATTCCTTCTGTTCGTCATGTCGCCCCGGGAGCGCGTTCAACGAGCAGTGGGGTGGTGCGTGGAATTCCTTGTAACCAGACTCCGGCGTCGTCAGACTCGCCCTGCCGAGGGCACGATTCCGGCATAGCGGAAAAGGGCTGCAATACCGCTTTGGTTGACCCGCCGAAAGCGACGAAAGGAAGGCGTATGTCCAAGAAATCCCGAAAGAAATCGTCCAAAACGCCCTCCGGCAGTCCGACGGCTAAAAAGACGCCCGTGAAAACGCGGGCAGCGACTCAAACCAAGCCCGCGAAAACACAGCGGACACCGGCGAGCAAATCAACTGGGACCATAGCAAAGACAGCATCGCATAAGGCCGCATCGAAACGGTTAAATTCTTCCAAATCGGCATCCGCGCCCGAAACGGCGGCGAAGGCCGGCTTGGCCGAGGGGAAGAAGGCTCCCGCCTTCCGCCTGCCCCGCGACGGTGGCGGTGTCGTCGCGCTGTCGGATTATACCGGCCAGAAGCTGGTCCTGTTCTTCTACCCCCGCGCCGACACGCCGGGCTGCACCAGGGAGGCCATCGACTTTACGCGGCTGACCGGCGCCTTCGCCTCGGCCGGCACCGCCGTGCTCGGTATCTCCGCCGATCCGGTCAAGGCTCAGGATAAATTCCGGGACAAGCACGGTCTCGGCGTGCCCCTCATCTCGGACGAGACGCACGCGATGCTGGAGGCCTACGGCGCCTGGGGCGAAAAGTCCATGTATGGCAAGAGCTTCCTGGGAGTTCTTCGTACCACGATGCTGCTTGGCGCCGACGGCAGGATCGCCCGGATCTGGCGCAATGTCCGGGTCGACGGCCACGCCGACGAGGTGCTGGAAGCCGCAAGGAGCCTTTAACCAATCATTTAAATTCAAGCGGTTCCGTTTCCGGAAAATTAACCATGACTGGCCCAGATTGCCGCGGCAATTAGGCCGTACGGACTCATCCGACCGGCGCGGGAGTGCCGATGTTGAAAAGTTCTGCCCAATTCTCGCAGTACCCCCAACATCACCCCCACGACCACGGTCGAGCCTTTCATCGCCGTGCTGCCTCGGTGGCAACCGCGCTCCCCCTTCCGGACACCGACGACGCCTACACCATCGTGCATCACGGCAAGCAGGTTCGCCTGGGGCCTGTGGTGTTCTGGATCGTGGTCGGCACGGTCGTGCTGCTGGGGCTCTGGTCGGCCGCAACCGCCACCTATTTCGCCTTCCGCGACGACGTCCTCACCCGGCTGATCGCCCGGCAGGCCGAGATGCAATACGCCTATGAGGACCGCATCGCCGAGCTGCGCGCCAAGGTCGACCGCACCACCAGTCGGCAGCTGCTCGACCAGGAGCAGTTCGACCAGAAGCTCGACCAGATCATGAAGCGCCAGACGGCGCTGGAGTCCCGGGCCACGGCGCTCGGGTCCATGCCGGACGTGACCGGATCGATTCCCCGTTCCAGCCCGCAGCGTGGCGATGCCAGCCAGACGACGCAGGGCACACCAAAGCCCTCGCCGATCAGCGACACCGTGATCTTCGTGGCGCCGCCGGATCGCGAAGCGCGGCTCGAATCGCGCGCGCCGACCCTCGCAGCTCCGCCCGTCAATCAATTCGCCAAGAACCAGGGATTCGACAACGTCGTCGTTCGGCTCACGACCTCGCTCGACCAGGTCGAGCGCCGCCAGATGGCGGCACTCAACGCCGTCGAGGAAGGCATGGATTCGCGCATGCGCCGGATGCGCGGCGTCGTCAGCGATCTCGGCCTGAACCTCGCAAGTCTCGAAGCCGCCGTGCCGCGCACGGCGATGGGCGGGCCTTTCGTACCCGTAAAACTCACCGCCAGTTCGGGGCCGTTCGAGAAGCAGCTCTATCGCATCAACAGCACCCGCGCCGAGATGGACCGGCTCAATCGCACGCTCGCACTCGTGCCCTATCGCAAGCCCGTCATCGGCGAGGTCGAGTTCACCTCCGGCTTCGGCGTGCGCAGCGATCCATTCCTCGGCCGCCCCGCGATGCACACCGGGCTAGACTTCCGCGCCGCAAGCGGCGATCCCGTTCGCGTCACCGCCAACGGCAAGGTCGTCTCGGCCGGCTGGTCGGGCGGCTACGGCCGCATGATCGAGGTCGATCACGGCAATGGTCTTGCGACCCGCTATGGCCATCTCTCCGAGATCAACGTCAGGGTCGGCGAGATCGTGAAGATCGGCCAGGTCGTCGGTCTCGTCGGGTCGACAGGCCGTTCCACCGGCCCGCATCTGCATTATGAAACCCGCATCGACGGCGAAGCAGTCGATCCGCAGAAATTCCTGCGCGCCGGCGTGCGGCTCAGCGCGGGCTAGACTCGTTGGGAGCGCTCTCGCCTAGTCCGGGTTTACACGGCGGAACTTCGGAGTTCCCTCCGCGTTAGGTCGCAGGTCCTCAATGGCGCGATCTTCTGATGCAAAAGACCGATACGAAAGCTCGTCCGGCCGAGGGCAAGGCGGACCAGCCACGCAACAGCGCGGCTCAACTCTTCAGCGATATTGCTAACCGAACATCTCAAGCTGCCGGGCGCGCGCTGACATTCATGATTGCCGCCGGCGTCGTCCTGGTTTGGGCGGTCACCGGTCCCGTCTTCCATTACTCCGATACATGGCAGTTGGTGATCAACACCGGCACCACGATCGTGACGTTCCTGATGGTCTTCCTGATTCAGAATTCCCAGAATCGCGACAGCGCGGCCATCCAGGTGAAACTCGACGAACTGATCCGGGTGAGCGCGGCGCACAATTCCTTCGTGGGAATTGAGCATTTGACCGACGACGAGCTCGACGAGATCCGCACCAAGTGTGAGCTTCGCGCCGAGGCCGAAAAGGTCGGAGAAGAGACGGTCAAGAATGCCGGCAAGAAGGCGAAACGCGCCGCCGATCTGGTCACCGAATAAGCTGGGGAAACACCGGAAAACGACGAGGCGCAGCTTCGTTCGGAATCGCACTGCTTCGGCAGGCTCTACTCGCCAGCGCCTCCCTTGTGATCAGCCAGCCTTGACTACTGGCCGCGCTCGTGGCCGACCTCACCGGTGATGACGTCGCCGAACAGCTCCCAGGCCTGCCCGTTGAAGCGCATCAGCTGCATCTGCTCGATCGGGAAGTAATCGTCGGCTGAGGTATTGACCATGATGCCGGGCAGCATCAGGTCGGTGTGGAAATCCTTCAGGTTCGTGGCCTGCTTCATCACGTTGTCACGTGTGAGGTTGTCGCCGCACTGCTTCAGCACCTGCGCCATCGCCTCCGCCTGGACGTAGCCATAAAGGTTGTTGGCGTTGGTCTTGTCCCCTTCGGGATAGTACTTGTCCATGAAGGTGCGCCACGCGATGACGGCCGGATCCTTGTCCCAGGTCGGGTCGGTCGGATCCTTCAGATACGCGGTCGAGATGATGTCCTTGGAATAGTCGAGCCCGGCGGGCTTGAGCACAGAGGCAATTGACGTCGCCGTATTGGCGAGGAAGAATTTTGGCTTCCAGCCGAGCTCGCCGACTTTCCGGATCGCCTGTGCCGAGCCTTTCGGCGCGGCCCATGAGAAGAAGATGTCGGCGCCGGAATCGTGAAGCGCAACGATCTGCGAGTCGATCGAGGGATCGCTGACCTCATAGGATTTGTCGGCGATGATCATGCTGGCCTTGTCGCCGAGCCCGTCCTTAAGGCCCTTGAACTGGTCCTTGCCGGCGTCGTCGTTCTGCCAGAACACCGCGATCTTGCTGTTCGGAAACTTGTCACGAATATATTTCGCGTAGATCCGCCCCTCGCTCTGGTAGTTCGGCTGGAATCCCATGGTCCATGGGAAATTCTTGGGGTCGCCGAACTTGGTGCCGCCGGAGGCGACGAAGAGCTGCGGCACCTTCTTGGCGTTCATGTATTTCATGATCGCGGAGTTCGAGGGCGTGCCGAGCGGCTGGAAGATCAGCAACACCTCGTCGCTCTCCACCAGCTTGCGCGCCTGCTCGATCGCCTTCGGCGGCGAATAGGCGTCGTCATAGCTGATGAAATTGATCTTGCGCCCGTTGATGCCGCCCTGATCGTTGATCATCTTGAAGAACGCGGCCTCGGTCTTGCCGATCACGCCATAGGACGATGCCGGCCCGCTATAGGGCATGATGTTGCCGAGCTTGATTTCGGTGTCGGTAGCGCCGGGATCGTATTTTTTCTGCGCCAGGGCCGGTGTCGTGACGAGCACGCCGGCAGCAAGAATGGCGAGGGCAGCAAGGTTATTGCGACGACCCGGCATCGTTCTCTCCGCTGTGTTTTATAGTCTTGTTTTGCCGCGAGTGTCGCAAGCGGACCTGCCGCTGGCAAGCGCCGCGATTTTCCGTGAGGTGAAACGGCGGCTCTGGAGTCAAACGACCCGCCGCAGCAGGTTCAGAACGCGCCCATCGATCACCAGCAAAGCGCTGCCGATCACGATCGCGCCCGCGATCTCGCGCATGGAGATCGGCTCGCCCAGCACCAGCCATCCCAGAAGAACGGCGGTGACGGGAATGAGCAGCGTCACCAGCATCACATTGGTCGCCCCCGAGCGCCGCAGGATCTGGAAGAAAACGATATAGGCGAGCGCCGTCGACAGGCCGGCAAGGCCAAGCACCGCGAGCCAAATCGTCACGCCCGGCATCGGCAGACGCCACGGCTGCTCCATGGCGCCGGCGACGATCGCCATCATCACCGTGGAAGCCATCAGTTGAAACGCTGCCGTCCCCAGCGGGGCTGCGTCCTTCAACAACCGCCGCGCCGCCAGCGCGGCAAAGCCATAGCTGAAGGCGCCGCCGAGGCAGAGCAGGATGCCGAGTCCCTGCCCGGCCCGTGTTTCAACGCCCCATCCGCGCAGGATGATCACGCCGGCAAGCCCCAGTGCCACGCCGGCGACGCGCCGCAGCTGTAGGGCCTCTTCGCCTGCCGCCGCCATCACGATCACCGTGAACAGCGGCGTGGTGGCATTCAGGATCGACGCCAGCCCGCTTGGAATGAAAGTCTGGCCGATCACGATCAGCGAGAACGGGATGACGTTGTTGAGGAGCCCAATCGCGATGAACGGCTTCCAGGCCTTCACACCCTTGGGAAAACCGATGCGGTGGATACGGAGCAGCGGCAGTAGAATGGCCGCGCCAAGTGCAACGCGCAGAAGCACCAGCGTGAGCGGCGGCAATTCCCGCAGCGCAGCCCCGTTGAAAAAGAACGAGCCGCCCCAGAGCACCGAGAGCACAGCGAGCAGCGACCAGTCGCGCGCGTCGATCCGGTTGTTGTTCGGGGGCATGGGGTCTCACGGCGGCGGCGGTCCAACCTGCCGCCTAGGACAACACGGCGAACCGCGCCACCCGATTTCCGACGACGCACCCGTTTACAAGACCGATGCTCGAAGGAGGCGAACGAGGCTGCCCTGTGTCGATGTGATCCGCTAGGACGGCTTCTTCGGCCGCGACACCAGTTCGATCATCTTACCTTCGTCGTCGTCAGGCATCGCGGCCTTGGCCTGCGCGTAGGCCTCCACCGCGGCGCGCGCGACCAGCGGCTTGTCGGCCAGCAGGCTCTCGGCGAGCTTCACCGCGTAGGCGGCATCCTTGTGCCGCAGCGCTGCCGTGAACGTTGCGCCGGAAAAATCGCGGGCGACCATGCGCTTGGAGTGGCGTTGCACCTGCGGGCTCGCGGCAACGCCAGCCTGGATCGAGTCCAGCACGAGGTTCATGTCGAGCCCGGCCTGCTCGGCAATGGCAAGCCCCTCGGCGAGGCCGGCGATCTGGATCGCGCCCATCAGATTGTTGATCAGCTTGTAGACCGTGCCGGCGCCGACCGCGCCGAAATGGCGGATGGTCGAGCCGATCGGTGTCAGATAGGGCCGCGCGCGTTCGAGATCGGCGGCATCGGCACCAACGAGCAGCGTCAGCTTTCCGCTGGCGGCAGCATCCGGCAATCCCGTCACGGGGCAATCGATATAGATCAGCCCGCGCGCGTTCATTTCGCGGCCCATCTCGCGCGCATGATCATAGGAGACGGTGGAGCATTCGATCGCGATGGTGCCGGCCTTCGCCGTCTTGGCCGCGCCCTTAGGCCCGAGCCAGACCGCACGCGAGGCCTCGTCATCGGCGACCATGGTCACAACGGCGTCGGCGTCGATCGCCGCGTCCTCAGGCGAGGTCGCCCACTGCGCGCCGCGCGCGATCAGGTCTTCCGCCTTGGCCTTGCTGCGATTCCAAAGCGTCACCGTGAAGCCGGCATCGAGATAGCGCCCGGCCATGCCATGGCCCATCCGCCCAAGCCCGATGAAGGCGATGCGGGGCATCAGTCGACGTCCTCGATGTCGGCGCCGGGAGTGCCGAAGGCGCGCTGCGCCAGGGTCGCGGCCATGAAGTCGTCGAGATCACCGCCGAGCACGCCTGATGTGTCGGAGGTCTGCACACCCGTGCGCAGATCCTTCACCATCTGGTAGGGCTGCAGCACGTAGGAGCGGATCTGGTGGCCCCAGCCGATGTCGGTCTTGGCGGCCTGGTCGGCGGCGGCTTTCTCTTCGCGCCGCTTCAGCTCGATCTGGTAAAGCCGCGCGCGCAGCATGTCCCAGGCCTGCGCCTTGTTCTTGTGCTGCGAGCGGCCGGCCTGGCAGACCACGGCGACGCCGGTCGGGATATGCGTCAGCCGTACCGCGGACTCGGTCTTGTTGACGTGCTGGCCGCCGGCGCCACCGGAGCGCATGGTATCGACGCGGACGTCGGATTCCTTGATGTCGATCTTGATGGTGTCGTCAATGACGGGAAACACGGCAACCGACGAGAACGAGGTGTGCCGCCGCGCGTTGGAATCGAACGGCGAGATCCGCACCAGGCGGTGCACGCCCGCCTCGGTCTTGAGCCAGCCATAGGCATTGTGACCGGAGACCTGGATGGTCGCGGACTTGATGCCGGCCTCTTCGCCCTCGGACTCTTCCAGCATCTCGACCTTGAAGCCGTGGGTTTCGGCCCAGCGCGAGTACATGCGGAGCAGCATCTGCGCCCAGTCCTGGCTCTCGGTGCCACCGGCGCCGGCATGAACTTCGAGATAGGAATCGAAACTATCGGCCTCGCCAGACAGCAGCGCCTCGAGCTCGCGCCGGGCAACTTCCTTCTTGAGGGTCTTCAGCGCGGCTTCGGCTTCCTTGACGACGCCCTCATCGCCCTCGGCTTCGCCGAGCTCGATCATGCCGATGTCGTCTTCGAGCTCCTGCTCGACCTTGCCGATGCCGGAGAGCGCATCCTCGAGCGAGGTGCGCTCCTGCATCAATTTCTGGGCTTTCTGGGGATCGTTCCAGAGGTTGGGATCTTCTGCGAGCTTGTTCAGCTCAGCGAGGCGCGCCGTCGATTTCTCGACGTCAAAGATGCCTCCTCAGCAGCCCGACAGACTGCTTGATCTCTTCTACCAACCGTTCGATTTCGGCGCGCATGGGATTCTCTGGTCTCGCGGAATTGTTCCGCGTCTCATGACAACGGGATGTAGCGGCGGCAGCTGCAAAGCGCAACCGCCGCGGCGACGAACGTCTGTCTTGTCCTAAGCCCTAGTACAGCCCGCCGGTGCCCGGCCGCATGAAGAAACCGGAATCCGGCTGCTGCTGCTGTGACGCCGGCATCCGGCCGTCGGCATCGGCAACGCCGATGACCGAATAATTATCCGGCGGCGCCGTGCCCGGCTTGAAGGCTTCCAGGATGGTTCCGCCGGTCTCGCCCGGACCGGCGCGCATGCCGGTCTTGGCGACGACCCGCACCAGCTTGATGCCGGCCGGCACCTTGAACGGGACCGCGGGCTTGTCGGCGAGCGCGAGCTGGAGGAAGTCGCGCGCGATGGGGGCTGCGAGATGGCCGCCGGTCGCGGCGTTACCCTTGCCGAGCGGACGCGGCTTGTCGTAGCCCATATAGATGGCGACGGCGACGTCGGGCGAGAAGCCGACGAACCAGGCGTCCTTGGCCTCATTGGTGGTGCCGGTCTTGCCGGCGATCGGCTTGCCGACCTGCTTGACCACGGTGGCAGTACCGGCCTGGACCACACCTTCCATCAGCTCGGTGATCTGATAGGCGGTCATGGAATCCAGCACCTGCTCGCGGCGGTCGATCAGCTGCGGCTCGTTCTGGTTCTTCCAGCCGCCCGGCGCGTCGCAGCCGCGGCATTCACGCTGGTCGTGCTTGAAGATGGTGTGGCCGTAGCGATCCTGGATGCGGTCGATCAGGGTGGGCTTCACCCGGCGACCGCCATTGGCGAGCATCGAATACGCCGTGACCATGCGCATCGCCGTGGTCTCGCCGGCGCCGAGCGCGTAGGAGAGATAATTCGGCAGTTCGTCATAGACGCCGAAGCGGCGGGCATATTCGCCGATCAGGGGCATGCCGATGTCCTGGGCGAGGCGCACCGTCACCGTGTTGAGCGACTGCCGCAGCGCGTTGCGCAGCGTCACCGGGCCCTGGAATTTGCCCGAGGAGAAGTTTTCAGGCCGCCACACGCCGGCGCCCTGGCCCTGGTCGATTTCGATGGGGGCGTCGAGCACGACAGTCGAAGGCGTATAGCCGTTGTCGAGCGCGGCCGAATAGACGATCGGCTTGAACGACGAACCAGGCTGACGATAGGCCTGTGTGGCGCGGTTGAACTGGCTCTGGTCGAACGAGAAGCCGCCGACCATTGCCAGCACGCGACCGGTCCAGGGGTCCATCACCACCATCGCGCCGGACACTTCGGGGATCTGGCGCAGCCGGTACTGGCCTTCGACAGGCTGGGCGTCCTTGTACAGCGGATCGGCGTAGATCACGTCGCCGGGCTGGAGCACTTGCGACACCGCGCTCGCCGCCCTGCCCTTCGTGGCGCCGGAGGCCGACTTTGCCCATTTGATGCCGTCGAGCGTGATGAGGCCGGTCTCGCGCTGCTTGCTCACCGCGCCGCCGAGCTCGCGGCTCGGCTGGAAGCCGATGCGCGCCGATTGGTCGCTGGTCTCCAGCACCACGGCCATGCGCCACGGCGAGATATCGGACAGAGACTTGATCTCGGCGAGCTTCACGCCCCAGTCGCCCGAAATGTCGAGCTTGCTGATGGCGCCGCGATAGCCCTGTTGCTCGTCATAGTTCACGAGACCGGCGACCATGGTCTTGCGCGCCATGACCTGAATCTTGGGATCGAGCGTGGTGCGGACCGAGAGGCCGCCCTCGTACAGCTTCTTCTCGCCATAGCGCTCGAAGATGTCGCGGCGCACTTCCTCGGCGAAATATTCGCCGGCGAATGTGTGGGCGCCGTTGGAACGGCTGGTAACGACCAGCGGCTCCTTGCGCGCCTTGTCGGCGTCGGCCTGCTTGACCCAGCCGTTCTCGAGCAGACGGTCGATCACGTAGTTGCGGCGCTCGATGGCGCGGTCGCGGTTGCGGACCGGATGCAGCGTCGCGGGCATCTTCGGCAGCGCCGCGAGATAGGACGCTTCCGCCACCGTCAGCTCGTTCACCGACTTGTCGAAATAAACCAGCGACGCGGCTGCGATGCCGTAGGCGCCGAGGCCCAGATAGATTTCATTCAGATACAGCTCGAGGATCTTGTCCTTCGAGTAGGTCTTCTCGATCCGCATGGCCAGCAAGGCTTCCTTGATCTTGCGGGCGAAGGAGACCTCGTTGGTCAGAAGGAAGTTCTTGGCGACCTGCTGGGTGATCGTGGAAGCGCCCTGCGGACGACGGTTGGAGCCGTAGTTTTGGATGTAGACCACGCCGGCGCGCGCCATGCCGGTGTAGTCGATGCCGCCATGCTCGTAGAAATTCTTGTCCTCGGCGGCGAGGAAGGCATTGATCACGAGTTTCGGCACCGCCTGGATCGGCAGGTAAAGCCGCCGCTCCTTGGCGTATTCGCCCAGCAGCGAGCCGTCGGTCGCGTGCACGCGGGTCATCACCGGCGGCTCGTAATCCTGAAGCTGAGAGTAGTCCGGCAAGTCCTTGGAGAAATGCCAGATCAGGCCTGCGACGGCACCGACCCCGACAAGGAACAACACCGTTCCCGCGGCGAACAGGAAGCCCATGAACCGCACCAGCAAGCGCATTATCTGTTTATCCGTTCAAACTCTGGATCAGCCCAAAGATCAGCCCAAGACCGGCTCAAGATCAGCCCTCGGCACCCGAAACAGGCACCAAACCATCGCGAATTCACCGGCCTTACTCAATACTATCAGTGCCGGACTCAAGACGCTTGCCGAGCGGGATTCTCGCCGATTCCGGAACCCCCTGCGGCGTTTTTATAAAGCGCCCGCTGTGGCCAAACTAGGGCTTTTGCGGCGGGACGGAAAATCACTCTCAATTCGAGGACCCCCCGGTCGTCAATTTGACGATCCGGCCGTGGCCATCCGCTTGGCCAAAAACCCGTCGATCGCCTGGGCCATCGAGCCCACGGCACGCGACCGCCATCCCTCGGAGACCAGATGCTCGAGATCGCCCTTGTTGGAGACATAGCCGATCTCGACCAGGACCGACGGCACGTCGGGCGCCTTCAGCACCCGGAAGCCGGCCGACTTCAGGGGATGCTTGTGCATCCGCACCGTCGACTTCATTTCGCCCATCAACAGGCGGGCAAAACGACTTGAAAAGGTGCGGGTTTCCCGCTGGGTGAGATCGATCAGGATGTCGGCGACATCGGTCGGCTCCTCCGCGAGGTTGAAGCCGGCGATGGCGTCCGCCCGGTTTTCCGCATCGGCCAGCCGCTGCGCCTCGGCGTCGGAGGCCTTGTCGGACAGCGTGTAGATGGTTGCGCCCTGCGCGTCGCCCTCCGCGCGCGGCAGCGCGTCGGCATGGATAGAGACGAACAACGCCGCCTTGAGGCTGCGGGCGACTTTGACCCGGTCGTTGAGCGGGATGAAGGTGTCGTCGTCCCGTGTCATCACCACGCGATATTTGCCGGTCTTTTCCAGCCGTTCGCGCAGCGCCAGACCAAAGGCCAGCACCAGATTCTTCTCGCTCTCGCCGCTCGACTGCGTGCCATTGTCGATGCCGCCATGGCCGGGATCGATAACGACCACCGCGCGGCCATCGGCCTTCTGCCCGGCTTCAGGATGTGCAGATGTGGGAACCGTCACGGGCGGCGGATCGGCAATTGCCGGCCGCAGCTCAGGACGGTTTTCCGGAGCCAGCGACGGCACGAAGGCGGTGCGCTCGACCTCCTCCATTTCGAGCACCAGCCGCGCGGGCTGACCGTTGGCAGCCTCCACCACGTAGGAATTGGCGATCTTGGCCGGGCCCGTCAGGTCGAACACGATTCGGGAGCCGCCGGGCATCACCAGCCCATAGCGGAAGGCCTTGACCAGTCCGCGTCCGCCGGACCCGGTGCCAGCGGGAAGTTGAAAATTGACCTGGGGAACGTCGACCACCACCCGATACGGGTCGGCAAGGGTGACGGCGCGGAAGCTAACGGTCTGATCGATGTCGAGGACAAAGCGCGTTTGCTTGCCGTCACCGGCCAGCCGGGCGGCCGAGGCCGTTGGGAAATTCGCTGATGCAACAGCGGGTTGAGACTGACTTTCCGCGGCCTTCAGGCGCGAGGAATCAGCACACGGCAATGCTGCCGCGCAGAGCAGCACGCATCCCAGCAAGATCCTTTGATTTGCGCGGCTCGCCACCGATTCCGTGCCTCCGAGCAGCCTCTTTAACGCAATAGAACCACAGGGTTAAACGATCCTTAATGACAGACACGCGAAACTCGCTGACTGTGACCGCCGTGCGACGCTCCTTGCACGGATGGCCCAATCCACGTATGTACGGAATGCTGACGGCCGATATTTCCGGTTGTGTCGCATTCAGCCTCCCGGTGCAGCGCCGGAACTCTCAAGGTTTGGGATTCCAGCGTTTTTCCGTTCCCCTCTAGGTCCAGCGCGGTGCGCGGCAGCGAGGTGGAGCGGGGGCAAGCCCCGGCGGCGGAACGGTCCCCGGTTACCACCATGTTTCCGGGACGGTTCTGACAGCGGCGCAACCCGTTACCCGGTCCCTTAATCCCAAGGGAGCGGTTCGTAATACCCAAGGCGAGCGCGCTCGCGCCATGCCTGGCCAACAGCAACTGATTGAGGGGCGGCCCCGCCGCCCGATGTTTCATACGGGCCGACGCTTGATGCGCCAGACTGTGCCGACCAATTCTGAAGGACCATTCGCGACGCTGCGGAGTGAAAATTCCGCGCGCCACTTTGGTCCTCCGGCTTCCGGTTCGGCAAGGCGCGAGAGACGGCGTTTCGGCCTTCCCCTCACCCCCGAATCAGGTGGACCGTCGCGTCACCCGGCAGCGCTGATGGCGCCCACGGTGAATCGCGCCCGCCGCCGCCAAGAGTTAAGACATGCCCAACAAGATGTTGATCGATGCCACCCACCCGGAAGAGACCCGGGTCGTCGTGGTCCGCGGCAATCGCGTCGAAGAGTTTGATTTCGAGACCGCGCAACGCAAGCAACTGCGCGGGAATATCTACCTCGCCAAGGTCACAAGGGTCGAACCCTCGCTCCAGGCCGCTTTCGTCGAATATGGCGGCAACCGCCACGGCTTCCTCGCCTTCAGCGAAATCCACCCCGACTATTACCAGATCCCGGTTGCCGACCGGCAGGCGCTGATCGAAGCCGAAGAGCAGGCCCATCGCGAGGCCGAGGAAGAGAGCGAGAACCGCTCCCAGGGCCGCCGCCGCTCCCGCCACCGCAATTCCCGCCGCCGCAGCCATGGCGAGCGCGTCCGCAGCGACGTCGTCGAAGGCACGGATCCCGCGGCCCGACAGGTCCAGGGCGAGGCCCTGCCCGAGGGCGCTTCGCACGAGGGCGAGCACCTGCACGCCGGCGCAGAGCATCACGGCGAGCACGAAGGCCACGATCATCACGATCACGGCCACGAAGCACATGACCACCAAGGACATGATCACGACGATCATCATGCCCATGGTGACGATCATCACTCCCATGATCATCACGACGACGATCATCATGGCGAGCACGATCATCACGACCATGAACATGCCGACGAGACACCGGCGCCTGTCGCAGCGATCGGCGCCGAGCCCGCGGTCGCCACAGAGGCCGTCGCCGAGCCGGAGGAGTTTGCCTCCGACGCACACGCCCACGATCTTGCCGAGGCCGTGACATCGGCCGTCGAACCTGCCGACGCCGTGTACGCCCCCGGCGAGAGTGTGCAGGCTCCGCATCACGACTCCGATGCGACGGCCGAGGATGATGACGAAGACGAGGACGACGAGGAAGCCGAAGAGGACGTCGTTGAATCCGTCGGTGGCGACGATGTGCTGGAGGAAGTGCCGGAGCGCACCTTCCGTCCCCGCCGCCAATACAAGATCCAGGAAGTCATCAAGCGCCGCCAGGTGATGCTGGTGCAGGTCGTCAAGGAAGAGCGCGGCAACAAGGGCGCGGCGCTGACGACCTACCTCTCGCTCGCCGGCCGCTACGCCGTCTTGATGCCGAACACCGCACGCGGCGGCGGCATCAGTCGCAAGATCACGAGCGCGCAGGACCGTTCGCGCCTGAAGGAAGTCGTGCAGGATCTCGACGTGCCCGAGGGCATGGGGATCATTCTGCGCACCGCGGGTGCCGCCCGCACCAAGCCCGAGATCAAGCGCGATTTCGAGTACCTGATCCGGATGTGGGAGACGGTGCGCGACATGACGCTGAAGTCGCAGGCCCCGACCCTGGTCTACGAGGAAGGGTCGCTGATCAAGCGCTCGCTGCGCGACCTCTACAACAAGGAGATCGACGAGATCTCAGTTGCCGGTGAATCCGGCTACCGCGAAGCGCGCGACTTCATGAAGATGCTGATGCCCGCCAATGTGAGCGCGGTGAAGCAGTATCGCGACGGCCAGCCGCTGTTCTCGCGCATGGGCGTGGAAAGCCAGCTGGATGCGATGTTCTCGCCGACCGTGCAGTTGCGGTCCGGCGGCTACATCGTGATCAACCAGACCGAAGCGCTGGTCTCGATCGACGTCAACTCCGGACGTTCCACGCGCGAGCATCATATCGAGGACACCGCGCTCAAGACCAATCTCGAGGCCTCCGAGGAGGTCGCGCGTCAGCTTCGGCTGCGCGACCTCGCCGGCCTGATCGTCATCGACTTCATCGACATGGACGAGAAGCGCAACAACCGCGCGGTCGAACGCAAGCTGTCCGATTGCCTCCGGCAGGACCGCGCGCGGATCCAGGTCGGCCGCATCTCGCATTTCGGCCTGCTCGAGATGTCACGCCAGCGCATCCGCGCCAGCGTGCTGGAGTCCTCGACCGATCCCTGCACGCATTGCGGCGGCACCGGCCATGTGCGCTCGGTGTCCTCGGTTGCGCTCCAATTGCTGCGCGGCCTCGAAGAGATCCTGATGAAGGGCGCGACCCACAACCTCGTGGTCCGCACCCGCACCGACGTCGCGCTCTATGTGCTGAACCACAAGCGCGGCCATCTGCGCGACCTCGAGAACGGTTTCAAGGTCACGTTGTCGGTCATCGCCGACCCGAGCGTCAACGGGCCTCAGGCCTATCTCATCGACCGCGGCGAGCAGGTGCATACGCTGGAAGCCGCCAAAGCTCTGCTGGCGGCGCAGGCGGCCGCGAGCCCGCCCCCCCTGGTCGAAGAGGCCTATGACGACGAGGAGTTCGATCCGGAGACCGAATCCGAGGTTGAGACCGAGGAGACTGAAGGTCTCGTCGAGGAGCAGGCCGCAGGCGACGCCGCTACCGAGCAAGACAGCCAGCGCCGCAAGCGTCGCCGTCGTCGCCGCGGTCGCGGTGGCCCGCGCGACGAGGAGATGCGCGAGGATGGCGCTCCCGCCCTTGCCGAGACGGCCATGGCGGCCGGTGAAGGCGAAGAGGATGCCGAGGCCGAGCCGGAAGGCGAGGAAGGCGAGGAACAGGCAGCCCGTGGCGAGCAGCAGGGCAGCGCCGATCGCCGTCGCCGGCGTGGTCGCCGTGGTGGCCGCCGCCGTCGCGGTCCTGGCGAGGAAGGTCTCGCCGGCTCCATCGGCGACGAGCTCGCGGCCAGTGCGCCGTCGGAAGCGACCGATGCAGTCGCCGATTTCGATGGTTTTAGCGGCGAGGCTGCGCCCTCGATCGCGCAGGCCGAGCACACGTCAGAACCTCAGGTCACCCAGCCTGAGCCGCGCGCCGAAGCACGGATTGAGGCAACGGCCAGGCCTGAGCCGGCTCCTGCTGCCGCCGACGAAGAGCACGCCGACGACAAGGCCGCACGACGCCGTTCGACGGTTCGCGAAAAGGTGAGCTTTCTGTCGAGCAGCCAGAGTGAACCGGCACCCGTTGCGCAGGCGGCCGAGCCGGTTGCCCCGCCCGCACCGGCTCCCGAGCCCGCGCCCGCAGCGGCAAGCGAAACCTCGGCCGCACCGCGTCGCGCCGGCTGGTGGTCGCGCCGCTTCGGCGGCGGCGAATAGAGCAACGAGATAGTTGAAACCGCCCGGCCAAGCCGGGCGGTTTTGATTTGGCGAGGTCAGTTCAATGCAAAGCGTGATCGTCCTCGGCGGCGGCATGATCGGTGTCAGCGCGGCGCTGCACCTGCAGCAGCGCGGCTGGTCCGTCACGCTCGTCGACCGCAGGGAGCCGGGCCGCGAGACCAGCTACGGCAATGCCGGGATGATCCAGGCAGAAGCGGTGCGCCCTTATCCGATGCCGCGCGACCTCGCCACGCTCCTGAAGATCGCGGCCGGCCGCACCAACGACGTGCGTTACAGCCTGTCGTCGCTTCATCTCCATATCGAGCCCCTGCTCCGCTATTGGTGGCATTCGGCGCCGAAGCGGCATCGCGAGGCGATCGACGCCTGGGCGCGGCTGATCGCCTACGCGACGGCGGAGCACGACATCCTCATTCGCGAAGCCCACGCCGACAATCTGATCCGCCGCGCGGGGTACCGACACCTGCATCGCGACGCAGCTTCGTTCGATCTGGCCGTCAAGGCGGCGGAAGAAGACCAGCGCGAATTCGGCGTGAGGTTTCGTGCGCTCTCGGGCGCCGAGCTCGCCAAGGCGGAACCTGTCCTGCGCGACGATTTGCCCGGCGCGATCCATTGGCTCGACACCTGGACCGTGTCCGATCCCGGCGCGCTGGTCACGGCCTATGCCGATCTGTTCGAGCGCCTCGGCGGCGCCATCGTGCTCGGTGACGCCCAAAGCCTGCAGCAGACCGCCACCGGCTGGTCGGTCAAGACAGACCAGGGGCACATCGACGCCGCCCACGCCGTGGTGACGCTCGGGCCGTGGTCGCCCGATCTCCTGCTCAAATTCGGCTATCGCATCCCGCTGGTGCGCAAGCGCGGCTACCACATGCATTACAGCGGCGGCGCCTCGCTCGATCTGCCGCTGGTCGACAAGGCCGGCGGCTACGCCATGGGTCCGATGGCCAAAGGCATTCGCATCACCACCGGCGCGGAGCTGACCGGCCCGGATGCGCTCGCGACGCCCGTGCAGCTCGCCAGCGCCGAAGCCTCCGCGCGCGAGCTGATCGACCTCGGCAAGCGGGTCGAGCCCGACCCATGGTTCGGCACCCGCCCCTGCACACCCGACATGCTGCCGGTGCTCGGCCCTGCCCCACGCCATCCCGGCCTCTGGATGAACTTTGGCCACGGCCACCAGGGCTTTACGCTGGGACCCGCGACCGGGCGCCTGCTCGCGGAGATGATGAGCGGCGAAACGCCCGCGATCGATCCGACGCCATATCGGCCGGAGCGGTTCTAATTCCCAGTGTTGACGGCAAGCACCGCGCGCGCGTCGTCAGATGCAGGTTGAACGCGCGAGTTCGCAAATTCCGTCAGCCGGCGCGCTCGGCGAGAAGTGTCCCGATGCGTTCGGCGTCTTCGGGAGTCGCGGGGTTGTAGACGATCATGCTGAGATCGGAGCGTCCCTCGACGATAAAGCTCGAATATTCGAACGATATCGTGCCGTGAACGGGGTGCCGCAGCCGCTTGGTGCTGTCGCCGTGGTGACGCACGTCATTGTCGCGCCAGAGCGCGGCGAATTCCGGGCTGGTCCGGCACAGCTCGTCGACAAAATCGGCGACATGCGAGACTGCGCCGGCCCGCGCGGCGTCCGCCCGGAACGCCGCGACCACGAAGCGCGCCACGCTGTCCCAATCGTATTGCGCGGCGCGCACGCGCGGATCGCAGAAGATGAAGCGCAGGATGTTGCGCTGTCCGGGCGGGATCGCGCCGTAGTCGGTCAGCACGGCGCTTGCGGCACGATTCCAGGCGACGACGTCCCAGGTCACGGTCCGCACCAGCGCCGGGCTGAACGCGAACGCGTCGAGCACGCGCTGCAGCCGCGGCGAGACGCCTTCGCTCGCCTGGTAGCGCACCTCGGGTGGGCGGCCGAGTCCGATCAGGAACAAATGCTCACGCTCGACATCGGTCAGCATCAGCGCTCGCGCGATGCGGTCGAGCACATCGGGCGACGGTGCGCCGCCGCGGCCCTGCTCGAGCCAAGTGTACCAGGTCGGGCTGATATTGGCGCGCTGAGCCACCTCCTCGCGGCGGAGTCCCGGCGTACGCCTGCGGCTACCCGCGAAGCCGAACGCGGCGGCGTCGAGCCGGGTGCGGCGGTCCTTGAGGTAGGCCCCGAGCAGGTTTTCGGCTGAAGCGGTCTCGCTCATCCTGTTAGCTATTATACCCCGATAATGTCACTACTTTACCCGGATAATCCTAGCGCGGATGGTCGTCTCCACAACCCTGGAGATCCTGATGCGTGTTTTCGTCACTGGCGCCACCGGCTTCGTCGGCTCCGCCGTCGTCCGCGATCTGATCGCCGCCGGCCACCGGGTCACGGGCCTCGCCCGCTCCGACGCGGGAGCCGCGGCGCTCGCCGCGATGGGCGCCGATGTCCACCGCGGGTCGCTAGAGGACCACGCGTCCTTGCGCAGCGGCGCCGCTGCAACGGATGGCGTCCTGCACCTCGGCTTCAACCACGATTTCTCGAAATTCGCCGACAATTGCGAGCTCGACCGCCGCGCGATCCTGGCGATCGGCGAGGAGCTCAAGGGCTCCGGTCGCCCTCTCATCGTCACCTCCGGCGTCGCGCTGCTTGCGCCCGGCCGCCTCGCCACCGAGGATGATTTGTCGGCGCAGCGCTTTCCGCGCGTGTCGGAAGCGACCGCGCTGTCGCTGGCCGGCCTCCGCGCCGCCGTTGTGCGTCTTCCGCCCTCCACGCATGGCGAGGGCGACCACGGCTTCGTCCCGATCCTGATCAACCTCGCGCGCCAGAAAGGCGTATCGGCCTATGTCGGCGATGGCAGCAACCGCTGGCCCGCCGCGCACCGCTTCGACGCCGCGCGCGTCTACCGGCTGGCGCTGGAGCAAGGCGCAACCGCGAAGCACTATCACGCGATCGCCGAGGAAGGTGTGCCGTTCAAGGCGATTGCGGAAGTGATCGGCCGGCGGCTCGGCGTGCCCGTGGTGTCCCAATCGCCCGAGGAAGCGACCGCGCATTTCGGCTGGTTCGCACAGTTCGCGGCCGCCGACGTTCCGACCTCGAGCGCGAAGACGCGTGCTGCTCTCGGCTGGTCGCCGCAAGAAAAAGGGCTGATCGAGGATCTCGACCAGCCCTGCTATTTCAAGACCTGACGGCGCGCCGTCGGTGACAGCTTGCAGATCAGTCCGTCGTGAGCGCCGTTTCCATGTCGGTCGGATCGATCTGCTTGGCGAGGTTGGCGTTGAGCTTGTCGCGATCGAGTTCGCCCTCCCACCAGGCGACGATCACGCAGGCAACGCCGTTGCCGCATAGGTTGGTCAGCGCGCGGCACTCGCTCATGAACTTGTCGATGCCGAGCACGATCGCCATGCCCGGCACGAGGCGCGGATCGACCACGGCGAGCGTCGCCGCCAGCGTGATGAAGCCCGCGCCCGTGATGCCGGAGGCGCCCTTCGAGGTCAACATCGCCACCACCAGGATGGTGAGCTGCTGACCGAAGGAGAGATCGAAGCCCAGCGCCTGCGCAATGAACAGCGTCGCCAGTGTCATGTAGATGTTGGTGCCGTCGAGATTGAACGAATAGCCCGTGGGCACAACGAGGCCGACCACCGATTTGGAGCAGCCGAGGCGCTCGAGCTTTTCCATCAAGGACGGCAACGCGCTTTCCGAGGACGAGGTGCCGAGCACGATCAGCAGCTCATCCTTGATGTAGGCGAGGAACTTGAAGATCGAGAAGCCGGCGAAGCGCGCGATGATCCCGAGCACGACGAACACGAACAGCGCCGCGGTCAGGTAGAATGTCGCGATCAGGCCGATCAGGTTGAGGATCGCCCCGGTGCCGAACTTGCCGATGGTGTAGGCCATCGCGCCGAAGGCGCCGATCGGGGCTGCGCGCATCACGATGGAGATGACGCCGAACACCGCATGCGCGGCGTCGTCGATGAAGCTGCGGATGGTGTGGCCGCGCTCGCCGAGCCCCATGATGGCGAAGCCGAACAGCACCGAGAATAGCAGCACCTGCAGGATCTCGCCTTGCGCGAAGGCGCCGACGACGGTGTCCGGAATGATGTGCAGCACGAAGTCGACCGACTTCTGGCCTTCGGCCTGCTTGGCGTAGTTGGCGACGGCCTGCGCGTTGGCGGCAGCGCCGCCGAAGCCCGCACCCGGCTTCACCAGATTGCCGATGATAAGTCCGATCACCAGCGCGAAGGTCGAGACGATCTCGAAATAGACCAGCGCCTTGACGCCGATGCGGCCGACCTTCTTGGCGTCCTGGATGTGGGCAATGCCCGAAACCACCGTGCAGAAGATGATCGGCGCGATCACCATCTTGATCAGCTTGATGAAGCCGTCGCCGAGTGCCTTGATCCACTCGTTGGTGGCGACTGACGGCCAGAGCCAGCCGACGATGGCGCCGAGCACGATCGCGATCAGCACCTGGATATAAAGTACCTTGTACCACGGCTTGGCGGCGGGCGGCGCGACCGGCGCCCCCACCATCGTTGTCGTCGTCATTGTTTCACTCCCCCTCAAAACGCCAGGCCAGCCAAGATCAACTTGGCCGGCCCTGTCAATCGGAACTGCTCGATGTTGCGCCTTTACCCGCGATCGACCACCCGGCGTATCGCCGGCATCAACGTCGCGCCCAGCGCGTTCTTGACCAGCGACGCCGCAACGAACGGCATCAGGCCGACCTGCCACGCCTTTGCGGCGCCAAGGCCGAGGCCGAAGGCCAGCCAGCCAAAGCCCGCGGCCAGAATGAGGATGTGGCCGACGGCCATGGCCGCAAACAGCAGCATGACGCTGCGATCCCAGCCGCGCTCGGCGAGCCAGCCGGTGACGAAGGCGGCGCCGATGAAGCCGAACAGATAGCCCGCGGTCGGGCCAACCAGCGGTGCGATTCCACCAACAGGACCGGCGAACACCGGCAGGCCCATCGCGCCCTCGGCGAGGTAGGCGATCATGGTTGCGCTGCCAAGCCGCCAGCCATAGGCGGCGCCAATCATCAGCACGACGAGAGTCTGCAATGTCATGGGCACGTAAGGCAGCGGCAGGTTCACCTTGGCTGACAGCGCCATCAAGGCGGTGCCGAGCGCAATCAGCACGACAGCGCGCAAGGCGCCGACGGTTTCACCCGGCCGGACTGGCCACATCAATGCGGCGAGAGGAGAATGCGTGGCGGTAGACGGGACGGAACGGTCAGACAAATTGCACTCCAGAAGGCTGTCGAAAACTGGCGGCTATTTAAGCCAGTGAGCGATCCGGTCAACTGCTTCCCGCATTTCAGCAGCCGAACGCGCATAAGAGAGCCGTATGAATGAACGACCATGGATCGGATCGAAGTCGAGGCCCGGCGTGACCGCGACCTGGGCCTGTTCGAGCATCTGCTTCGCGAACTCGAAACTGTCGGAGGTGAAATCCGAGACGTCCGCATAGAGATAGAACGCGCCGTCGGCCGGCAGAAACCTGGTCAGGCCGGCCTTGGGCAATCCCTCGATCAGGATGCGCCGGTTTTCCTGATAGCCGTGCTTGATCTCCTCCATCTCGGCCGCGCCGTCGAAGGCCGCTTCGGCCGCGATCTGCGACAGCGACGGCACCGAGATCGACAGGTTCTGCTGCAGCCGCTCGATCGGCCGCACCAGAATCTCGGGCACGACCATCCAGCCGACGCGCCAGCCCGTCATGCAGAAATACTTCGAGAACGAGTTGATCACGAGCGCGTGGTCCGACAGCGCCGCAGCCGTCACTGCGGGAAACGAATAGTCGAGCCCGTGATAGATCTCGTCCGAGATGAAACGGATACCTGCGTCTTCCGCCGCAGCGATCAGGCCGGCGAGCGCCTCGCGGGACATCATCGTCCCGGTCGGATTGGCGGGGCTGCCGACCAGCACGCCCTTCAGCGGCGCCTTGCGATGCGCGGCCAGCAGCGCCTCGCCGGTCAGCGCATGGCGCGTCTCGTTCGTGGTCTCGATCAGGACCGGCTCGCAGCCCAGCGCAGTGAGGATATGTCGGTACGGCGGATAGCCCGGCACCGTCACGGCAACGCGGTCGCCCGGCTCGAACATCGCGAGGAATGCCAGAACGAACCCGCCGGAGGAGCCGGTGGTCACCACGACCCGCTCGGGGCTGACGTCACAGCCATAGGCATCGCGATAATGCCGCGCGATGCGATCGCGCAAGGAGGGGATGCCGAGTGCTGAGGTATAATCGATCCGCCCTGCCTCGAGCGCCGCATGGGCGGCCGCAATCGCGGTCTTCGGCGCGCCGGCGGCGGGCTGGCCAACCTCCATGTGGATGACATGGCCCCCGGCGGCCTCGATTCGGGCCGCCGCAGCCATGACGTCCATCACCATGAACGGGGGAACATCGCTGCGGCGGGAGGGCGCGAGCCACTGCCCCAACCGGTTCCTCAAGGTCGCATCCTGCATCGATTTCTGCTATTTCGCTGGCGGGCCGATCCGTCCGACCCGGAGAAACGGGGTGCTTGCGCCCCAGACTGGCCGCATTGTACGGCTCATAAGGGGTACGGCTCAAAGGGGCATATCGCGTATCCGGTCCGCCGCCAATCGCCAAAACCGATCACCAAACTGCTTGACCAAGAATGCTTGAACAAGCCTGCTGACAAGACCGTTTGACCCAGACCGTTTGATGTTGTTCCAGATCGCATTGCGCAAGAAGGCCACCGCCCTCACCTCCCTCGTCGCGGCGGCTGCGATCGCGCTGACGCCGTTCTCCGCCGCGAACGCGCAGGCCAAGGGGCCGCCGATCTTGCGCGACACCGAGACCGAGCAGCTGCTGCGCGAATACACGCGCCCGATCCTGCGCGTCGCCGGTCTGGAGAAGCAGAACATCCAGATGGTGATCATCAACGAGAGCTCGTTCAACGCCTTCGTCGCCGACGGCCGCCGCATCTTCGTCAATTACGGCGCGATCCTCCAGTCGGAGACGCCGAACCAGATCATCGGCGTGCTCGCGCACGAGACCGGACATCTGGCTGGCGGCCATCTGTCCAAGCTGCGCGAGCAGCTCGCCAATGCCCAGACCCAGATGATCATCGCCATGCTGCTCGGCGCCGGCGCGATTGCCGCAGGCAGCGCCCGTGGCGGCAATTCCGGCAACAACGGTCTCGCCAATGCCGGCGCGGCCGCGATGGCCGGTCCCCAGGAGATGATCCGCCGGTCGCTGTTGTCCTATCAGCGCCAGCAGGAAGAGAATGCCGACCGCGCCGGCGTGAAATTCCTGACCGCGACCCAGCAGTCGCCGAAGGGCATGTACGAGACCTTCAAGCGCTTCACCAGCGAGAGCCTGTTCGCGGCACGCGGCGCCGATCCCTATCTCCAGTCGCACCCGATGCCCGCCGAGCGCGTCGCTTCACTGCAGGAGTTCGCCAGCGCCAGCCCTTATTGGGACAAGAAGGACGATCCCGCGCTCCAGCTCCGCCACGACATGGTGCGCGCCAAGATCTCCGCCTTCATGGAACGGCCAGAGACGGTGTACCGCCGCTACCCCCTGACCAACGACAGCCTGCCGGCGCGCTACGCCCGCGCCATCAGCACCTATCTGCATGGCGATTTGCGCAGCGCGCTCACCCAGATCGACGCGCTGATCCAGATCCAACCCAACAATGCGTATTTTTACGAGGTACGCGGGCAGGCCCTGCTGGAGGGCGGCAAGCCGGCCGAGGCAATCCCAGCCCTGCGCAAGGCTGTCGCACTTTCGCACAACGCGCCCCTCATCGAGATGTTACTTGGGCAGGCTCTGGTTGGGTCCGATAATAAGGCCTACACGGATGACGCCGTTCGGATTCTCCGGGCCGCCGTGGCACGGGAACCGGAGGCTGTGCTCGGCTACATGCAGCTCGCGATGGCGTATGGCCGGAAGGGCGACTATGCCGAGGCGGATCTGGCGTCGGCACAGGCCGCTTACCTGCGCGGCGACAACAAGACCGCCCGCGAGCTTGCGACGCGCGCGAAAACCCGTTTCGCCGTCGGCACACCCGGATGGGTCAAGGCCGACGACATCGTGGCGTCGAAACCGCCGCGCAACTGACAAGACCAAGACGACCTTACACCACGACGCCTTACGAAACGACGCCTTACGAAACGACGTCACGACACCGAGCTTAAGTCCGCCGGGACGTTTTCCGAAACCTGCTTTGGATAAGAGGATTTGCCTATGCCTTCGCTGCGCCTGCTTGCTCCCGCGCTGTTTGCGCTCGCCATGTTCGGCGCAGCCGCGCCCGCGTCGGCCGACAGCTTCTCCGATGCCCAGCGCACGGACATCGAGGCGATCGTCAGGAACTATCTCGTCACCCATCCCGAGGTGCTCGAGGAAGCGATGGCCGAGCTCACCAAGCGCCAGGCTGCGGCCGAGACCCAGAAGCACGAGGCCAGCGTCGCGCAGAATTCCGACGCGATCTTCAACTCGCCGCGCCAGGTCGTGCTCGGCAACAAGGACGGCGACGTCACCTTCGTCGAGTTCTTCGACTACAATTGCGGCTACTGCAAGCGCGCGATGGACGACATGCTCACCCTCATGAAGGCCGATCCGAAGCTGAAGGTGGTGCTGAAGGAGTTTCCGGTGCTGAGCCAGGGCTCGGTCGAAGCAGCCCAGGTCGCGGTCGCGGTGCGGATGCAGGATCCCTCCGGCAAGAAGTACCTCGACTTCCACCAGAAGCTGCTCGGCGGTCGTGGCGCGGCCGACAAGGCGCGCGCGCTTCAGGCGGCCAAGGAAGCCGGCCTCGACGTCGCGAAGATCGAAAAGGACATCGGCAGCGCCGAGGTACGCAGCACCATCGAGGAGAACTTCAAGCTCGCCGAAGCGATGGGCATGAACGGCACGCCGAGCTACGTGATCGGCAAGCAGATCGTTGTCGGCGCCGTCGGCGTCGATAGCCTGAAGGAAAAGATCGCTGTGGCCCGCTGCGGCAAGGCGACCTGCTGACAAGGCGATCCGCTGATTAGGTCTACAACTCACGCATGCAAAAGGCCGGCTGAAAAGCCGGTCTTTTCATTGCGCCGAAATCTGGCGCGCGCGTTCATCTGGCGTTCAACAAACAAAAGCCTCGGAACCACCAAAGTTCCGGAACTACTCAAATCTCCTTTCGTTGTCGGCGCGGGCAATGACGCAAATGAACACGTGAGGAGAATTCCATGTCTAACCGCTTTATGATCTCGGTTGCTACACTCGCGCTCGTCGCGGGCACCGGCCTGGCGAACGCACAGGGCACCATGAACCGCGACAGCGGTGGCGGTGCCGGTGGTGCGCAGATGCAGCATTCGCAGCCTTCCGGCGGCGCCGCCGAACGCGGCGGCTCGATGGGTAAGGAATCCGCCCATGAGAAGGGCACCGTCGGTCAGGCTGGCGGCTCCAGCAGCATGAAGTCCGGCGGAGCAGCCGAGGAGAAGTCGTCGGGCGGGATGGACAAGTCCGGCGCGATGAACAAGAACGCGACCGACGAGAAGGCCGGTGCGGCGAAGGGTGAGCACGCCCAGGGCGCGCAGGATAAGTCCGCGCAAGACAAGTCCGCGCAGGACAAGTCCATGCATGACAAGTCAGCGCAGGACAAGTCGAAGAGCACGATGGACAAGTCCCAGACGGACAAGTCCAAGAGCTCGGAGACTGACACCAAGAGCGGCAACATGAACGCCCAGACCAAGGGCGCAGACAGCCAGACCAAGGGTGCGGACAACAAGGCTGCCGATACCAAGTCCCAGACCACGACCGGCACCGCGTCTGCGACCGCTTCTGCACCGCCCCCCGAGAAGCGGACCGAGATCACATCCGCCATCAAGTCGACCAAGATCGAGGAAACGACCAACGTCAACTTCAACATCTCGGTCGGCACGACAATCCCGGCCAGCGTTCATTTCCATCCGCTTCCCCCGCGGATCGTCGAGATTTATCCGGAATGGCGCGGCTATGATGTGATCTTGGTGCACGGGCGGTACGTCATCGTTCGTCCGCAGACGCGCGAGATCGTGTACATTATCGAAGGCTAAGTCGCTTCGCTGAAGCTCCAAATGAGCCCTTGCCGAGAGATCGGCAGGGGCTTTTGGGTTACCGGGCGGCGTCTTCCCGCACACGCCGGCCGGCAGCCATGCTTCGGACTGGTTAACAAGCGATTTCCGTAGCTTGCGCACAGGTTTTTGCACCTGGGATGAGCTATCTGAAGCCACCTGGGAGGTCCTTCAAGGCTTCCCCTCACGCGCTTTGTTACCTATAACCCCCGCCACGCCGAAGCACCTCTTGCGGGATTGGAATGGCCGAACCAGCAACCGACACGATCCTTGTCCTGAACGGGCCGAACCTCAACATGTTGGGGACGCGCGAGCCCGAGAAGTACGGGCATGCGTCGCTGCCCGACGTCGAGGCGCTGTGCCGGGAGACGGCGGCCACGTTCGGCCTCAAGGCCGACTGCCGGCAGTCCAACCGCGAAGGCGAATTGATCGACTTCATCCACGAGGCATACGCCCGCAAGATGAAGGGCATCATCATCAATGCCGGCGGCTATTCGCACACGTCGATCGCGCTGCACGACGCGCTGCTCGCGGTGCAGATCCCGACGGTCGAAGTGCACGTCACCAACATTCACGCCCGCGAGAATTTCCGTCATCACTCCTACACCGCGCGCGCGGCCTTCGCCTCGCTCTGTGGTTTCGGCATCGAGGGCTACCGCCTCGCCATCCAGGGTCTTGCCGCCAAGCTCGGCATCAAGCCCAAAGCCTGACGCTCCCCCTTCACACAGAACATTCGGATCAAACAACATGGCGCGCCAGCCAGACGACAAAGCAGCCGCAAAGTTTTCCAGCGAGGACTCCGCCCTCGTCCGCGAGCTCGCCTTGCTGCTCGATGAGACCAGCCTCACCGAAATCGAGATCGAGCGTGCCGGCCTGCGCCTGCGCGTCGCCCGCAACATCAGCGTCGCCGCGACCATGCCGATGCAAATGGCGGCCGCCCCCGCCGCCCTCCCCGCGGCCGCAGCCGCCTCCGCGCCTGCCGCTGCCGACCTGTCGAAGCATCCCGGCGCCGTGACCTCGCCGATGGTCGGCACCGCCTATTGGGCGCCAGAGCCCGGCGCCAAGCCGTTCATCGAGGTCGGCAGCAAGGTCTCGGTCGGCCAGACGCTGCTGATCATCGAAGCCATGAAGACCATGAACCAGATCCCCTCGCCGCGCGCCGGCACGGTGACGCAGATCGTGATCGAGGACGGCCAGCCGGTCGAGTACGGCGAGCCGCTCGTGATCATTGAGTGACGATCGAGGGCGGTCTCATCGCCCTCGCCGCTTTCCGCGCGTCAGTCCAATAAGGACACCATGTTCGACAAGATCCTCATAGCCAATCGCGGCGAGATCGCCCTTCGCATCCTCAGGGCCTGCAAGGAGCTCGGGATCGCGACCGTCGCCGTGCACTCCACCGCCGACGCCGATGCCATGCATGTGCGCCTGTCGGACGAGAGCGTGTGCATCGGGCCGCCGGCGTCCAAGGACAGCTATCTCAACGTCCCCGCGCTGCTCGCGGCCTGCGAGATCACCGGCGCCGATGCCGTGCATCCCGGCTACGGCTTCCTGTCGGAGAACGCGCGCTTTGCCGAAATCCTCGCCGAGCATAATCTGCATTTCATCGGCCCGAAGGCCGAGCACATCCGCCTGATGGGCGACAAGATCGAGGCCAAGAGGACGGCCAAGAAGCTCGGCATTCCCGTGGTGCCCGGCTCCGACGGAGGGGTCGGCCCCAACGACGACGCAATGGCGATCGCCAGGAAGATCGGCTTCCCCGTGCTGGTCAAGGCCGCGGCGGGCGGCGGCGGCCGCGGCATGAAGGTGGCCGAGAGCGAGGCCGATCTTCAGGTCGCGCTGTCAACGGCCGCCAACGAGGCCAAATCCGCCTTCGGCGATGCCTCCGTCTACCTCGAAAAATATCTGCAGAAGCCGCGCCACATCGAGATCCAGATCCTCGGCGACGGCCGCGGCGGCGCGATTCATCTTGGCGAACGCGACTGCTCGCTGCAGCGACGCCACCAGAAGGTCTGGGAGGAAGGCCCCTCGCCCGTGTTGACCGCGGCTGCGCGCGCCAAGATCGGCGAGACCTGCGCCAAGGCGATGCGCGAGATGAAATATCTCGGCGTCGGCACGATCGAGTTCCTGTTTGAGGACGGCGAGTTCTACTTCATCGAGATGAACACGCGCATCCAGGTCGAGCATCCCGTCACCGAGAGCATCACCGACATCGACCTCGTGCTGGAGCAGATCCGCATCGCCGCCGGCGGCGACCTGCCGGCGAGGCAGGACGAGGTCCAGGTCATCGGCCACGCAATCGAGTGCCGCATCAACGCCGAGAATCCGCAGACCTTCCGTCCTTCGCCCGGCCGCATCACCCAATATCACCCTCCCGGGGGGCTCGGTGTGCGGATCGATTCCGCCGTGTATCAGGGCTACACGATCCCGCCTTATTACGATTCGCTCGTCGGCAAGCTGATCGTGCACGGCAAGACCCGCGGCGAGTGCCTGATGCGGCTGCGCCGGGCGCTGGACGAGATGGTGGTCGAGGGCATCGAGACCACCCTGCCGCTGTTCCGCGCTCTGGTGCGCGAAGACGACATCATCAACGGCGACTACCACATTCACTGGCTGGAACAATATCTCGCCGGCAAGGCGGAACCCGCCCCGAAGTAGCCGTCCCTCCGCATGGAACCCTTTGGCCCTAATCGCGTTTAGGACGTGGGGACAGTTCCGAGGGGGCGTTTTGAAGTCCGGCAAGCCTGATCGAGCGAGACCGTCGTGACCGCTGACGCGCAGCGACGGCGTACGTTTTGGCAGATCCTGCTGTTCGCAGCGGGACTTCTGGTGCTGACCGTGATCAGCGCCGGCTCCGTCTACCTCGTCAACAAGGCGAGAGACGACAGCAAATGGGTGGTTCACACCATCGAGGCGGAGAATCAGGTCAACGCCCTCCTGCTGGAAATCCGCCGAGCCGAGAGCACCGCTCGGGGCTACCTTCTGACCCAAGGAGAGGATTTCAAGGTCGACCATGACAAGGCCGTGGCGGCCGTCGTCCCGGCTCTCGACAAGCTCACGCGCCTGACCGGCGACAATCCGGCGCAACGCGAGAACATCGAGAAGCTGAGCGCGGCGATCGAGACCCGTCTCGGCCAGTTCGCGCAGGAGATGGATTTCCTCCGGCGGGGTGAGCCGGAGAACGCCGCAGCGCTGGTCCGCGAGGTTGTCTCCACGGACGCGACAGCCGCAATCGCCAAAGTCGCGACCGAGATGATCCAGGAAGAAGAACGGCTGTTCCGGCTCCGAACGGTCAATTCGGACCGCAGCCAGACCCTGGCCGCGTCGATGACCGGCATCGGCTCGGGCCTCGTCGTGCTGCTGGCGCTGATCTCGATCTGGCTGGTGCGGCGCTCGGCCCGCGCCCGTGACGATGCCGAGGCCCGCCTGCGCGATGCCAATGTCAATCTGGAGGCCGTGGTCGACGAACGCACGGCCGATCTGCGCGAAGCCAATAACGAGATCCAGCGCTTTGCCTATATCGTCAGCCACGATCTGCGCTCGCCACTGGTCAACATCATGGGCTTCACCAGCGAACTCGAAGAGCTCGGCGGCGACATTTTCCGCCGTATCGGCGGCCTTACCCACGTCCCGGCCGACGGGCCGCCGCTGCCGGACGGCGAGATCGCGCTCGAAGGTCCCGACAAGCAGCTCTCAGCGGATTTTTCCGAAGCGCTGGGCTTCATCAAGTCGTCGATCGCCAAGATGGACCGCCTGATCTCGGCGATCCTCAATCTCACCCGCGAGGGCCGGCGCGAGTTCCAGCCCGAAAAGATCGACACCGCCGAGCTGATCGAAGCGATCGTATCGACGCTGGCGCATCAGGCCGCCGAGGCGCAGGCGGAGATCCAAGTCGCCCCCCTGCCCAATCTCGTCAGCGACCGCCTGGCGCTGGAGCAGATCTTCTCCAATCTGATCGACAACGCCATCAAATATCTCAAGCCCGGCGTCCCCGGCGAGATCAGAATCCGCGGGCGCACCAAGCTCGGCTACGCTATCTTCGAGATCAGCGATAACGGCCGCGGCATCGACCCCAAGGACCACCAGCGGATATTCGACCTGTTTCGCCGCGCCGGAACCCAGGACAAGCCCGGTCAGGGCATCGGTCTTGCGCATGTGCGTGCACTTGTGCGTCGCCTCGGCGGCACCATGTCGGTATCATCGGAACTGAATACGGGCAGTACCTTCACCATCACGCTGCCCATCACCTGGAACGCCAGCAACCGGAACGCGGATCAATGACTCAACCCGTCAGCATCATCATGATCGAGGACGACGAAGGACACGCGCGGCTGATCGAGCGGAACATCCGAAGGTCCGGCGTCAACAACGAGATCATCTCCTTTGCCAACGGCACGGACGCGATGAAACACCTGTTCGGACCCGACGGCAGCGGTCTCGTGCAGAAGGGCAATGCCCTCCTGATCCTGCTCGATCTCAACCTGCCCGACATGACCGGGATCGACATTCTGAAGCAGATCAAGGAGAACAAATATTTGAAGGCCTCGCCCGTGGTGGTGTTGACCACCACCGACGATTCCCAGGAAATCAAGCGCTGCTACGAGCTCGGCTGCAACGTCTACATCACCAAGCCCGTGAACTACGAGAATTTCGCCAATGCCATCCGGCAGCTCGGCTTGTTCTTCTCGGTCATCCAGGTTCCGCCCGCCGCCCCATGAACCAGCGCATGCCCACACTGCTCTACATCGACGACGACGGGGCGCTGGCGCGCCTGGTCGATCGCGGCCTGACACGGCGCGGCTACAAAGTCGTTCACGCCGCGAGCGGCGAGGAAGGCCTCGAGCACATCCGCCGCGCGGGCACGACCGGCGGCATCGACGTGGTCGCGCTCGACCAGTACATGCCCGGCCTCGACGGACTGGAGACGCTGGAGCAGATCATGGCGATCCCGGGCGCACCTCCCGTGGTGTTCGTCACGGCGTCGCAGGATTCCAGCATTGCGGTGACGGCGCTGAAAGCGGGCGCGGCCGATTATCTGGTCAAGGACGTCAAGGGCGACTTCATTCCCCTGCTTCACGTCGCGGCCGAGGGCGCGCTGCGCCAGGCCGAATTGCAGAAGGCGCGCGAGGAAGCCGAAGCCGAGATCCATGCCTCGCGCGACCGCTACGCAGCGCTCGCCGCCGAACGCGAACTGCTGCTGCGAGAGGTCAACCACCGCGTCGGCAACTCGCTGCAGATCATCGCTTCCCTGCTGCATCTGCAGGCAAGTTCCGCCGCGCAGGACGAGGTCAAGGCTGCGTTGACCAATGCGATGGGCCGCGTCGCCGCGGTCGCGCAGGTGCACCGCCGCCTCTACACCTCGCAGGACCTGAAGAGCGTGGTCCTGAACCAGTATCTGGACTCGCTGCTCGAGGATCTCAGGCGCTCGGCCGAGGGCAACCGGATGTCGCGCCTGACGCTGAAGGCCGAACCGATCGAGATCGATCCGGACCGTGCGGTCGCCGTCGGTATCATCGTCAACGAACTGGTGATGAACGCGGTGAAATACGCCTATCCCGACGGCGCCGGCCCGATCCATGTCGAGCTGACCTCGCATGGCGACGATCTCCTGCTGTCGATCAGCGACGACGGCGTCGGCGACAACGTCAAGGCCGATCCGCGCTCCACCGGCATGGGCCAGCGCATCGTCGCAGCCATGGCCACCAAACTCGACGCTTCGGTCGAGCGCGATCCCACCCATTCCGGAACCCGAATCATGTTGAGGTTCCGCCGTGTACCGGCAGCCGATAACAAGCCGGCTGCTGCCGCAGCGAACTGACCGCACCGCCCATCGCAACCGCATTGCGATCCTGCTAATGTGGCGAGCCATGACTTCGCGCGACTCTGCCCCGTCTGAAATCACGCCGGCCGTTCTGCTGCGCGCCTATGCCTGCGGCATCTTTCCGATGGCCGAAAGCGCCGATGATCCGACCCTGTTCTGGGTCGAGCCGGAGTTGCGCGGCGTCATCCCACTCGACGGATTTCGCGTGGCCTCGCGGCTGGCGCGCACCGTGCGCTCGGATTCATTCCGCGTCACCGTCAATACCGCCTTCAAATCCACGATCGCCGGCTGCGCCGCGCCGCAGGCCGGGCGCGAGGACACCTGGATCAACAAGCGCATCCGCGACCTCTATGGCGGGCTGTACGAGCTCGGCCATTGCCACAGCGTCGAGGCCTGGCAGGGCGAGGACCTCGTCGGCGGCCTTTACGGCGTCAGCCTGGGCCGGGCCTTTTTCGGCGAGAGCATGTTCCACACCGCGCGCGATGCCTCCAAGGTCGCGCTGGTGCATCTGGTCGCGCGGCTCATCCATGGCGGCTTCGAACTGCTCGACACCCAATACGTCACCGAGCACCTGAAAAGTTTTGGCGCGGCCGAGATTTCGCGGCGGCGCTACACGGCGCTGCTCGACAAGGCGCTCGCGGGCGAACCCGGGGATTTCCTGAGGCTCTCCACCGGCGAAGCGATCCCGGGCGCACGCGCGCTCGAGATCATCGGGGCGCGGCAATAGTCAGGGATTACCGGCCAAACCCTGGGGGATTTCGCCTAGCGGCCAAACCCGGGGATTTAGCCTAGCGGCCAAACCCGGGGATACCGAACAGACCCGGTCGCTGCTCGGGCGGCGGAGGTGGCGGCGGCGGTGCCGGCTGCTGCTGCTGGATCGGCGGCAAGGGCTGCGGCGGACGCTGCTGCACCTGCTTGGGCGCGGCCTTCTTCTGCGCCGGCGGCGGCGGTGGCGTCGCCGGCTTGGTGCCGGGATCCGGTGCCGCGGTCGCGATCGTTTGCTGCGGCTCTTTGCAGTCGGTGAGCCAGATATCGTAGATCGGGTGCTCGACGCCGTGCAGGCCCGGACTTGCCGCGTACATCCAGCCGGAGAAGATGCGCTTCACCTCACCCTGCAAGGTGATCTCGTCGACCTCGACGAAGGCGTCGGTGTTGGCGGCCTCGGTCGCGGGCCGCGTGTAGCAGGCGTCGGTTTTGACGCGCAGCGCACCGAACTGCACGGTCTCGCCGATCTCCTCGTCGAAATTGATGATGCGACCGGTGATCTTGTCGAGGCCGGAGAAGGTCGCCTTCTTGTTCACGATCTTCTGGGCCGGCGGCTCGGTGACGACCTCGTCGCCGGGCTGAAGGCTCGCCGGCGTCTGCGGGACTGCGCCGCCCGGCCCGCCCTTCTGCTGTGGCTGGCGCTGACCGGGCGCACCCGGGGCCCCTTGCGGATTGGACGGAGCGACCGCGACGGGCGGCGGCTGGTTCGGCGGAGCGGCGCTCGAACCGGGCGGCGGCGCCAGAGGCTGGCTCTCGACCGGCCCCGGCATCACATTGCCCTGCCGGCCCGGCGGGGGCGCCATCGGGCGCGACGGCAGCACACGGCCTTGCGGCGGCAGCTCCGGCACTTCTTCATCGTCGTCGGGGATCTGCGGCTGGGGCTGGCCACGCGGAATGTTGCCGGGCGGCCGCAGCGGCGGCGGATCGGAGAAGATCGTGCCGATCTGCGCCTGCGCCGGCGTTGCAGCCGTCAGTGCGGTGGCGGCCAGAAGCGCCGCAAGGCCTGTCAGGGTAAATGTTCGAAACATCTCGCGCGGCTTCAACAGCGAATCGGGCTTGCTGGACATTCTACAGGGGATACCGCCGCTCGCAGGCCATCCGGTTAACACGGCGAATACGGCGGGTTTGCGACGAAAGCAATTTCTGCAGCGAAATCAATGAAGTTAATGCCACATGTTCGCATCCTGTTCATCCGTTAACACCCGTTTCTGGTACGAAACTGGTACGGTGCTTGGCACTTCCTCTCAAGACACTTTGTCCTCATCTGCTCGTCGACAACGGAATATTGGCAGCATCATCACTACGCGACGGGCCGCGTTACAGACCACCAAAGTCGTGACACATGCACTGTGCGTGTGAGTATCTGCAAGCACGCTCGTGTTGCGCGCATATGTCGCCTATTGCCCCTCACCACTTCCAGGTCCCAGCCATTCGGCTACTGTTTTGTCACGCCCCACCCGTAAGGATAACGCAACGTGGCTCCTTGTTCGAGAGGCGGGCTGTACCGGATTTGTAAGAGCCGGAGAGGTACAACCAGATCCTGTGCAAGCTGGGCCTCGAAGTCTTCTTGGGTCATACCGCGCGTAAGGACTGGCCCCTCTTCATCCTCAGCATATTCTGCATCACGCAGAGTGAAGACGTTGACCGTGTCAATAAACACGCCTGTGATACGCCTCCCTTTCTTATCCTTTTCGGTTACAACCGAGATCGAAAGCGTCTGTCCTTTGCCTGGGACTACGTAAAAGTTGCCGTGCGCCGCAATCAGTGTTTCGGCTATGAAATCAAAGCTATCTTTGAACTGATGAAATCTCTGAAGTTCAAATACCTCGTCGAACATATTGCCCTTGATACTTTCGCGAAGCTCTCCCTTCGAATCGAAGAATATCTCGAAGAGAATCCCATCAAGCAGAGGCCTGATCTTCTCTGGCTTCATGCCACTGGTCTGATCAGCGAAGTCGCTTATAAATGCCTTGGAGCCTCTCGCACCACCACTTGCAGCTTGATATATATTGCGCCCTAGCACGAAGAGATTGTCGTTGTTTATGGTGTTCGCGAATTTCGGCGTGAGGCGTTCGAGCGCGGGATTTTGTGTATACCAGTCATGCGACTTCAATCCTCGGATGATTTGATGCGACGATTTTTCAGCGTCAAGCACGAACAGTCCATCAGCCAGCGACGACGCCTGATAGGCCGTTACTAAGCTGCCGATGCTCGTATTGAAGTAAAAGTCTCCTGCAAGCGAGGTGTGCTCCCAGGTAATTTGTTTCCCAGCGGTTTCCGCTGCAACCGCATTCCTGACGCGCTTGAATACCGTTTCGATCGGACAATCCGCAGTATCGATGTAATGGAGCAACGCCCCGGTATAGACGCCATTTCCGGAGTGTCCGTCCAGCGCGACCTGCCCAGGCGATGTCGCGTATGCAATGATTGTCCCTTTTGGTGCAAAGACCGACGCGAGACCGCGCGTTGCGTGGGATCGGTGCCAAGCTTTCTCAAAGGGATTTTCACGGCAGGCATCCAGGATGATGACCTTTGTGTCGGCCTTTGACCGATCAAGCACATCGATGATCTGATTTAGGGAAAGGGAGGAATATTGCGCCTGATTTTCTCCGCTGGCGTCTGTATCGCAGGAAAACAAAAAATTCTCCCCGCCGATTTGGATTCCGTGACCAGCAAAAAAGACTAGCGCGACACCACCCGCCTCGATCGTGGCCTGAAATTTAGCAAGAGCTGCCCGCATCTCTGCGAATGTCCCATCAGCGACCGACGTCAACTCGAAGCCGTACTTCTTCAGCTTTCGGGCGATTGACGCAGCATCATTCACTGGATTTCGCAGCTTGGTGGTATTTGGCCCAGTGTAATTCGCATTTCCGATTACAAGCGCCGCCCGCTTTTGAACCAACGAGTCCTCCCTTCGTGTGGCTGAGCGGGATTGCTCCCAGCCAAAATGATCTTATCCGGCCAACCCGAGACGATGCTGCCTGTCATTCCGAAGCATGCCAAAGGCCAATTCGAATTTCGCTTGTATTGGTAGTGCCGAGGCCACGCCTCTTTCGCTCATTGCGCGCGACGACACGATCGTCACTGTATACTGCTCGTTCCACGACCAATGGCTTCACGAGCAATTCTCTCTACCGCAGCAACTTCGTCGCCACGAAATTCTGTCAAGAATTCTAGCCTATTTGTTGCCTGTTGTCGGACTCGCGTGCTCAACGTCCTAGGCTTTTCAACCAGCGCGACAATCGAACACGGCTCATGAATTTCATGCTGGTTGCGCATTTGTAGGAATAGCGCCTCAAGAACGCGATTGTCAGAGGTTCCCAAGAAAACACCCACGGGCTTTCGTCCCGGCGCTCGCACCACGAAATCTGCAGGGAAGTCTGTCAACTTGGGGGTAATCGGCACATTTTCTTCAATCGTCGCACGGCCGTTAACCGCCGCGCGAAGCAACCTTTCCGCATCCTCGCGAAACGTCGTCGCTACACGGAATTCCGTCATGAGCATGAAGTCGCGAACTCGTAACGAGAATGCGACAAATTTCAAAGCCGCTGCCGGTATTTGCCCCTCCGTCAAATTACCTACAAAGAACTCCTTAGTTTCATGATCAATCGAGACGCCATACTCCGATTGCAACTCACTCAGCGCGTCGCCTCTTGTTCCTGAACTAAAATCGAGCCCGCTTCCCTCTAAGTAAGGCAAGGTCACGCCGTCATCTTCGATACGATACTTGGCGTCACTTGTTTTGATGACGAAAAAACCGATGTGGTCGCCGTCGGCGCCGGCGAAGGCAGTCGTGACAGCGAGACCCGCCGGAACCTTCTGAACGGACAGTTCGTCGCAAAAAGCTTTGCAGAGTTCTTGTTTCATAGCATTGCGCCGTCAGGAGGAGTCGTCACGCGGAAGAACCCGAATGATGTAGCAAGTGCCGATGCCTCGGTAATTTCGTATTGATCCCGACGATGTTTAGCCCGCGCCTTAGGCAACCGAATGGTCGGATAGGGTTTCACAACTCCCACCTGGACATTGTGAAGCTCCTCACATGACGAGTGGCAGTGGAGCCCAGGTTCATGACCATGAAACTCCAACCGAGCCACCATGGTATACGTATCGCCACGCTTTATCGACAGCCAAGCGAGGAATCCACTTTTCGACGGTTCGAATGCTGTAAGAAGCCGGCATTCGTTTCCATCGATCTCAAGTTCATCGACTCGCCAAGTCCATCGCACGCCGAGTTGAAAATTTCGTGTACGCGACAGGGGAAAGGCAGTCCGGGTCATTTTCCCCGTTTTCCAATCTCCCGCCTTCTTCAAAATCTTTGGTCGAACGATAAGCTGTCTTGCCCGCATAACGAGCATGTTGGCTCAAGTTCCACGAACGCGCAACGTCGCACAGAATTTAGAACAAATCAAGAACAAATTTGGCATCAATCCAATCTGCCTTCACCTTAAAATAGCACTTCAATGTATTTTCTACCTACTTCGAATGACTGGTACAATCTGGTACACAAATCCACGTAAGCTACTAATCTAATTTATGAATCCAAATACCCGGCGTAAACGGCGGGGGAAGGGCGGCATCCCTGCCCTTCCCGGCCCGGTCTGGCCAGATCGGCCCCCGGATGGGATAGTCGAGCACCTTTCCCGGCGGCTGAGGCGGCGCCGACCCAAAACGAACTCCAACCATAACTAAAAGACCCAGAGGTCGCTCCCCCATGCCCGTCGTGCTCGATCCCGATGCCGCCGCCGTTTCCAAGGCTTTCCAGCAGGCTGGCGTGACCGCGGCCACCAAGCATGATCCCGGCCAGTTCCACGGCTTCTTCACGATGGGGAAATTGCTGCGAGAGGCCAATGTCGCCGTGAGCGAGATCGGCGCGTGGCTGAAAGGATTGGGCTGAAACGCCAATCCCGATGCCGCCGGTTCTTCAAAGCATATTCGCCCTCCCCCTGCGCGGGCTGACATGGCTTGGCGGCCAGGGCACCCGCGCGGTGGCCGCCGTCGTGTTCATCGCGCTCGCGGTGCCGCCGCTCGGGGCGTTGCTGCGCCCCTACGTCACCGAGGCGATCTTCGTTCTGCTCTGCATCTCCTTCATGCGGGTCGATCTGGCCGCGCTCTCAGGCCATCTGCGTCGGCCGGCGCTGGTCGCGACCGCGACCGTCTGGACCATGATCGGCGTGCCTGTGATCGTCGGGCTGGTCGTCCACGCCAGCGGGCTCACGGCGCACGCGCCCGACCTTGCCCTGGCATTGATGCTGCAGAGCATAGCGTCTCCGATGATGGCCGCGCCGGCGCTCGCTGCGCTGATGGGCCTCGATGCCACGCTGGTGCTGGTCACGCTGGTGAGCGCGACCGCGCTGGTGCCGTTCACGGCGTCGCTGTTCGCGAGCCTGTTCCTCGATGGCATGCTCAGCATTTCGCCGCCGGCGCTGGGGCTGAAGCTGCTCGGCATCCTCGCCGCATCGCTGCTGGCCGCCACCGTGCTCCGACAAGTCTGCGGCGCGGCCGCGATCCAGCGCCACAGGCAGCCGATCGACGGCTTCAACATCGTCATCCTGCTGGTCTTCGCGACCGCGATCATGGGCGACGTCGCGAGCGATCTCGTCGCCCGGCCAGTCTCCACCCTCGGCTTCGCAGCGCTCGCCTTCGCGATCTATTTCACCCTGCTCGCCGTCACCACGCTGCTGTTTCGCCGCATCGGCTATGAGCGCGCGCTGGCGCTCGGGCTGATGGTGTCACAGCGCAATCTGGGACTGATGCTCGCCGCGACCGCCGGCGCGCTGCCGCCGACGACCTGGCTCTATTTCGCGATGACGCAGTTTCCCATTCACTTGGCGCCCTACATGCTGATGCCGATCGCGCGGCGCTTGACGGCGCGCGCACAGGCCTCGGGCGCCGCGGCGACCGGCGGCAAGGCCGCATCGGGCTGACCAATACGCAAGTCTTGACACGCAAGTCTTGCCAAGACGCAAGTCTTGTTCGCTCTGCCAACGCGAGACCGCTGGTGACCGAGCGAATGTCGTCACGCGGCGCGCCAATGTCCCTTGTGAATATCGAACTTCACAGCGCCTTCGTCACGCATCTTCAACAGGAGCGACTGACAGTCGTCCTGATTCTTGATGTTCACGCGCTTCATGACCTCGAAAATCTTCAGAGGTTTTTCGCGAAGGGCAATCAGAATCTTTTCTCGATCAGTCATTGGGGTTCCTTGCATCGGTATCGGCGACGGCACGTGGTGTACACATCGTCTGCAACGGGTGAAGCAAGGCCGCGCACTATGCAAGTCTGTTCACCCGCTAAAGCGGCCTCTCCGATTGATCAATTCTCCCTACCCGGCCCTTGCCGCGCGCCGCAGCGCCTGCGGCGGCTGGCCGAAGGCGCGGATAAAGGCGCGACGCATGCGCTCGGGATCGCCGAAGCCGGTCGTCTCCGCAACGAGCTCGATCGCCTCGCGCGAGGACTGCACGCGCTCGCGCGCAACCTCGATGCGCAGCCGCTCGATGGCCTTCGAGGGCGTCGTGCCGGTCTCGGCGGCAAAGGCGCGGGCAAAATGCCGCGCACTCATGCCGGCGCGGTCGGCGAGGTCTTCCACCGTCAAGCGGGCATCGAGGTTCTCGCGCGCCCAGGACAGCAGCGCACCGAAGCGGCCGTTCGGCGTCTTCAATTCCAGAAGTGACGAGAACTGCGACTGGCCGCCGCTGCGGCGATGATACAGTACGAGCTGCCGCGCGGTGTCCTGCGCGATCTGCTCACCATGATCCTCCGTCACCATCGCAAGCGCAAGGTCGATGCCGGCGGTGATGCCTGCCGAGGTCCACACATTGCCATCGCGGGTGAAAATCTGGTCCGGCTCGAACTTCACCTTGGGATAGCGCGCGACGAAATCCCGCGTGCGTCCCCAATGCGTGGTGGCGCGACGCCCGTCGAGCAGACCCGCTTCGGCCAGCACATAGGCGCCCGAGCAGACGCTCGCGACCCGCACGCCGCGCCGCGCCAGCCGCTGCACGAAGGCGCGCGTGACCTCGCAACGCGCGGCATCCGTCACGCCCGCGCCTCCCGCCACGACCAGCGTCGTGATCGCATTCGCCGACTTGAAGTCGCGCGCCATCATCTCCACGCCGGACGAGCTGCGCACGGGCCCCGCGTTCACCGCCAGCACGCGGATCCCGGTCGTCGTCTTGCCCGTGCAGCGCGCCGCGATCTCGAACACGGAGATCGGGCCGGCCGCATCGAGCAACTGGAAGTCCGGGAAGATCAGGATGCCGATCATGGTCATGTCCGAAAGCGAGGGAAATACGCCATTTTGGACAGAATGGCATCATGACAGGCTGCGTCCGTCAAGCTCATAATTGGAGGCTCTCATGTCGTCCCCGCTCCAGATCGGTCTCTTGGTGTTTCCGCGCGTCACCCAGCTCGACTTCACCGGTCCCTTGCAGGTGTTCTCCTCCGTGCCGGGCGCAAAACTGCATTTGATCTGGAAACGGATCGAGCCGGTTCCGAGCGATTCCGTGCTGACGCTGACGCCGACGACGACATTCGCCGACTGCCCGCAGCTCGACGTGATCTGCGTGCCCGGCGGCGGCGGCACCAACGACCTGCTCAATGACGAGGAGGTGCTCGGTTTCCTGCGCCGGCAGGCCGAGGGCGCCAAATACGTCACCTCGGTCTGCACGGGATCGCTGGCGCTCGGCGCCGCCGGCCTCTTGAAGGGCTACCGCGCCGCCACGCATTGGAGCGCGATGGAGATGCTCGCTCAGTTCGGCGCGACGCCGACCAAGACGCGCGTCTGCATCGACCGCAACCGCATCACCGGCGGCGGCGTCACCGCCGGAATCGATTTCGCGCTGACCCTGGTGTCGATCATGGTCGATCGCACTACCGCGGAGGCGATCCAGCTTCAGCTCGAATACAATCCGGCCCCGCCATTCAATGCAGGCTCGCCCGATGCCGCGCCGGCGGAAGTGCTGGCGTTGCTCAGGGAGCGCGGCGCAGCGAACCAGGCTCGCCGCCTCGAAGCAGTGAAGCGCGCAGCCGAGCGGATGACCTAGTCTCCACTCTCGTGTCCCGGACGCGCTGCGGCGCGCAGCGATGCTGCGCAGAGCCGAGACCCAGGAAGCCACACGGGTGCTGATGCATGGGCCCCGGCTCTGCAGCGCATCACTCCGTGCTGCGCAGCGTCCGGGGCACGCGACATCCCGTTGTCCCTCTACGAAAGAAAAAGGCCGCCCGGTTTCCCGAGCGGCCTTTCCTGTCTTACGGCGGCTGCACATTTCATCGGGCGATTTCGGAGCTTCCAGACCGGGGGCCTATCTCCCGATCGAGTCCTGGTCGGCGACCGCTGCATTTCGGGACAGTCGCGAACTGTTGCCCGAACCGAACGCGATGGTCTCCCATCTCCGTAAGATGCGACCATTGAGCCGCATCCCCCGCGTGGCCGCAACCAGCGCGCAGGAATCATCCCCGCTGTTCCCGTTGTCCACAGTAGGGCGAGGCGGATGCGGGTGCATCCACTCCCACGACAAGGATTGAGACGGGGATCGGAAGCCTAGCCGGGCGTCCAGGGCTGATAGTCGCCGGTCGCCTTCGGCCGCTTGCCGCTGGCGAGCGTCGAGCCTGAGGGACGGTAGGCGTTCGCCGTGCCCGTGAGATTGGGCTGGTGCGGCTTTTCCCACTCGCGCGGCTGGTAATTGTCCTGCGTCGGCGGCACGTCGACGGTGTGGTGCATCCAGCCGTGCCAGGACGGCGGGATACGGCTGGCCTCGGCATAGCCGTTATAGACCACCCAGCGGCGCTCGAAGCCGAGCGTCGGGTCGATCACCCCGCCACGGGTGCGATAATAGAGGTTGCCCTGCTCGTCCTGGCCGACCAGCTCGCCATAGCGCTTGGTCCAGAGTTGGGTGCCAAACGTCTGGCCATTCCACCAGGTGAAGAACTTGAGGAAGAATTGTTTCATGCGGCAAGGGCCCTGCTTCGTCGGGTCGTGATGCCATCCGGACGGCGAAATGTCCAGTTCGGCGCGGGCGGCGGTGCCCTGCTGCAGATGCGGTCTCCCGGCACGGAACGCTGCCGCAAATCGGACGCGATCCGTTCATGCCGGATACAGCGTGGCCATGAAAGCTTGTCCTCGCACGCAAACCGCCGTGATCCCAGGAACTACGGCCCTTTCATGGGGTTTGCTTCCGGGAAAAGGAGTTTGATCATGAAAAGTCTGAGAGTGTTGAGCGCGGCTGCGGCCGTGGCACTGGTTCTCCCGTTGGCGACGCCGAGCTTCGCGCAAGGTCCCGGACATGGCGGTGGCGGGGGTGGTGGGCATTTCGGCGGAGGTGGCGGTGCCCACTTCGGCGGCGGCGGTGCTCACATCGGTGGCGGCGGTGGCGCTCACTTCGGTGGCGGCGGCGCTCACTTTGGCGGTGGCGGCGCACGCATGGGCGGCGGCGGTAACTTCGCAGCAGGTGCAGTCGCGCGTCCCAGCGGCGGAGCATCCTTCAACGGCGGCGGCGGACGAAGCTTCGCAGCAGCCGGGGGTCACCACTGGAATGGCGGCGGCGGTCATTGGCACGGCGGCGGCTGGCGCCATCACGGTGGCGGCTTCTGGCCCGGTGTCGCGGCGGGTGCTGCGATCGGCGGCCTCGGCTCATACGCCTATTACGGCGGCGGCTACTATGACGACCCATACTACTACGGCGACAGCTATTACGATGAGCCGTCAGTGGCCGTGGTCCCCGATACCGGCGGCGACTCCACGGCGTACTGCGCGCAGCGCTTCAAGTCCTACGATCCGGCGTCCGGCACCTATCTCGGCTATGACGGCCAGCGTCATCCCTGCCCGTAGTACGACCTGCAACACTTGAAGAAGAAGGCGTCGCAGCGATGCGGCGCCTTTTTCATTCAGGCACCTCACCCTGTTTCGCTCGCCTCGTATTCGTCATCGGCGATGCCGCGCGCAACCGATGCGAGTGGACCTCTATTCACCGCACCGTGCATATCTACCCTTATCCAATCCCAAATTGACCCGACGCGCGATTCACCTGTATCAACTTGGCTGTGGGGACTTCGATGACTGGGAAGTGTCATGCCGCGCATTCTCGTGGTTGATGACGATCCGATGGTCGGCGCGACCATCGAGGTCCTCCTCCAACGTCAGGGCTTCGACGTCACGTTGACTGACGGCGGAGAAACGGGTTTGGCTGCGCTCGAAACACAGAATTTCGACGTGATGCTGGTCGACATCTTCATGCCGCACATGCGCGGCTTCGAATCCATTCGCATCTTTCACGAGCGCGCGCCGGCGGTTCCGCTGGTCGCGATGTCCGGCTACGCCTTCGCGTCGTCCGCCTCGCCCTCCCCCGACTTCCTCCGGATGGCGCTGGAACTCGGCGCCACCCGCTGCCTGCGCAAGCCGTTCACGCCGGACGCGCTGCTGACCACGATCCGGGAATGCATCGCCGCGCCGGGCGATGGCTCGCAGCCGAAGGACAAGAAAGAAGCCCCTTGATCCCAACGCAGCGCGTCATTCTCGGTGCTGGACTTGCCATCCTCCTGATCATCACCGCAGCCTCGATCGGCCTCGACGTCAAGTCACGGTCCGACGCGGCCTGGGTCAATCATACCGTCCAGGTGCTCAAGAAGATCTCCGACCTGCGCGTGCTGATGCGCAGTGCCGAGAGCGCCGCTCGCGGCTACGAGATCTATCGCAACCCGAGCTTCAGCGAAGAATTCCAGGCGGTGCACGCCCGGATCGCACCGGCACTCGCCGACCTCAAGCGCAGCGTGCGCGACACTCCCGAACATGTCGCGCTGCTCGAGGGCACCGAGCCGCTGGCGCTGCGCCGGATCGAGATCGCCGCCGAAGTGATGCGCCTGCGCGCCGGAAACGATCAGGCCGGCATTGCCGCGGTCCAGGGCAAGGGCGAGGGCCGTGGCCTGATGGACACGGTGATGGGCAATTTCGATCATTTGAGCGCAGAGGAAGAACGATTGCTCGCGGCGCGCTCCCAGGATTCGCGCCGCACCGGCATCGTGCTGCTCGGGATCGACGTCGCCGGCGCGCTGGTGATCCTGCTGCTGGTCGTGATGATGATGCGCGAGAGCCGGCGCAGCGAGGGCGCACTCAAGAGCACGCTGTTGGAGACCACGGCCGCCAATCAGCAGCTCGAGGCCGCGGTGGCCGAGCGCACCGAGCATCTGGTCAACGCGCATGACGAGCTGCGCCTGTCGGTCAACGTGCTCCAGAGCACCTTTCACAGCATGGCGGAGGCGGTGTTGGTCATCGATGCCGAGGGCAACGTCCTTCTGTCCAATCCGGCCGCGGAGCGCATGCTGCTGCACCGGACCGGCATGAACCTGCGCAATCTGCGCGCGATGTCCAGCGTGCTTCACGGCGACGGCGTCACCCCGCTCAAGCCCGACGAGCTGCCGTCGGCACGCGTGCTGCGCGGCGAGCCGTTCGAGAATATGGAGATGATCGTCCGCCCGCACAGCGGCAATCCTTCCCGCCATCTCATGATCAGCGGCCGGCCGATGCTGGACGGGCAAGGCAACGTCTCCGGCGCGGTGCTGGTCTATCACGACGCGACCACCTCGCGCGAGACCGAGCGGCAATTGTACCAGTCGCAGAAGCTGGATGCGATCGGCAAGCTCACCGGCGGCGTCGCGCACGACTTCAACAACATGCTGACCGTGATCTCCGGCAATACCGAGACGCTGGTGGCAAGCCTGAAGCAGCAGCCCGACCTCCAGCGCGTGGCGCGCCTGATCGACGAGGCCGCCGAACGCTGCGCCGAGCTGATCCAGCATCTGCTCGCCTTCGCGCGCAGGCAACCGCTCCAGCCGCGCAACGTCGAGATCAACGCCGCGGTCGCGGACATCGCGAAACTCCTGCGCCCCACCCTCGGCGAGCAGATCGAGATCGAGACCGTGCTCGAACAGGGGCAGATGACCGCGCACATCGATCCGTCCCGCCTCACCAATGCCCTGCTCAACATGGCCATCAACGCCCGCGACGCCATGCCGAACGGCGGCAAGCTGCTGCTCGAGGCCCACCGCGTCGTGCTCGACCAGGCCTATGCGCAAAACAATCCCGACGTGCGGCCCGGCCCTTACGTGATGCTCGCCGTCAGCGACACCGGCACCGGCATGCCGGCCGAGGTGCAGCAGCAGGCGTTCGAGCCGTTCTTCACCACCAAGGAGGTCGGCAAGGGAAGCGGCCTCGGCCTCTCCATGGTCTACGGCTTCGTCAAGCAGTCCGGCGGCCACATCAAGATCTACAGTGAGGAAGGCCACGGCACCACGATCAAGCTCTATCTGCCCCCGGGCGAAGGCATGGCCGAAGTGGCTCCCACCACGACGCCGCAGGCGGAAGGCGGGGCCGAGACCATTTTCGTGGTCGAGGATGATCCGCTGGTGCGCAACTTCGTCACCGTGCAGCTCCAGAGCCTCGGCTACCAGACCGTCGCCGCGCCCGACAGCAAAGCCGCGCTGGAGCTGATCCAGGCCGGCCAGCCGTTCGATCTGCTGTTCACCGACGTCGTCATCCCCGGCGGCATGAGCGGGCGCGAGCTCGCCGACAAGGTGGCGACGATCCGCCCCGGCCTTAAGGTGCTCTACACCTCCGGCTATACCGACAACGCCATCGTCCACCACGGCAAGCTCGATGACGGCGTCATGCTCCTGACAAAACCCTACCGCCGCAACCAGCTCGCCGAGATGATCAGGAAGGCGCTGGGAGGCGGGGTGGCCGGTTAGTGTTTCTGGCTCGCGCGCCTTGGTCGAAGTCCCACCTGGAAACGTCGGTGTGGTAAACGCGCACGGCCATTACGAATGGCGATTGGGCCATTCGCGGCGTGATCCCCATCATCCAACATCCACGGCTTTCGCGATGACTGCCGTACGTTCCGCCAGTTCGGGAACCTTGGCCAAGTAGGCCTGATAGTGCTGCGAGGTTCGGTGCGCTTCGACCGCCGCGGCGTCCCGGTAAAGCTCATCAAGGACGTAACGATGATCGTCCGAACTGTCGCGCCAGACGTCCCAGCGCAGATTGCCGGGTTCGGCCCTGCAATGCGGCGCCAGACCAATAAGCAGTTCTCTAAGCTCAACGCTCTTGCCCGGGTGAGCAACTAAAATGGCAGTAATCTTCGACGGCATTGTCATCGACTAGGCCTTTTCAGGGTGACTGCGGCGTTCAGGCCAGCCAGGCGATGGCTCGGCTGCCTGTTCTTTATTTTCTGAGTGCCGCCAGCAACTCCTTGGCCATGGGCCCGGCCGAGGCGGGATTCTGGCCAGTGATGAGGCGTCCGTCGACGACGACGTGAGGCTGCCAGTTTGCTGCGGACGTATACTCGGCACCCTCTGCCCGCAAGGCATCTTCAAGTTCGTAAGGAACGTCTTCGCGCGCGTAGTCGTACTCTTCCTTCTTCGAGAACGATGTGAGCTTCTTGCCCTGCACGAACGGCTTGCCATCGCCCAGGTCTACCCCGAGCAGCGCGCACGGACCGTGACAAACGGCAGTTACAAACTTCCCAGTGCTCCAGGCGCGCACGACTGCATTCTGAACGACGGGGTTACGCTGAATGTCGACCATCGGTCCAAGACCGCCTGGCACGAAGATGGCTTCGTAATCGGCAGCATCCACCTCAGCTAGTTTACGACTGCGATTCAAGCGGCGAAAGGCCTTGCTCTCGAGAAAAGCCTTCTGCGCAAGATCTTTCTCGTCGTAGGCATCATATGGCGTCCATCCGCCCCTTAGAGAGGCGAACTCAACGGCAATGCCCGCCTTGTCCAGCACATCGAACGGATGCGCGACCTCGGCGAAAAAGAAGCCCGTCTTACGATTTTTCGGACCGATCACGGCTGCGTTGCTGACGATAACCAGGACGTGCTGAGTCATGATATTCTCCTTGAGTCTTGCGAAGGCACTAAGCCCAAATGTCGTCCTATTGCCGCCAACCTGGCGCTGGGCAGCTGGGGCTCCCGCACCGTAGAGCGGGCCGCTGAAGAAAGGACAACAAGCCTATTCAAACCGGCCCTTGTTTAGAGTGACGGTGATATCAATCTGCTTCTCCGGCCGCGCTTTCGACGAAGGCTGCAACTTCCCGCGGGTGGGAGAGCATCGCGGCATGGCTGCTCGACAGCTCGGTAATTTTTGCTTTTGCTCGCGAAGACATAAAGCGCTGTGTGCTAGGCGGAATCATGTGATCTTGCGTTGTCAGCATGTAGTGTACGGGTTTGTCTTTCCATGCTGCGCCAACGATCTTGTGTTCGACAGCTTTGAGTCCCCACGGAACTTGTGCTGCGGCCATGAAGGCGGTGATGGACGGATCGACATCCTGCGCAAACGCATTCGGAAACTTCGCCGGATCAACCAGAATAAATCCGCCGCTCGGCGGCAACAATGGTGCTCCAGCCTCGCCCGGAGTAGGACGCGTCGCGAGCTCGTAGACGGATTCTCCGACGTCTGGCGCGAAAGCGGCAATATAGACGAGCTTGCGAACCTTAGGATCGCTTCCGGCCTCGGTGATGACGGCGCCGCCATACGAGTGGCCTACCAAAATGACCGGCTTTCCCGCCTTGCGTATGACCTCCCGCGTTGTCTCGACATCACCGTCGAGCGTTGCAGTCGAGTTCTGGACGACCAAAACCTCATAACCGTCGCGGGTGAGAATGTCGTAGACAGCCTTCCAGCCCGAGCCGTCAACGAAGGCGCCGTGTACGAGAACGATCGAGACGGGCTTGCTTGCGGGCGTCTGCGCGAACGAAGGAAGGGTGGCCGCCATGGAGAGGAGTGCTCCCAGGATCAGGTGTTTCATTGCGATACCTTTCGGACGGACGAAACTTCGATCCGGCGACTATAGTCCGGTGAGCGGTGCGGGTCGGTTAAATCAGGTAAATCTGTCGTTCGCGGCAGGGCCCGAGCGAAGCTGAAGGAACGCTTCCGATCCTGCGACAAAATGCTGGCTGCGATCGTGCTTTTTCAAAATCGCGGTGTTCAGCAGCCTTGCGACGCATGATATTCCAGCGGATTGTCGCGTCGTTTGGCAGTGAAGAATGCGGGCTACCACGGAGACATTGCAGACAGGCCGGCGTCGAGAGGAACTCACGTTTTCCTTTGGGCCATTCCAACTCGTTCCGCGCCGCCAGCTTCTTCTTTTCGATGGCCACCCGGTCAAAATGGGCGGCCGCGCCTTTGAGCTGTTACAGCTGCTGGTGCAGCGTCGCGGCGAACTCGTCAGCAAGAATGAGCTGATGGAGGCCGCTTGGCCCGGCACCTTCCTCCACGACAGCAATCTCAAGGTCAATATGTGGAGCTTGAGGCGCTCGCTGGGCGACACGCAGGTTGAACCCGTCTACATCGCAACGGTGGCGCGGCGGGGTTACAAGTTCATTGCGGATGTGCAAGCCAGCATCGGCGAGATCGGGGACGAACTTGCGCATGCGGAGCCGGCCAGCTTGTCGAGGCCGCCCGTGGTGCGAGGCATCGTTGGTCGCGAAGCCGAAATCGCCGATACTGCCCAGGCGTTGATCGGAAATAGGCATGTCACGCTGACAGGCGCGGGCGGCATCGGCAAGACGACGGTCGCCATTGCAGCAGCACAGGTCTTCGCACCCCACTGCCGTGATGGCGTGTGCTTCGTCGATCTCGCGACAATTGCTGATCCCATGCTCTTCGGCGCTGCGCTGGTAACGGCCTTGGGGGTCAGGGGCAATCCGGACAACAACATGACTGCCGTCCTCGATTATCTGAGGTCGCGCCAAATGCTGGTGGTTCTGGACAATTGCGAACATGTGTTGCCTGCCGCCATCATGTTTGCCGGCAGGTTCATGACCGACACATCGTCTTCCAGGCTGCTGGCCACCAGCCGCGAGCCGCTCGGCACCCCCGCTGAGCATCTGATGCGGCTCGGTTCGCTTGGCTCGCCCAGGCCCGGCTCCGCCCTTACAATCGATCAGGCCATCAAATTCCCCGGGGTGCAGCTGTTTGTCCGCGCCGCCGCAGAGTGGTCGGACTATCAGTTCGTCGATGACGACTGCGAAGCGGTCGCCCGGATATGCCACGCGCTCGACGGCCTTCCTCTGGCCATTGAATTGGCGGCAGCCCAGCTCGGCAGGTTCACGCCTCGCCAACTGGTGACGCTTCTCGATCAAAACCTGGGTTTTCGCGCCCCCGGTATCGACGGCGCGACGCCGCGTCATGAAACCCTGATGGCGACGATCGACTGGAGCTTCAAGCTCCTGTCACAGAGGGAAGCCAGACTGTTCGGTTTGCTGTCGGTGTTCAGTGGCGCGTTCGACGCCGAGGATGCCGTTTTTGTCGCGGAGGCTGCGGGGCTCACGCCGGTCGACGTCGTCACCGGCCTCGGCGGCCTGGTGACCAAATCGTTGTTGAACGCGCAAGTGCAAGGAGCCAGCCTTCGCTATCGGCTGCTGGACAGCACACGGCATTATGCAGCGGAGCGCCGGCTGGCTGATGCTGCATCCCGCCATGCTCTGCACCGTCACGCACAGCGGGTGCTCGCTCTGTTCGAACAGTCCGAGGAGGAGTGGAACTGGCGCGAACCCGCCGATTGGACGCACCGCTACCTTGGTCGCATCGCGGACTTGAGGGCAGCTTTGTCATGGGCGTTTGGCGAGGAAGGGGACCCTGCCCTCGCGATCAGGCTGGCGGTGGCCGGCATCACCTTGTGGTCGGAGACGTCGATTCTTTCGGAGGCGCAGGCACGGTTGGAGACCGCGCTCAGCTTGGCCAAGTCCATTGCTTGTGACGATCTGCTCCGTGCAAAGCTCGCCTGTGCGCTGGGATGGAGTCTGTTCTACGCGCGCAAGCTCTCGAACGAGAATGCGCTTGCATGGCTCGATGCTATTGTCTTCGCAAGGCGTGCCGGGGATGTCGAGTATCAGCAACGCGCATTGGTGGGGTTTGCTTTTTACCTGCTGCAGATCGGTCAAATCCCGCGTGCGATTACCCATCTTGAAGAAGCAACGGCGCTGGCCGATCGGGACCGTGATCTGACGGCGACGTCCGAAGCCGATCGCGCTTGGGCATGGGCTCACGCCTTCGCCGGCGAATTGGGCAAGAGCCGCCTGGTTCTCGATCGCCTCGCGGCGACCTATTCGCTGGCCGAAAGCCGTTCGCGGAAGGATGCGAACGAGGTTTATCGTTTCATCACCGTTCGTTTCAATCTGCCTTTCGTGGCCTGGATGCAGGGGCAAGCCGAATATGCGGCGAAGCTGGCCAACGATGCCGTCGAAGCTGCGGATCGCGGCGGTCACTGGGTGTCGCAGTCGAATGCGCTAGGGCTCGCCGCGCTTCCGATCTCACTCGAAAACGGGAATTTGGCGGCGCTCGAGCATTACACGGAGCGGCTGCGTCGCAACCTGGATCGGGAGCGCATCTCGCGCTGGATTCCGGTCGAACGCTATTTCTCGGCCTGCCTGCGCGATTTGCGCGGAGATCTTGCGGCAGTGGAGGACATCCGTGCGGCGATCGAGGAGCTGATCGAGTGTCGCTTCGTGATGCGGATCGGCAGCTATCTCGCCGTCCTCAGCCGCGCCTATCTGCGACAGGGGCGGATCGAAGAGGCGCGAAAGGCGATCACAAGGGCTATTCACCATCAGGAAGATCAGGGAGAGCGCTGGTGTCGTTCGGAGCTTCAGCGGGTCGAGGCGTCCGTACTCCTTTCCGAAGGTGAGCCGCGTCTTGCCGAAAGCCTGTTACAGCAGGCACTGGACGAGGCGCGCGCGATAGGGGCGAAGACCTTTGAGCTGCGCGTAGCCACCGATCTTGCAACGCGCTGGATAGCGGCCGGGCGCCGGCCGAAGGCCGTCCGATTGCTCACTCCGATCTACGAGCAGTTCAGTGAAGGGTTCGAAACTCACGATCTGCTCGCAGCCGCGTGCCTGTTGGAGCGCGCGCGAGCGTCCGCTTAGGACATCAGGCGGCCAGCCCCTTCATGACTACACGCGCTACCGCGTCGCCAGCACCACGGCGGCGAGCGTAAACACCAGCGCGGCGATCTGCCCCGCTCCGAGCGGCTCGTGCAGCGCGATCGCGGACGCCACGACGCCGATGACCGGCACCGCCATGGTGCCGATCGCGGCGACGGAGGCCGGCAGGCGCGCAAGGGCTGCGAACCAGCTGACATAGGCGATGCAGAACTGCACCACGGTCGAATAGACCAGCAGCCACCATCCGACCGGCGTCACCAGCTCCAGACGCGTGGTCTCGACGGCGAGGCCGATGATCGTGATCGGCAGGCAGCCGATCCCGATCTGCCAGGCCGCGGCCGTGATCGGCGGCAGGCGGATCGGGTACTTCTTCGAAAACACCGTGCCGAGCGCGAAGCCGAGCGCGCCGCACAGCGCCATGACGATGCCCGGCAGCTTGTCCGCGGTGGCGGCAAAGCCGTTGCCGCCCATGATCGAGGCGAGGCCAGCAAAGGCCATCACCAGCGCGATGGTCCGCAACAAGGTCGGCCGCTCGCCGAGCACCGGCCAGGCGATCAGCGAGGCCCAGACCGGCATGGTGTAGGCGATCAGCGCCGCTTCGCTCGCCGGCAGCCACAGCAGCGCCAGGCCCATCAACACCATCCAGCCGGTGACATTGAGGATCGCGGCGGTCACGAGCCGCGGCCAGATCTCGCGGGGGACCCTGAGGCTGTCAGCGCGGATCAGCGCCAGCGCCGCCAGCAGCACCGCGCCCAGCACGCCGGTCACCCCGCGCAAGGTCAGCGGCGGCAGCTCGGAGAGCAGGAATTTCGTCACCGGCCAGTTGAAGCCCCAGCCCACCGAGGTGATGGCGAGGAACATCAGGCCGGCCGGGGCGATGCGCGGTCGCAGCACCGGGCGAGTCGAATCAAGCATGTGGGTAGTCCGGCAAAATCTGACCGAGCTTGGCGCGGATTCGCGCCTCCCACCACCACCCCGGCGGGCATGCCTGCCCTTACCTACCGTAGCCCTACGTGAGTCCCCCGGAGGCAAGCCCGCGATCCAAAAATATACCTGCCCTGTGAACAGCGGGGTGAAGCCTCAGCAGGACCCCAAGATGCAAATTTTTTCGGTTGGGAATCCCTGAGGACTCACTGATACTTGGCTCAACAACAGGCGCGGGCCTGCCCCCTGTTATCCCCCACAATCCACCATATTTAGTATTTGATTCAGGAACTCGCACTAGTTCTTGACGGGCGCAATGGAGAGTCCTAGTTTTCGATCCGTTCGGCGCGAGTGTGTTTGCGTCCCGCCGGCACTCCCCCAAAGGGTCTGCAAAACAGCACTCCGCCAAGCCAGACAAAGGCAGCGGGATACGGGCTTGTCTGCCCGGCGAGCGGACTTTTCGGGCGCCTGAACGGGCTGGAAACAGGCCCGGATGGCAATGGTTGAAGACGTGACGTTGTGGGGCGTTGAACGCATGTCGGACTCATCCCTTTGGGGCGGATGGGTCTGGACGTGCCGGCGGATGATCGGTGCGCGCATCGAACAATCGCGTCGGGAGAAAAATGGGCCGGGTCCACCGGCTGAGCTGCGTTGCCAAGGGGCCCGACCGCCCTCAAGCACCGCGAAATGAAATGATGACCCGGCACGCCTGAACGGAGGCGGTCCGGTCAAAGATAGGACGGGGCAAGACCATGCGGATTGAGCGGCGCCACACCACTTCGGGACAGTCACCTTACGCCGGCATCGAGTTCCGGCTGACCACGTCGGAGATCAGGAATCCCGACGGCTCGGTCGTGTTCAAGCTCGACAATGTCGAGGTCCCGACCGCGTGGTCGCAGGTCGCCTCCGACGTCCTGGCCCAGAAGTACTTCCGCAAGGCCGGCGTTGCCGCGCGCCTGAAGAAGGTCGAGGAAGAATCCGTCCCCTCCTTCCTGTGGCGCTCCGTGCCCGACACCGAGGCGCTGGCCCTCCTGCCCGAGAAAGAGCGCTTCGTCAGCGAGCTCTCGGCCAAGCAGGTGTTCGACCGTCTCGCCGGCTGCTGGACCTATTGGGGCTGGAAGGGCAAGTACTTCTCCTCCGACGAGGACGCCCAGACCTTCTACGACGAGCTCCGCTACATGCTGACCATGCAGATGGTCGCGCCGAACTCGCCGCAATGGTTCAACACCGGTCTGCACTGGGCCTATGGCATCGACGGCCCCGGCCAGGGCCATTATTACGTCGACCCCTTCACCGGCAAGCTGACCCGCTCGAAATCCTCCTACGAGCATCCGCAGCCGCACGCCTGCTTCATCCAGGGCGTCGGTGACGACCTCGTCAACGAGGGCGGCATCATGGACCTCTGGGTCCGCGAAGCCCGCCTGTTCAAATACGGCTCCGGCACCGGCTCCAACTTCTCGCGCCTGCGCGGCGAAGGCGAACGCCTCTCCGGCGGCGGCCGCTCGTCCGGCCTGATGAGCTTCCTCAAGATCGGCGACCGCGCGGCGGGCGCGATCAAGTCGGGCGGCACCACGCGCCGCGCCGCCAAGATGGTCGTCGTCGACGTCGATCACCCCGACATCGAGACCTATATCGACTGGAAGGTGAAGGAGGAGCAGAAGGTCGCCGCTCTCGTCACCGGATCCAAGATCAACCAGAAGCACCTCAAGGCCGTGCTCAAGGCCTGCGTCAATTGCGAGGGCTCGGGCGACGATTGCTTCGACCCGGAAAAGAACCCTGCGCTCCGCCGCGAAATCAAGCTGGCCCGTCGCTCGCTGGTGCCTGACAACTACATCAAGCGCGTCATCCAATTTGCAAAACAGGGCTACAAGGACATCCAGTTCGACGTCTACGACACCGACTGGGATTCGGAAGCCTACCTCACGGTTTCGGGGCAGAACTCCAACAACTCCGTCTCGCTCAAGGACGACTTCCTGCGCGCGGTCGAGACCGACGGCGACTGGAATCTGGTGGGACGCACCACCAAGAAGATCACCAAGACCCTGAAGGCGCGCGATCTCTGGGAAAAAATCGGTTACGCCGCCTGGGCGTCAGCCGACCCGGGCCTGCACTTCAACACCACCATGAACGACTGGCACACCTGCAAGGCGTCCGGCGACATCCGCGCCTCCAATCCGTGCTCGGAATACATGTTCCTGGACGACACGGCGTGCAACCTCGCCTCCGCCAATCTGCTGACGTTCTACGACATCCCCTCCAAGCGTTTCGACGTCGAGGGTTACGAGCATCTCTGCCGGCTCTGGACCATCGTGCTCGAAATCTCGGTGATGATGGCGCAGTTCCCGTCGAAGTCGATCGCCGAGCTCTCCTACGAGTTCCGCACGCTCGGCCTCGGCTACGCCAATATCGGCGGCCTCCTGATGACCATGGGCCTGTCCTATGACTCGAAGGAAGGCCGCGCCATCGCCGGCGCGCTGACCGCGATCATGACGGGCATCACCTACAAGACCTCGGCCGAAATGGCGGCCGAGCTCGGCACCTTCCCGGGCTACAAGAAGAACGCCGCGCACATGCTGCGCGTGATCCGCAACCACCGCCGCGCCGCCCATGGCCAGTCCAACGGCTACGAGGCGCTCAGCGTCAATCCCGTGCCGATGGACCTGGTGTCGTGCCCGCAGACCGACCTCGTGACGCATGCGCAGGCAGCCTGGGATGCGGCGCTCGAGCTCGGCGAGAAGCACGGCTATCGCAACGCCCAGACCACGGTGATCGCGCCGACCGGCACGATCGGCCTCGTCATGGATTGCGACACCACCGGCATCGAGCCTGACTTCGCGCTGGTGAAATTCAAGAAGCTCGCCGGCGGCGGCTACTTCAAGATCATCAACCGCGCGGTCCCGGCAGCGCTTCGCGCGCTCGGCTATCGCGAGAGCGAGATCGCGGAGATCGAGGCCTACGCCGTCGGCCACGGCTCGCTCTCCAACGCCCCCGGCATCAACGCCTCGACGCTGAAAGCCAAGGGCTTCACCGACGAAGCCATCGCCAAGGTCGAGAAGGCGCTGCCGACCGCCTTCGACATCAAGTTCGCCTTCAACAAATGGACCTTTGGCGAGGACTTCATCCGCGACCAGCTCGGCATCGGTGCCGAGGCGATCGCGGCCCCCGGCTTCGACCTGCTCCAGGCCGTCGGCTTCACCAAGCGCGAGATCGAGGCGGCCAACGTCCACATCTGCGGCGCGATGACGGTGGAAGGTGCCCCGCACCTCAAGGCCGAGCACTATCCGGTGTTCGACTGCGCCAACCCTTGCGGCAAGGTCGGCAAGCGCTATCTCTCGGTTGAGAGCCACATCCGCATGATGTCGGCGGCGCAGCCCTTCATCTCGGGTGCGATCTCCAAGACCATCAACATGCCGAACGACGCAACTGTAGAGGACTGCAAGTCCGCCTACATGCTGTCGTGGAAGCTGGCGCTCAAGGCCAACGCGCTCTACCGCGACGGCTCCAAGCTCAGCCAGCCGCTCAACTCGCAGCTCATCGCCGACGATGAGGACGAGGACGATGCGGTCGAGCATCTCTACGACAAGCCGATGGCGGCACGCACCGCCCAGGTCTCGGAAAAGATCGTCGAGAAGCTGGTCGAGCGCATCATCGTGATGCGCGAACGCGAGAAGATGCCGGATCGCCGCAAGGGCTACACCCAGAAGGCGGTCGTCGGCGGCCACAAGGTCTATCTGCGCACCGGCGAGTATGACGACGGCCGCATCGGCGAGATCTTCATCGACATGCACAAGGAAGGCGCGGCACTGCGCTCCTTCATCAACAACTTCGCCATCGCGGTGTCGCTGGGCCTCCAGTACGGCGTGCCGCTCGACGAATATGTCGACGCCTTCACCTTCACCCGCTTCGAGCCGGCGGGCCCCGTGCAGGGCAACGACAGCATCAAGTACGCGACCTCGATCCTCGACTACGTCTTCCGCGAGCTGGCGGTGAGCTATCTCAGCCGCTTCGACCTCGCCCATGTCGATCCCAGCGAGACCGGGTTCGACGTGCTCGGCAAGGGCGTCGAGGAAGGCAAGGAGCCGGATGACCACGGCCAGCGCGCCTCCAAGCTGGTGTCGCGCGGCCTCACCCGCTCCCGCACCGACAACCTCGTGGTGATGCGCGGCGGCTCGACCGCGGTCGCGCAAGGCAACGACAGCGCCCCGGCCGGCGGCTCCAAGGTCACCTCGCTCGCCTCCCACGGCGCAGGCCGTGCCGGCGACGTCCTGGAAGGCGCGGTCGCGCTGAAGCAGGAAGTGGCCCACGACCTCTCGCCCACCGAGAAGCTGGAGGCCCTGCAATGGAGCAAGGCCGGCAGCGCGCAAGTCGCGGTCCCCAGCAAGGCCGAACGCCGCGCGGAAGCGAAAGCCAAAGGCTACGAAGGCGAGATGTGCAGCGAGTGCGGCAACTTCACGCTGGTGCGGAATGGCACGTGCATGAAGTGCGATACTTGCGGATCTACGACGGGGTGTTCGTAAGCGCGCCCTGAAACATAGAGCATGCCCGGCCGATGCCGGCCGGGCATGCGCAACGCCTAGTTTAAGTATTGTTGAATTCATTGTCTTTGGAGATTCGACATGACCAAGCAGCCAGGCCTTGACGGACGCCATCGCGACGCGGATGGGCAAATCCGTCACAAAAACGGTAACACTCGCGTCGACACACTGCGAGAAACCTACGGCGAAAACTTCGCCAAGGGATTTCGTGGGGACATGAAGCTGGAGACTCTTCTTGAGAGGACCGGCGCCCCAACACTCACTGAGTATCTTAAAAAATAGACAAATACTTAGACGGTTAGCTTCTTCGTTCATCGGAGCACGTCATGATCAGCGTTCTAAGCCGCTTTGGACATCGGTGCCGAGAGTTGCGCCTCTCAAGAGGCCTAACCATGGGTGACCAGTCGGCACGCCTTAATTATTCCGTCAATAGAATTTCATCGATCGAATGCGGAGCTATGACTCCGCCTGACGACTATCTCAACGGCCTAAAAGATTGGATGAAACTGGACGACGGAGAGTTTCAGGATCTCAAGAAAACAATTCGCTCGAACGTCGTCGAACTCAATCGCGTAAAGGGTATGGGGGAGAATGGTCGCTCAATGCGGCTATTCAGAAAAATAAGTCAAATGACACCGGCACAAATCCGGGCATTCAAACAACCGCCTGAAAACGGGGTTAAGAATGAATGACGACTTCAAAGTAAACGGAAGATCGGCCAAAGATGTTGCCGCCACTGCTCTTGCTTGGCGTGACGTTTTGGGCGTTGCGGATCAGTGGGCTCCAGACGTCGTCAGACTGCTTGAGCTGTCATTACCTCGGATTATTTCCAACTTTGCACTCGTTGTTCGCCCCGACCCGGAGATGGGCGACGCAGAAGCCTATACTGAATTCAATCCACCACATATTGCCGTTCGCGGCAGCGTCTATTCGCTCGCTCTCCATCAAGAAGGCCGAAGCCGAATGACCTTCGCGCATGAACTTGGGCACCTCGTCATGCATCCGGGCGCGGTAAAGCTCCGCAGCGAAGCTGCCGCTCTCACGAAGTCGTCGTTCAAATTCTACGAGAGCGCAGAATGGCAGGCGAGAAAATTTGCCGCGCTATTTCTGGTCCCCGACCATATCGCGATACAGTTTGGCAGCGCGCAGCAGCTAGCCGAGTGCTGCAAGATCAGCGCGCAGGCCGCTCAGATAAGATTCAACGAGACCTCCCCGCTGCGGCAGCAGAAGCAAATTCCGGAGAGCATCCGGCAGGCCGTCGCTCAACTCAATCCCATCGAATAGGACAGAAGCCGCGCTAAACTGTTCTTCTAACAGGTAGGAAGATCAAGGATAGCGAGCCAAGAAGCGCGCAATGTTTACAAGCGTCAAGTTTCGCAACTTCAAGTCGCTCAGGGATTACACTGTCCACCTGAAGAGAACCAATATTTTGGTCGGCCCTAACAATGCTGGGAAATCCAGCATCTTGGATGCATTCCGTGTACTCGGTGCGGCGCAAACGTTCGCAATGCGCAGGAATCCAACACCATTAACGATCGGGCGCGACACGATTTCGGGGTATGAAATCCCGCAATCCCAACTTCCTATCTCTCTCGCCAATATTCATACAGACTACCACTCTGAGTACGAGACCTCGGTCACATTCCAAATTGAGAATGGCAACAAGCTCCAACTCTTGTTCTTCGAAAATTCGCGTTGTGTGCTTGTAGCCGATAACTTGGGACGCCAAATTCAGAATACGTCCGCATACAAGCGGAACTATCCACTCACAATCTCCATATTCCCAACTCTTGGTCCACTCGAAGAAGAGGAAAGCCCTGTCGATCCTGACTACCTTCGCCGTTGGCAGTCCACACGGCGATCAAACCGGCTTTTTCGAAACATCTGGTACCAGAACAGGACGAACTTTGATCGTTTCAAGTCTTTGGTTGAGGAAACTTGGCCCGGCATGACGATATCGCCGCCTGAGCGACACGGGTTTAATCCCGCTCGTCTGACAATGTTTTGCGTCGAAAACAGGGTCACTCGCGAGGTCTGCTGGGCTGGGTTCGGCTTTCAAGTGTGGCTTCAATTGCTGACCCATCTTCAAGGCGCTAGCGACTCAACCACAATGATCGTGGATGAGCCGGAGATATACCTGCATCCAGACCTGCAGCGGCGCCTCTTTTTGCTGCTCAAATCAATGAACAAGCAACTGGTTATGGCCACGCATTCCTCGGAAATCGTGAATGAGGCCGAGCATGACGAGATCCTCCTCGTCAACCGAACTCGGCGGACCGCCAAGCGAGTTGGCGATATAGATGGCCTTCAGGAGGCGCTCTTCACAATTGGCTCCGGGCAAAACATACATTTGGCCCGTCTGTCACGCGGTCGTAAGATACTCTTCTTTGAGGGTGACGACATAAAACTCATGAAGAAGTTTGCGGCCCGACTTGGGTATCGCAACTTCGAAAATGAGACGAGCATAACGGTCGTGCCTCTAGGTGGCTTCTCTCACAAGGAAAAGATTGCCGACGCAGCTTGGACTTTCGAAAAAGTTCTCCGCGCCGAAATATCCATTGCTGCGGTGCTCGATCGCGATTACCGCTCCGCCGAGGAGGTCGATGAAATCGCCCGTTCAGTTCCAGCGTCGATACCGGCTTTTTTCATTTTGGCACGTAAGGAGATCGAAAATTATCTGATCGAGCCTCACGCCATTGCAAATGCGATAAACGAACGCTTGGCAGGTCAGTCGAACCGCACGCGCCCCGATCTAACCGCTGAGGAGACGACGCAAATCTTAGATCAAATCGCGAACGGCATGAAGTCAATGGTTTTGAGCCAGCTCGCAGGAAACCGCACCCGCTTCTTCGAAGGACGGACTCGCCACGATCCATCGACTGTATTTAAGGAAGCAATTGAGTACCTAGACGCCAAATGGACTTCAACCGCGAGCAAGCTAACTGTCGTCCCTGGCAAGCAACTTCTATCGGCCTTAAACACGTACCTGCAAGAAGCCATGGGCGTGTCAATCACTGCAACTCAAATCATTCGATCCTTGTCTCTGCCAAGCGATAGCGATCTGCGGCATATACTCGCTGCTCTGGACGAATTTGCTGCCGCTCAACAATCGTGACCTCATGCTAAAATTACGCTGACCAGTGCACTTTACAGGCCTTCCGGCATTGCGGTGTAAGTGCACTAATTCACCTGCTCCTTCCGGCCGATCTGCGGATTCGGCTCCGCGTTTGGTGAACGGCGTCAATTAAGTGCACACCGTCATCGAGACTGGTTCCGGCTTCGTGCTCATCAACACCCCGCCGCCGGAATTACCTTTGCGGCTGCGCCCTTCCCTCCTAAACTCCGAGCACCGCCGGCATCGGTTCCGACGGCCCGGTAGAAGCGGAGTCAGATTATGCCCAAACCGGAAAGCTTCCCGATCGAGAAGATCTTCGTTCCCACGAAGCAGAAGAAAGCCATCAAGCCCGGGATCGTCGGGGAGATCGCTGAAAGTATGCTGGACATCGGACAACAGGAACCCATTTCAGTCCGGCTCGACGGAGACCGCCTCGTTCTGGTCGAGGGACTGCATCGGCTCGAAGCCTGCAAGGCGCTGGGCGAGACAACCATTATCGGTGTCATCGTCCCGGCGGAGGTCGCTCAACACAGGCCGCTGCTGTCCGAAGGACCCGCAGTCGAGGCAGAGCGCCTCAAGATGGCGCGATTGAAACAGTTGCGCCTGGAGAAGGAAGCCGCGGAGGCATCGATCGCTGGCTCGAAGAGCGTCAACGGAACGGAAGCGCCGCGCACCCGTCCGACGAAAGGCGGTCGCGACAATCCGAAGGCATCACCGGGCCGGACCGTGGGATCGACACCGAAAACATTGTCGGACTGGATCACGCAGCAAAAGGGCCACGGCGGTCGCTATTGATGGCCGGCGATGACGGTGACAGTGCACTTCACCTGTCGATGTAGAGTCAATGCGCGTCGCCGTAATGCGCGATATGGTCAGGCCGACACGACCGCAAACGCCCGCGCCCCCCTCGGCCCCTACTTCGTATTGGCCTCGACGGCCTCCAGCAGCGGCATCTCGCGATGCGACTCGCAGAAGCGCGAGAGCTTGTTGCCGTTCTTGTTCAGCGCTTGCGTGTCCACGACGGGATTGTTGCGGCGGCCGGCGTAGAACCCGGCGAGCCAGACATTTACGGTCTGCATGTGGGTGATGCGCTGGGTGATGTACTGGTCGCAGCTGATCTTGGAAACATCGACCAGCACCTGGGCCTTGGCCGGCACGGCCAGCAGCAGGGCCGCGAAGGCACCAAGGATGATCGCTCTTGTCTGAACCATGTTTTCCTTCCGATGAATGTTTGCACGGTGGAGGTGGTCGGGCGCCGCCTGCTTGATCCAGATCAAGGGCGGCCCGTTGCCTCCCCCGCAGCCCATCCCCGCATCTCATCCTGGGAGCTGCGCCTAACCGTTCCTCAGGCTCAGGATGTAGCTCACCAGCGCATCAGCCTGATCGGGCGCGATGATCAGATTCGGCATGTTCTGGTGGCTGGTCTTCAAGAACACCTTCAGCGAAAGCGCGGTGGTGCCGTTGCGGTTCGCGATGGCTTCGAAGCTCGGGGCCGTATCGAACAATCCGGCCATGCGGGGCTCGACCGCATGACACGTCTGGCACCACGCTTGCGCAAGACGATGCCCCTCCGATGCCGTGCGCACGGCTGCCCTTGATGCTCCGCCGGCGCCGTGGACGATCATGACAAGAAACAGCCCCGACAACGCGATCAGGATGGCGAGGCCGACATAACTGCGAATGCTCCGCGACATAGCCGTACCTCGCCATTGTTTGGCAGCTTCAAGAGCCTAGGCCGGCGCTGGCAGACGGAATTGATCCCGATCAAGAATTGCGAGCTACGGCTGACAAGGCGCTCATCCGGGCCAGGAGCACTTCGGTGTCGGGCCTCGATCCGACCTACCCCCAAGCCCGCCTTAATTTCTCCTTCGCACGCGCGTTGTGTTGGACGGCGGCGAGACTTATCGTTCCAACGATCGAACTGCCGCACTCCCATTGACGCCCGACTGGAGCGAGAGCGCATCGGTGCCCGAGACGAACGACCCCAAACCTGACGACCACAAGCCTGACGCCCCCAAGCTTGAGGCCTCCAAGCCTGAGGCCCCCAAGCCCGATGCCCCCAAGCCTGATGCCGCAAAGCCGGACGCGGAGCGCGCCGATGGCGGGCTGGCGCGGGCCTACGACCGGATCAAGAGCGCGGAGCAAGACCTTGCGCGGCTGGACCGGCTGGTTTCCGGAATGGAACGCGGCAGCGAAAGCCCGCGGGTCTCGCGCGCAAGCGCCGGTGCGGAGGCTGTCCAGCCTCCCAAGGACAAGGCTCCCGAGGACAAGACTCCCAAGAGCACGGCGCTGGCGCCGGCTAGCACGGTTCGCACCCAAGGCCTGAAGGGAGATCGGCCCATGCTGCGCGCTCTGGTCGCTCTCGTGCTGGCGATCGGCGTTCTCGGTATCGCCTTCGCTTCGCAATATCGCGACGAGGCCAGGTCGATGACCAAATCGATCATGGCGCGATGGGCTCCGCCGGCCGCCACTCGGCCTCCGCAAGCGTCCGCGGTTGAAAGTCCGCCGCAACCGCCGGCCGTGCAGCTGGCTGCCGCGGATGAGCCCGGCACGGTGCCCGAGCCGCCGGCCGGCAAGGACACCGAGAGCAATGCAGGGTTTGACGCTTCAAGATCCGACGCTTCAAGACCTGACGCTTCAAGACCTGACGCTTCAAGAACTGGCGCCACAACGCCTGACTCCTCGTCGTCAGATCTCGCGCAATCGCTCAAGACCATCACCAGCGAGCTTGCGAACATCAACGGAAAGCTCGAGCAACTGAAAAGCCGCAACGAGCAGACGCTGCGCGAGCAGGCCGACACCATTCAACAGCTCAAGGCGGCGCAGGAGAAGGATGCGGCGGCCAATGCCCGCCTCGCCGCACAGGTCCAGGCGCTGCAAAAGGAGCTGACGACTTCATCCGCATCGTCATCCGCACCTGCACCCGCGAAACCCGCCGCGCGGAGCGCGATCAACAACGAGACCGCTGCGCCTGCACGGCCGCATGTGCAAGCGGCCGCACCGCGGCGACCGCGGCCGTCGCGCGGGCCCTGGATGCCCCCGCCCTATATGGTCGATCCCTATTACGGCGATCCGGATTGGTGATTCCGCAGGGCAATTCGAGCACTTCTGCGCCGGCACACAAGCTGGCGGGCCGGCATCAATCCCGCGGCGAGATCTGAAGCTCCATCAACGCCATGCGCTCCAGCACAGCGGGGTCTCGCTCGCCCTCCTTCGCCGTGCGAAGGATTGTCTCCGCGATCGACCTGACATGCGCAGAGCTGACCGGGGCCGGCAGTGACGCAACCGCCGTGTCCAGCGCGGTTTTCATGATGCCGATGGTTTCAGGCGTAAAAGATGCATTCGAAAAATCTAGCATGCTGGATCCGATCTGGAGGTCATCACGAGCGTCGCTTGGTTCGAGTGACTGCTGATCTGCGCAATCCGGTCGACCAGGGCCGTCAGATGTCGCGGTAATGGGTCGTGCTCGCCGCCAAGCTTGCTCCGCAGGCGGTCTGCTATTTCATGAGAGATCGCCAGGCTGGAGCCGCGGTCGATCTCAATGGCATTGCGAACATCGGGGCTGTTCATGAAGGTTTCCGGTTGATACGCACGGAGGACGCATCGCGCCGAGCCGCTCTCACAAGGCGACTGCGGTCTTTATTCAGGCGAGGATCGGAGGGTCGATCTCGCTGCGCTCGGGGATCACAGGCTCAACGGCCCCATCGGGCCAGAGTTCCCTCCGAACACAACTTATGTTTGGATTTCACGGAAGCGGCAGTTTCTGCGGCTTGCGGCGGTTAAGGACCGTAGCCCGGATGGAGCGAAGCGAAATCCGGGATCTCGCGCCAAGCCACGCTGGTCCCGGATTGCGCTACGCTCCAGCCGGGCTACAGGCCCCCTTCAGACCATCGCTTCGTTATCTGCCACAGGACGCTTTCCGTCCTCTGAATCTCCGGAGCGAACAGCCCGGCTTCCCGCCGCGAAAATGTCGTGCACCAGCCCGAGCTTGCCGAGCGCCAGAATGATCAGGCCGTTGATGTCGATCTCGTACCAGGCGTGCGAAATGTAGGCGTCGCGCGGAAACCGGTGATGGTTGTTGTGCAGGCCTTCACCGAAAGTGAGGATCGTGGTCACGAACTCGTTGGTGGTGCCGTCGTCGAGATCGAAGCGGCGGTAGCCGTAGCGGCCGTCGCTGTGGCAGACCGAGTTGACCAGCGATGTCGCCATGGTCATGAGGTAGCTGCGGAACAGGCCGGAGAACAGGATACAGCCGGTCATCGTGTGCACGCCGCCGAAGGCGTAGCCGATCGCGCCCGGAATGATCACGGCCGAGAGCGCGTACCAGTACCAGCGCGTCCTGGTGAAGAACATCGCGATCGGATCGGCCAGGATATCCTTGGCGTAGTATCCGGCGTCGGTGGTGGCCTGGTCCCACACCCAGCCGCCTTGCGCATGCATCATCCCCTTGGCGAAGGTGACATAGGGGTTGCCGTCGCCATCATAGTAGGGGCTGTGGACGTCGCCGGGCTTGTCGGAGTGAAGGTGATGCCGGCGATGATTGCTCACCCATTTCAGGATCGAGCCCTGCACCGCCATGGTGGCGACGGCCGCGAACAACGTCCGCATCACCGGACCGCAGCGAAAGCTGCGGTGCACGAAATAGCGATGCATGAAGCCGATCCCGACCGTGGACAGCGCGAACGTGCCGGCGAAGACCGAAACCTCCACCCAGCCGATACCTTGCCAGAAGGCCCAGACCAGCGCCGCGATCGACCCTCCGATCATGATCACGAAGGAGATGTAGGAATCGCGAAACTTGGCTTCGACCACGGGACCTTCGACCAGCACGCCCGGCGGCATTTTCCGCTCCGCAGCTTCCGCCGACACCACGCTTTCAATGACGGTCATTCCAGCCGATCCAGTCACACAAAATTAGCCCTGTTGCGGCGCACAGTACAACCTCGGGTTATCTGCATCAAGGATGCGAGCTGCCGTGGGAGTACGGAGCGGCGGCTGCGGCTTGCTGCGGATGACGGATAAGAACGTAGCCCGGATGAGCGCAAGCGAAATCCGGGATTCGTGCCATGCAGGCGGTCACGCGATGCGGACAGTCCGGCCCCGGATTACGCTTCGCTCCATCCGGGCTACGGGATCACCACCAGTAGGGCCAGCGCCAGCCCTCGTAGCGGACATACGACGACACCAAAGGCGGGCCGTAGGGATCGACCCGGTCGTCTTCAGGGCGATAACGATAGCGCGGAACGATATTGTAATCCCACGGCGTCGGCCTGAGCACGGGGACATCGACCCTCAGCCGTTGTTCATCCGCCACGCGAGCCTTCCGCGTCCGGGCTTCGGCATCCGATATCCCGACGTTCCACAGCACCAGCGCCGTTCCGAGCGCACACGCGACAGTCATGGTCTTCATGCGTTGGTCTCCTTGTCCCCAGAGTGCAAAAGGACGCCAAGCAAGGCAAGCGAATTTGCGATCAAGCTTTGCCGGAATGACCGACGCTGGCCGCCCCGCCATCATTGCGAGCGAAGCGAAGCAATCCAGACTCTCGGCGGAGGGACTCTGGATTGCTTCTCGGAGCCTGTCATCGGGCCGCGCTTCGCGCGGACCCGTTGGCTCGCAATGACGAAGAAGTGACGGCACGACGCGCTTCTGACCCGGCCCCCTACTCCCGCGCGCGCCGCACCGCCTCCGTCAGCTTCATCCTCTGCTTGTCCCACCGGCTCTGCTCCGCCTCGGCGCGTTGATCGAGCGCGGCGCGCTCGGCTTCGATCGCCTCCGCCCGCGATTCGTGCTCCCGCCTCGCCTCGTCCAGCGCCGCCTGCGCGCTCGCGACCGCCTTGTCGCGGCGCGCGCGCTCCCTGGCGCGCACGGCCTCTTCCTTGTGGCGCTCGGCGTCCCGCCGCCGCTCTTCCTTCTCGAACGCCGCGGCGGCCTTGCGCGCCTGTTGATCGTCGAGCTTGCGTGATGGTTGCTTTGCAGCCTTTGAAGGACTCTCTTTCGGCTTGGATTTCGCTTTGGACTTGTCCTTACGCTTCGGCGTGGCTTCGTCGTCAGCGAGATCGGTCGGCAAACCGGAATGCTCGGTGAACGGGCCGTCCGATCCGACCGGACGCCTGAGCACCACGCCCGGCTTCTCCATCGTCGCCGCGACGATGTCGGGGTCGTCGGTCTCCTTTGCGGCGCCCTGGCGAAACAGATTGGACCTGGCGCCCCAGGCGTCCAGCGCCGCCTTCATCGAGGGCGCGGCGATCGCCTGGTCGTAGAAGCCGAGCGAGGTCTGGTAGGTCTTCAGTTTTCTTTTTGGTTTTGCTTTTTTCGGCATGTCGCTCCGCAGCTGGCGAGCCACCAGCTTCCAGCGGCGCCATCATGCCATACTGCCCCTGTTTTGCCCGACGAGTCAAATGAATTTCGGTATCACCGAAGTCGATGCAAGCCCCGGGTAGCGGGGGGGGGGGGGGGGGGGGGGGGGGGGGGGGGGGGCCGGGCGGGGGGGGGGGGGGGGGGGGGGGGGGGGGGGGGGGGGGGGGGGGGGGGGGGGGGGGGGGGGGGGGGGGGGGG
>NZ_JBVVPL010000003.1:199107-285066 GCF_055807615.1 Bradyrhizobium sp. MV1.5 | reverse complement strand
CTTCGGCGAGGCCGGCGGATGTCCGGGCTCGCCCTCCCGCGCCTTGATGACGTCGTACAGCGCCGACAGATCCAGCCCCTCGACAAACGACCAAACCGCGCGGACCGGATGATCATCCCCTACCAGATCGTCCAATGCCGCGACCTGCATGCTCATCTGGCTGCGTTCCGGTTCTCGCAACCGCACCGCGCCACGTCCCTTGGGTAGTGGCTTATCCTGCTCGGGCAAGTCTTCGAACAATTGATCGTCAGCCATCATCTGCCCCTGCTTCGCCCCGTCATCGAATCATAGCAAAGCGGCTACGGCAAATGCCCGTTTAGACGAAAGATTCTCACCCTCTCAGGATGAGAGGTTACACATGGGGCGCTCTACAGCGTCTCTTGCTGGTGCCCGCAATTCTTGCAGGCAAACTTGATGCGGGTCTGTCCCTTTGGCGCCTGCACACGGTTCGGGGCGCCGCATTTACCGCAGACGGCCTCGATGCGGGTATCGCCCTGCTTGACGACGACGGTTTTCTTTTCCATCGATTCGCGGATCAGGCGCTCGGCCTCCTCACGCAGGGATTGTTTCGACAAGGCTCGTCTCCGCGATAAATGCGGGCGTGGCTTATCCCACCTGCGGCGAAATCACAATCCGAAACGGCTGGTCAGACCTCGACAATCACGTAGCTGTCCTCAACATGCACCGGAAACGTCTCGGCAACATACGGACCTTTCTGGAGTTCCTCGCCGCGCTCCACCGCGACCGGATATGACCTTATCTTGACGCGCTTCGGGTCGAACCAGGACTGGCCGTTGCGCATGTCGAATTCCCAGCCGTGCCAGGGACAGCGCAGCATCTCGCCGACGCGCGAGCGCTGATAGATACCCGGCTCGGGCGAGGTCAGCCGCGCCACGCAGGCCGCTTTCTCCAGCGGCGCGCCTTCGTGCGGGCAGCGGTTCAGCAGCGCGAAGAACTCGCCATTGACGTGGAACACGACAATGTCGCGGCCGGCGACATCGACGACCTTGTTGCCACCGGGTGGGATCTCCGAGATGGACGCGACGATGTGACGGGCCATACCGTTCAGACCCCTCTCAGAACTTGTAGACCGCGCGGGCATTGCTGCTGAAGATCTTCTTTCGCTCGGCTTCTGTCAGCGGCGTCTTGAAGGCGAAGCGCGGATCGTCGAAATCCCAGTGCGGATAGTCCGACGAGAACAAGAGACGATCGATGCCGACCCATTCCATCAGCGAGCGCAGGTGCCGGGCCTCGTCAGGTTCGTCGATCGGTTGCGTCGTGAACCAGAAATGCTCACGGACGTATTCCGACGGCTTGCGCTTGAGATGCGGCACCTCGCTGCGGAAGCGCTCAAAATGCTGGTCCATCCGCCACACCGCGGACGGGATCCAGCCGAAGCCGCCCTCGATGAAGACGAACTTCAATTTTGGGAAGCGCTGCGGCACGCCCTCGATCACGAGACTGGCAAGCTGCGCCGCAATCGTGTGCGCGTTCGACTGGTGCTCCTCGACATAATAGGACGGCCAGCCGCCACCGGTCGGCGCATGCCCGCCATATCCGCCGACATGGATGCCGAGCGGCAGGTCCAGCGCCTCAGCACGTTCGTAGATCGGCCAATAGCGTCGGCGGCCGAGCGGCTCGTTGGCGCGCGGCGAGACGTTGATCTGGATGTATTCGCCGATTTTCGCGCAGCGTTCGATCTCGGCAAGGGCGAGATCGACGCCATCCTGACCGACCAGGATCGAAGCCTTCAAGCGCGGGTCGCGATGTGACCAGAACGCCAACTGCCAATCATTGATCGCACGCTGGATCGCGGCGCCGAATTCGAGATTCTGCTGCGAGAAGATGAAGAGGTCGAGCACCTGCAAAATCCCGAACTCGACGTCGAGCGGATCGAGGTGCTGCTTCTGCATGAAGGCGAGATCCGAGCCGGGCGGCCCGCCCGTCGGCGGCCAGGCATCGCGGCGCGCGATCAACGGCGAGGAGCGAGGATAAGGCGTGGTAAACAGATACGGCGTGCGCAAATGGCTGCCATATTCCTTCAGATGCTGCTGCCAGCGCTTTGGCAGGAACTCGTTGAGATCGTCGGGCGAATGCAGGCTCGGATGGACGTCGCAATCGACGATGCGCAGCCGCGAGGCGGCGGGCTTCTCGTCTTCCCCCAGCGGGCGGTCGATGACTTCACTCATGCGAACCTCCAAAGTCAGTTGGCGAGCGACAGCCGCGGAAACGTCTCCAGCGGGTTGTCGACGCACATCTTCGAGATGATGCTGTTCGGCAGGTTCGGCGGGATCGGATCGTCGCCGTCGAACTGCCAGTGCGGATAGTCGGACGCGAACAGGAACATCTTCTCAGAACCGATCTGGTCGATGATCTCCTCGACGCTTTTCGCGTCGCCAGGTGCGTCGAACGGCTGCATGGTGACGCGAAAATTGTCGCGAATGATCGCAGCCGGCTCGCGCTCGACCCAGGGCACCTCGACGCGCACCCCGCGCCACGTCTTGTTGGCGCGCCACATGAAGGCCGGCAGCCAGCTCACGCCGGATTCCATCAGCACGACCTTGAGGTCCGGAAACTTGCCGAATACGTCCTCATAGATCAGGCTCAGGATCTGCGCCTGAAACGCCTGCGCCTCGACGAAGTAATATTCGTAGCGGTGCGACGGCCAGCCGGCCGAGCTCGGCGCCTGCCGATATTGCGTGCCGGCGTGGATCGCGAGCGGCAGCTTGTATTTCTCGGCGAGCCGATAGACCGGCCAGAAATGCCGCCGACCCAGCAGCGTCTCGCCTTGCGCCAGCACGAGGATCGAGACGAAGCGGTGATCACCGGCGCGGCGCTCGATCTCCTCGATCGCCAGTTCCGGGTCCTGCATCGGCACCACGATCGAGGCACGCAGGCGCGGATCGCGCGACAGCCACTCAGTGGCGATCCAGTCGTTGATCGCCTTGCAGAAGTCGGCCGCCATGTAGGGGTCGAACACGGCCTGCGCACCATAGAGCACGTTGATGATCGCGTGGCTCGCGCCAAGCTGGTCGAACGCGCCCTTCTGCACCATCGCGAGATCGGATCCGGGCTTGGCCCCATTCTTCGGCCGCCAGTCGGCGCGGCCCGCCAGCGGCATGCCCGGCGGATAGGAGGTCAGGTCGAGCCCGTCGATGGCGCGGCTCACGACCTGCTCTTTCCAGTGATCGCTGAGATAAGGCAGCAGCGTCGTGCGCGTGCCACCAACCGCCGGGTGGATGTCACAGTCGATCCGCATCGCTGCCATAAGGTTCCTCGCCAAGGTAATTATAAGCACATCTTTTTGGCGGCATTCTTTGTGTGCCGCTCGCGCAGAGTGCTCCGGCCGCCGCCGGTGCGCAAGGGCGCGCGCCCGCGCGATCCGTCATGGCTCGGTTGCATTTCGCGGGTGCAATACGTGCCGGCGCCGAAGCAGCGGAGCGAATTGCTCCGCTGCTTACTTACGTGTTGCCTATACCTCTCAAGCCGCCTTGGAGACTTCCATCAGCAGACGTTCCGCCTTGGCATCCTCGATGCGGTTCACCATCCGGCTGCTTTCATGGTTGTCGCGGACCGTCTTGGTCAGGGTGATGCAGGTCTGGATCAGCATGACGATGCCCATGGTGAGATAACCCTTCATCCAGAGGTCGATCGGCATGAAGAAGATGCCGATGGCGATGAGGAAGGCGGAGGCTGCGAAGGACACGTAAGTGAAAGTCACCCAGGCGCCGCTGTGGGGCTGGCCATTCTGGTTCATGATGGTCTCCTGCTGGTTCGAACGATGATGAGGTTTGGGATCAGACAGTCGGCGTGCGCTTGGACTTCAACCGCGCCAGCACGTCGTCCGCGGTGGTCTTGAGCCGGGGGCCAAAACCCTGCTCGGCGAGTTTTTCGGCGGTGGCGAGCGGACCGGTGGCCGCATCGAGCTCGACCAGCGCGTCGTCGGCGGCCTGGGCTTCCATCTGCCGCTCACGAAGACGCCTCAAAGTGCTCTCCGCCTCCGGCAGCGTAGATTCGTAGGGGCGTGCCGCATCGATGCCGCTGCGGCGAAGCGAGCGCACCGCCTCCGAGGCACGGGCGACACGGCGGCCGCGGTCGAGCTCGGTGATGCGGGCTTGCGCGCTTGCGACGTGCCGCTTCAACCGGGCGATCTCGGTTGCGAACAAGGCGCGCGCCGTCAGCGCTGCATCGCGATCAGCCTCCAGGCCGGCGATGGCTTTAGCGGCATCGTTGGCGAGATCCTCGCGGCCGCCGGCGAGCGCCGCAACCGCGCGCGTCTCGAGATCGGCGATGCGGGCGACGGTCGCCTCGAGCTTGCGACCTTCCTGCTGGTCCTGCGCGATCGCCAGCGCCAGGGTCCGTTTGCCCCGCTCGAGGGCGGCAGCCGCGTCGCGCATCTGTTGATCGAGGATCAGAAGGGCCGTCCGGTCTTCCAGCTCCTCGCCCGCGGCGGCCACGCTGCCGCGGAAAAGTGTCACTACGGTCTTGAACATCTGAAGCTCCCTGTTATGAGCGTCGCTCACAGACGGTTTGTAGCAAGAAACTTGAACATCGTTCAATAAATATTTGAGCAACGCTCAGAAATTTGGTTGTAGATGACTAAGGCGTTGGAACGTCGAGAGAAACTCAGATCCGATTTGATCCTGGCTGCGGAACGAATGATCGCCGACAGGGGCTTGGCGGGCCTGAAAACCCGCGATCTCGCCCGCGAGATCGGCTGCGCCAACGGCGCGGTCTACAATCTAGTCGCCGATGTGGACGAGCTGATCCTGCGCGTCGGCTCGCGCACGCTGCTTCGGCTCGACGAGGCCCTGAGCACGGCGGAAAGCGCGGGCGAGCCGTCGCCGCAGGAGCGGCTGGTCCGCATCGCCCTCTCCTATTGCGATTTCGCCGCGGAAAATCTCGAACTGTGGCGCGCTCTGTTCGAGCACCGCATGGCAGCCGACAAGCCCCTTCCCGACTGGTCCATCGACGACCAGATGCGGCTGTTCCGCCACGTCCACCAGCCGCTGGCCGCGCTGTTTCCAAAACGCAGTCGGGAGGAGCTCGGCATCACCGCGCGCAGCCTGTTCTCGGCGGTGCATGGCATGGTGGCGCTGGGGCTGGAGCAGAAGCTCGTCTCGGTACCGCTGCCGGCGCTCCGGGAGGAAATCGCGGGCCTGGTGCGCGCGATGGTCGACGGACTGATCGCGCGGGCGGCGTAGAGGCCGGAGAGAACACGGCTCAACTGTCGGCGGTGCCTGACTAAAATTTCACCTGTCGCATCGCATGCGGCGCGCTTAGCTTCGCGAGGTTTACGCCTCTCTCCGGAGCTCCAATGCCCCTCCTCATCCGCGGCGGCACCGTCGTCAATCATGATCATTCGCGCCGGGCGGACGTGCTGATCGACGGCGCGACCGTCGTCGCGGTCGGGCAGTCGCTCGATGCGCCCACCGGCAGCGAGATCATCGATGCCGGCGGCGCCTACGTCATCCCAGGCGGCATCGATCCGCACACCCATCTCGAAATGCCGTTCATGGGCACGGTCACCGCGGACGATTTCGAATCGGGAACCAAGGCGGCGCTGGCCGGTGGCACCACCATGGTGGTGGATTTCTGCCTGCCCGATCCCGGCCAATCGATGCTCGCGGCCTATCAGGAGTGGCGACACAAATCCGAGAAGGCGGCCTCCGACTACGGCTTCCACATGGCCGTAACATCCTGGTCGAAGCAGATCCATGACGAGATGGAGACCGTGGTCAAAACCTACGGCATCAACACCTTCAAGCACTTCATGGCCTACAAGGGTGCGCTGATGGTGAACGACGACGAGCTCTACAACTCGTTCGCCCGATGCGCCCATCTCGGCGCCATGCCGGTCGTGCATGCGGAGAACGGCGACGTCGTCGCCCTGATGCAGGAGGCGCTGATCGCGCGCGGCGTCACCGGGCCCGAAGGACACGCCTACTCGCGGCCACCGGAGGTCGAGGGCGAAGCCACCAACCGCGCCATCATGATCGCCGACATGACGGGGACTCCGGTCTACATCGTGCACACGAGCTGCCGCGAGGCGCATGAGGCGATCGCGCGGGCACGCGCAACCGGCAAACGCGTCTATGGCGAGCCGCTGATCCAGCACTTGCTGCTCGACGCCGATGAATATCAGAACAAGGATTGGGATCATTCCGCGCAGCGCGTGATGTCGCCGCCGTTCCGCGACAGGTCGCATCAGGATAGTCTTTGGGCCGGCCTGCAAGCCGGCTCGCTGCAGGTGGTCGCGACCGACCACTGCGCCTTCACCACCGAGCAAAAGCGGTTCGGGCTCGGCGATTTCAGAAAGATCCCGAACGGCACCGGCGGCCTCGAAGATCGCCTCGCGCTGCTATGGACCGCGGGTGTCGCCACTGGACGGCTGACGAAGGAAGAATTCGTCGCAGTGACCTCGGCGAATATCGCCCGCATCCTCAACATCTATCCGCGCAAAGGCGCGGTCGCCGTCGGCTCGGACGCGGATATTGTAGTTTGGGATCCCAAGGCGAGCAGGACCATCAGCGCGAAGCGGCAGATGAGCCGGATCGACTACAACGTGTTCGAGGGCTTTTCCTGCACCGGCGGAGCGGCGGCGACGCTGTCGCGCGGCCGAATCGTCTGGAAGGATGGCGATCTGCGCGCCGAGGCCGGCGACGGCCATTATGTCGAACGCCCTGCGTTCTCGCCGGTGCATGTCGCCAATTCCACCTGGAAAGAGCTGACAGCCCCGCGCGCCGTCGGCCGCGGAGCGGTGACGCCGTAGAATTGAAGGTCCGCGCAGCATCCGACGCCGTGAAGCGCGGCCGATGGCATGCGCCTTGCCTCTTTATGGTGCAAATCTCTCAAGAGTGAGGCACCCATGAGCGCATCATCTTTCGACCTAAACCGCCGCAGCGTGCTCGGTGGCTTCGGCCTCGCCGGAATAGCGGCCGTTGCGCCCCGTCTCGCCCGGGCGCAGGGTCGTGCCGAGACGCTGCTGGTGGTGCAGGAGCTCGGGCCAAACTCGCTCGACATGCAGGGCGTCGGCTCCAACCAGACCGTGAACGGGCTGTCCTGGAATTGCTACGATCGCCTACTGAGCTACGCCTCCAAGAACCTCCCGGACGGCACCCTGTCTTATGACCGCGAGAAGCTCGCACCTGAACTCGCCGAGAGCTGGGAGGTCGCCGCCGACGGCATGTCCTGCACTTTCAAATTGCGGAAGGACGCAAAATTCCACGACGGCACGCCGGTCACCGCGAAGGACGTCAAATGGTCGTTCGACCGCGCGGTGAAGGTCGGCGGCTTTCCGACGTTCCAGATGTCGGCGGGATCGCTGGAAAAGCCCGAGCAGTTCGTCGTGGTCGACGACCACACCTTCCGCATCGACTATGTGCGCAAGGACAAGATGCTGCTGTTCCACGTCGCGGTGGTCGTGCCCTTCATCATCAACGCGGAGCTCGCGAAAAAGAACGCGACGGCGGAAGACCCGTGGGCGCTGGCGTGGCTCAGGAACAACGAGGCTGGCGGCGGCGCTTACAGGATCGAAAGCTGGAAGCCGGGCAGCGAGACCGTGCTGGCGCGCTTCGACGATTGGAAGTGTGGACCTCTCCCGAAGCTCAAGCGCGTGATCGCGCGCGACGTCCCCTCCGCCGGCACCCGCCGCGCCATGCTGGAGCGGGGCGATGCGGATATCTCCAGCGGCTTCGCGCCGCGTGACTTCGAACAGATCATCAAGGAGGGCAAGGTCAAGGTCTCGGGCGTGCCGATCCCGAACGCGCTCTGGTCCCTTGCGCTGAACACGGCAAAGCCGCCGTTCGACAATGTGAAACTGCGCCAAGCCGTCGCCTGGGCGATGCCGTATGAGCAAATCCAGAACAGCGCGTTCTTTGGGCGTGCCGTTCCCATGTATGGCGGAGCAGCAGACGTCTCGAAGCCGGTCTGGCCGCAGGCGTTTCCGTACGTAACCGATCTCGACAAGGCCAAGGCGTTGATGAAGGAGGCGGGATTTGAAGCCGGCTTGGACACAACGTTGTCGCTCGACACCGGCACCGCCACGGTCGGCGAGCCGACCGCGATCCTGATCCAGGAAAGTCTCGCCAAGATCGGCATCAAGGCGGCGATCGAGAAGATCCCCGGCGCGAACTGGCGCACGACGCTGAACAAGAAGGAGCTCCCGCTCGCGCTGAATCGTTTCAGCGGCTGGCTCGATTATCCCGAGTATTACTTCTACTGGAATTTCCACGGCAACAACTCGATCTTCAACATCTCCTCGTACCAGAACAAGGAGATGGACGCGCTGATCGACAAGGCGCGGTTCACCACGGATGCTGCCGAGTACGACAAGGCCGTGAAGGATTTCATCGCGCTCTGCATGCGCGATGTTCCCGTCATTCCGCTCAACCAGCCGATCCACGACGTCGCCATGCAGAAGGCCATCACCGGCTACGAGTTCTGGTTTCATCGCGAGCCTGACTACCGGCAGTTCGCGAAGGGCTAGTCTTGGCGGGCGGCGCTGACGGTGGGTGAGGCGGCTCGTGCCTGCTCGGACGGGAAACCCCGCGCGAGCCGCGCTTCGCTCGCGCGTAGCATCGCCGTATCGAGCTTACCTTGCCGCGATCCATCCAGGGCGCAAGCGAAAATCCGGTAGAATTGCGCGCCGTCATAGGCGACCAGCAGCAGATCGACCCCCGCGTTGATGGCCTCGACCACGGCCTGGCAGACGTCGTGCTGGTAGATCGCGCCCATGACGAGATCGTCGGTCATCACGACGCCCTGATAGCCCCATTTGTCGCGAATGATCCCCTCGACGACACGCTTCGAATGCGAGGCGGCGCGATCGGGATCGACGGCCGTGAGCCTGACATGCCCGACCATGATCGCGCTGCGCGAACGCGACAGCACCTCGCGGAACGGGAGCCAGTCGGTTGCCTCCAGCTCCCCGACCGGCGTGTCGAGATTGGCACTGAAATGATGCGTATCGGTGCGCACGCGCCCGATGCCGGGAAAATGCTTGAGCGTGGCGCCGACGCCGGATTGCTCCAGCCCGCGCACATAAGCGCGCGCGATCGCGCCGACGACGGCCGGATCGGTCGCAATCGCGCGCTGACCGATGAGTGTGTGGAAGTCGAGACGATTGCGCCGGCCCGGCGGCTTGAGATCGAGCACCGGCGCGAGATTGAGGTTGACACCGAGCCCGGCGAGTTCACGTCCGTGGATGCGGCCGAACTCTGCCGCTTTGGCCTGTTGGTCATCGGGGGCAAGCCCGGCAAGCGTCGCCAGCGCCGGCAGCTTCGTCAGCGGCGGCGCAAGATGCCCGACGATGCCGCCCTCCTGGTCCGCGGCCACGACCAGCGGCGGCAGGCCGGCGGCTCGCCGCTTGTCCTGGAGCGCCGCGATCTCGGCACGCAGTGACTCGGCGGTCCGACCGCGGATGTTGTGCCGGGTGACGTAGATACCGCCGATCAAGCCTTGCTCGGCGAGGCGCGCGACCTCCGGGAAGGAGGTATAGCCGACCATGAAGTGAGGTCCGAGCTGACGCGCCTCGGCCGCACTGGCGGCAAGAACATCGTGCTTGCGCAGTTCAAATTTCAGGTGCGCCGCCGACATCAGGAGCGGCGGAATGCACCAGAGCATGACGAGCAGCTTGCCCGGGATGCTGCGCCAGCGCCCGCGGTGCAGCAGCACGATGACCATTACGATGCTTGTGACGACAATCGCGATGTTTCCGACGCCGCGCAGCACGAGAAGATAGGGGTCGTTCTTGTTCGCGGCCGCAAATGCGACGAGAGGCGCGGCAAGCCAGAGCAGGATGAGACCGGTGCGGTTGAGGAGCTGCATGATGCGTCACGCCCAAGGTGATGTATGCATCGCACCTATCAAAGCGATCTGCGCCGCGTAAGGACCAAAAGCGCGTCTGCACATAATCTGCAAAAGACTCCTGAAGCCGTGCAGACGACGATCCCGCCTTCTGCACAAACGACGTTCAGACTTCGTGATGCCACCATTCACGAAAGGCCATTTGAACATGACGAGCCTGGCTTCGACGATAGCAGCGGACCTCCAGCCGATCAGGCCTTCCTCCATTCTTGCCAAGCTTGGCCTCGCACTGGCACTGGTTGCGCTCGCCGACTGGCTGTTCTATGGCCCGCGTATCGGGCTATCGCTGACGCTCTTTGCGATCGCGACGGCTTGCGTGTCGGTGTTGTTCAATCATGCGGCACTGGACCTGCGACGCGCCATGATCGGCGCGGTCATTCTCGTCGCCGGCCTCGCACCGGCAGTCGAGGAGCTCAACATGCTCACCTTCCTGATCCTCACCATGGCGCTGGCCATCGCGCTTCTGATCGCGACCAATCCGGAAACGACCGAACTCACTGAACGTGCGCGCGCGCTGCGCAACCTCTTCCTGCTCGGGCCCTTCAGGTTCTTCCTCGACGCGCTGCAGATCTTCAACATGTCGGGGTTCACCCGGGGCATCGCACTCTGGCTGATGCCTGCTGTGATGAGCACCGCCTTCGTCGCGCTGTTCGCGGCGGCCAATCCGGTGATCGAGCAGTGGGTGTCTCTGCTCAATCCAAAGCTCATGTTCGAGTGTATCAGCATCCCGCGCGTGCTGTTCTGGACCATGATGCTGGCGCTGGTCTGGCCGTTCATCCATGTGCGCTGGCGGCGCAGGACGATTCCCACCACGACGGTCGTCGATGGCTCCGTGCCGCCGCCGCTGCCGTCCCAAGTCTCGGCTCAGTTCCTGTGCCCCTCCACCATCCTGCGCTCGCTGATCCTGTTCAACCTGCTGTTCGCTGCGCAATCGATCCTCGACGGTATCTATCTCTGGGGGCATGTCGCGCTGCCGACTAATTTGACCTATGCGGCCTATGCCCATCGCGGCGCCTATCCGCTGATCGCGACCGCGCTCCTCGCCGCCGCCTTCGTGCTGGTGGCGATGCGCCCGGGCCGTCCGGCGGAGAAATCGAAGATCATCCGGCCGCTGGTCTATCTCTGGGTGGGACAGAACGTCCTGCTCGTCGCCTCCTCCATCCTTCGCCTCGACCTTTACGTCGACATCTACATGCTGACCTACTGGCGCATCGCGGCCTTCATCTGGATGGGGCTGGTGGCGCTCGGGCTGATCCTGATCGTCGCCCGCATCGTGCTCGACAGGTCCAACCAATGGCTCGTCGGCGCCAATCTGATCGCGTTAACGATCGCCCTGTATGGCTGCTCGCTGGTGAACTTCGACGCGTTCATCGCCGACTATAATCTGAGCCACAGCAACGAAATGTCGGGGAAGGGCTTGAGCATCGACGCCAACTATCTCCTCACACTCGGGCCGCAGGCGCTGCCTGCCCTCGACGAGGTCATCGCTCATCGCCCGGGCGACAACTGCCTTGTGTCGCGGCGCGATCGGCTTGTAGAAGTCCAGCGTCAGGATCTGGCCTGGCGGAGCTGGGGATTCCGGAATTGGCGGCTTCAGCGCAGGCTGGACGCGCTGACGAAAGCTCAGCCGGCGGGCTGACGGGGCAGCGGAGAGATTCTTGGCGCATCGCATTCTCATCGTCGACGACGAAGGCCATATCCGCGAGGTCATCCGCGTCGCTTTGAAGAAAGCCGGCATGGACGTGATCGAGGCGCGCGACGGCAAGGAGGCGCTGACCCGCTTTGCCGCCGACAGGCCTGACCTGATCGTGCTCGACATCGGCATGCCCGAATTCGACGGCCTCGACGTCTGCCGCGAGGTGCGCAAAGCCTCCGACGTGCCGATCCTGTTCCTGTCGGCCCGCGACGAGGAGATCGACCGCATCCTCGGCCTCGAGATCGGCGGCGACGACTACGTGACGAAGCCGTTCAGCCCGCGCGAGCTGGTGGCGCGGGTCAACGTCATCCTGCGCCGTCTCGGCCCGCGCAATGGCGAGGCCAAGGCGGGGCCGTCGGCACTCGCGCAAGGCGGCCTGTTGATCGATCCCGAGCAGCATGTCGCGTCGTTCGCCGGCACGCCGCTGAAGCTGACCGCGATCGAGTTCGGCATCTTGCGCGCGTTCCTGACCCGGCCGACCTCGGTGTTCAATCGCGAGCAGCTGATGCGAGCGGCCTACCAGCTCAACATCCAGGTCTCCGACCGCACCATCGACAGCCACGTCCGCAACATCCGCGCCAAGCTCGCGGCGCTGGCCTGCGACAACGTCATCGAGACCATCCACGGCGTCGGCTTCAAGCTCGGCCGCTGCGAGAAAGAGGCATGAGCGCCGCGCCCGACAAATGGCGGCCGTCGCTCACCCTCGTGATCTTCACGGTGCTGGCGACCGTCGGCGTGCTGCCGCTGGTCGGCCTGTTCTTCTTCCGTCTCTACGACAACCAGCTGATCCGCCAGACCCAGGCCGAGCTGATTGCGCAGAGCCGCGTGCTCGCGACGATCTATGCGCAGGAAGTCACGGCGCGGCTCGACAGCGGCTTGACGCTCGGCGCCGAGGTGCCGCCGAACGTGCTGCCTGATCCGGGCGACCAGGTCACCCCGATCCGTCCCGCGCTCGACCTCACCGCCAACGATTTGTTGCGGCGGCGGCCCGAGGCGCAAGCCGCTCCGCAGCCGGCGCAGCCCGTCTATGTCGAGATCGGCGCAAGACTGACGCCGATCATCCGCGAGACCCAGAAGGTGACGCTGGCAGGCTTTCGCATCCTCGATTCCCAAGGCGTGGTGATCGCCGGGCGGCAGGAGGTCGGGCAATCGCTCGCCCATATCGAGGAGGTCGCTGACGCGCTGCATGGGCAATACCGCGCCACCCTGCGCAACCGAGTGCCCGACAAGCCGCCGCCGTCGATCTATTCCTTCAGCCGCGGCCTCGGCGTCCACGTGTTTTCGGCCATGCCTGTTATCGTCAACAACCGCGTCGCAGGGGTGATCTACACGACGCGGACACCGAGCAACATCTTCGACCATCTCTACCAGGAGCGGGCCAAGTTCGTGCTGGCGGGTCTTGCCGTGGTTCTCGGCACGATCGCGATCGGCCTCGTATTCTCGCGCACCATCACGCTGCCGATGCGCGAGCTGATCGATCGCGCCACCAGAATTGGCCGCGGCGACCGCGAGGCGTTCAGGCCGTTGCGGCACTACGGCACGCGCGAGTTCGCCCAGCTCTCGCACAGTTTCCTCGGCATGGCCGAACAGCTCGCGCGGCGCTCGGACTATATCGCGACCTTCTCGGCCCACCTCACCCACGAACTGAAATCACCGCTGACCTCGATCAAGGGCGCCGCCGAGCTGTTGCAGGATTCGGTTCAGGGCAAAGCGGGCAGCCTGACGCTGGTCGAGCAGGAGATGTTCATCGCCAACATCCTGTCCGACACAAAGCGGCTGGAAGCGATGGCGCAGCGGCTTCGCGAACTCGCGCGTGCCGAAAGCCTGCCGCAAAACGAGCGCACGGAATTGGCGCCCGTAGTTGCCGATCTCAGGAGCCGGTTTCCGGCGAGCTCGATCGAGGCCAGCGGCAGCCTCGACCTGATGATCGGCATGTCGGCCGAGAAGGCGCTGATCGTGCTGTCGCACCTCGCGGACAATGCGATGCGGCACAAGGCTGGGAGAATCAGGCTGGAGGCGATCGATGAGCGCACGACCCTGCTTCTGACTGTGAGTAATGACGGCGAGCCGATCTCGGCGCCGAACCGCGACAGGATCTTCGACGCGTTCTTCACCACCCGCCGCGACCAGGGCGGCACCGGGATGGGGCTGGCGATCGCACACGCGGTGATGGCGAGCCATGGCGGCTCGATCAGGCTCAAGCCGACCGAGCAGGGCGCGGCGTTCGAGCTGCAGTTTCCAATGGGCTAGATCGCGAACACCCAGGCGGCGACGATGGTGCCGATGGTGACCAGACCGGCGATGGTCCAGCCGGCGGCGTATTCCAGCTCAGGATGACCGGTCGCCCGCATGATCTCTGCCGGATCGGCGGTATGCTTCTCTGCCATGACAGCCTCGCACGTTACTTTCCGCGTCATATGTAAGTCGCATCAGCCACCATTAGGTTCCATCACGGAAATGCGAGGAATGACGCAGCTTGGTTTGTTCGCCGATCCGCACGCAGGGCCTGCCGGTCTTCGCTATGCCGATGACTTCGTCGAGGCCGCCGCCGAGCAGGCGCTCATCGGCCGCATCGCAGCATTGCCGCTCCAGCGCTTCCAGTTCGGCGCCTTCGAGGGCAAGCGCCGGGTGACGTCCTTCGGCTATCGCTATGACTATTCGCTGCAGCGGCTGGCCGAGGCCGAGCCGATCCCGGGCTGGGTGCTCCCCATCGCGCGGCAGGTCGAGGCATGGGCGGGCCTCGCCAGCGGCAGCGTGCGGCAGGTGCTCTGTACCGAATACGAGGCCGGCGTCGGCATCGGCTGGCACCGCGACAAGCCGCATTTCGACAAGATCCTCGGCCTGTCGCTCGGCTCGTCCTGCAAATTCCGCTTCCGCCGCCGCAGCGGCGACAAATGGGAGCGCCACACGCTCGAAGCCCGGCCGCGCTCGCTTTACGTGATGGACGGCGAGGCGCGGTCGCAATGGGAGCACAGCATCCCACCGGTCGAGGCGCGCCGCTATTCCATCACCTTCCGGACGATGAAGCAGGCCTGACAGGCGGGCCAAAACAAAAAACGCGAAAACAACCCCATGCACAGTAGAACGGCCGTGTCGGTGCGAAGGCTCGGCCGCGCGACATAACCGTTTGACACCTCGGGGCAAAACAGCCGCACCGCGCAAAGGTGCAAGGCCCGGCGAACTTGCCTTCTAATTCGCGTTTACATGCTAAGCTGGTTCCACGCGCCGCCCGAAGGGAAGCCGCGATAGCAGGTCCAGGGAGGCAAGATGAAAGCCGGTCGATTGATCCTCGTCTGCACCCTCGTTGTCGCTACCGCCTCCGGCGTCGCCGATGCCTCCGACGCGACGCCCGCAAAAGTCTCGGGCTCGACGGCGCTGGCGCTCGCGGGGGTGATCGCGCCGCTGTCGTCGGTCCTGTCCGGCGCCGAGAAGAAGGCGATGGCGATGCTGTTCGCCGCCAACAGCGACATTCCCTACAAGAAGCCGATCGTGGTGACGGCCGATCGAATCGTCTGCCGCGCCGGCAATGTCGACATCACCGTGCGGAACTGCGAGGTCACCTTCGGCAAGAAGACCAGGACAGTGAATGGCTCCACGGCCAGCGAGATCTTCGCCACCGAAGCCCTGGCCGGCATTCCGCCCGACGGCGCCGCAGGATCGAATTTCGAGAGCCTGACCAAGCTGAGCTGCACGATCGACCCCAATGCCATCCGCCGGAAGGACGGCAGCGGGGCGGATTGCACGTTCCAGCCGGGAAAATGATCCACGCGTGGAGACGAGCCGGGAGAACCATGGGTGCCGTGAAATCGCCTCATGACCAGCTAACTAATAAGGCGAATTGAAAAGACGGGCCAAACGCGCGAGCCCATATCGGGCACGCAGGGCCAACACCGACATGAAGAATTTCCTCGCATTTTTTCTGATCCTGGGCGTGACGGCAGCCTCCGCGCACGGCCCCCTACCGATGTGGCCGGCCGCGCCATCCGACGTTGTCCGGGTCGGCCTCACCGACAACGACACCACCGCGGGCGGCACCGCGCGGCTGTGCGAGCAGGTCACCTTCTCGCGCGGCCTGCGCTACGGCGAGAGCGAAGCCAATGTGCTCGATGTCGCCACCGCCACGACCAAGGCGGATACGCCGCGGCCGGTGCTGCTGTTCGTGACCGGCGACACCTTCACCGGCGACCGCTCCGCGCCGGAGCTGTCGCGCCAGATCCAGGACCAGGCCATGTGCTTTGCCGCACGCAACGACATGATCGGCGTGCGCGTCAACTACCGGCTGGCGCCCTCGGCGACGTGGCCGGCGGGTGCGACCGACGTGGCGGCGGCGCTGTCCTGGGTCCACGGCAATATCGACCTGTTCAACGGCGACGCCCGCGAAATCGTTGCGGTCGGCTACGGCGCCGGCGCCTTCCATGTCGCCACCCTGCTGGCCCATCCCGAACTCCAGACCGACCGCGCCGACGTCGCGGCGCTCGTGCTGGTGTCCGGGGTCTACCGCGCCGGCAAGGACGCGAGCGATAGCGAGAAGGCCTATCTCGGCAGCGACGCCAGCCAGTACAACAAGCGTTCGGTCTTCCCCGGCATCCTCAATGTCGACATCCCGATCGTGCTGGCCTGGGCGGCGGATGATTCCGCCGGCATCACGACGCAGGGCGAAACCCTGAAGAAGACGCTCTGCGGCGCCGGCCATTGTCCGCGTAGCGCACTGCTGCGCAGCCGCGACGGCATCGCAAGCGCCTTCGGCCTCGACGGCTCCGGCGACAGCCTCGCCGAGCCGACGCTGCTGCTGGTGCATCAACTCGAGGCGCGGGGCTTGCCGTAGCGGCCGGTTGGTGGCGGTACGCTAACGGCACAGACCTTTTGCTGGGCTACCCCTCTCCCCCGCCCTCCCCCTCAAGGGGGGAGGGAGCGCAGCGGAGCGCGTGGCTTCTCTGTACGCTCATCGTTATGAAGCCAATGAGTCAAAATGCACTCGCCACAAGCAAGGTGTGTTCCCTCCCCCCTTGTGGGGGAGGGCTAGGGAGAGGGGTGCCACACGGCACACTCTCTCGATTGTCGGCGCGTCAGCACGCTTGCCCCTTTCCTCGGGCAGACAGCTGCGTTGCAGAAGAGGCCGTTCAAGCCACAGCTTCGACAAACGCTTGACCTAGATCAACTCGCCTTGCTGCGGATCGAGCCGACCTCGTTGGGGGCCAACGACAAGGTGTTGAGTATGGGCGTCACCGGCAGGATGCTGTTCGTTTCGATGATCGCGTTCGCGTCGCTCGGCGCGATGTCCGAGCAACGCGCCGATCAACCCACCGCGGGCAACGAAATCCGCATCGGCAATGTCATGCCGTATTCGGGACCGCTCTCGGAGTTCGGCGCCATCGGCCAGGCGGAATCGGCCTATTTCGACATGGTCAACGCGCGCGGCGGCATCAACGGCCGCAAGATCCGTTTCATCACCCGCGACGACAATTCCGACCCGACGACCGCGCTGGAGCTGACCCGCAATCTTGTCGAGAAGGACGACGTGCATCTGATGTTCGGCTCGTTCGGCACGCCGGGCAATCTCGCCGCGCGCTGGTATCTGAACGCGAAGAAAATTCCGCAACTGTTCGTCGCCTCCGGAGACGAGGAGCTGAGCCAGGCCAAGGCGTTTCCCTGGACCATGGGCTGGCAGCCGTCGTACCGGTCGGAGGGGCGCATCTACGCCAACTATCTCCAGGCCTATTATCCCAGGAAGAAGATCGTGGTGCTCTGGCAGAACGACCAGTTCGGGCGTGCGCTTCTCAAGGGCATGGAGGAAGGACTTGGCGATCTGAACCGTCTCGTCCTCGTCGACATCGCCTTCGACATCAATGACGAGCATCTCGACGGGCACGTCTCGATCCTCAAGCGGGCCGGCGCCGATATTTTCGTCTTTCTCGGCGTACCGTCGACGGCATCCAAGGTGATCAAGCTGGCGGCGGCACTGAAATGGCGCCCGGTCTTCATCGTCAATGACGCCTCCGCCTCGATCGCCAACGCGATGGCGCACGCAGGCCTGGAGAATTCCTCCGGCGTGATCTCGGCGGCCTTCCTGAAGGACCCGAGCGATCCCGCATGGAAGGACGATCCTGCCATGAAGGACTGGTTCACTTTCATGGACAAGTACCATCACGACGAAAGCACCAACAGCAGCGCTGCACTCTTTGGCTACGCCGCGGCAGAGGCGCTGACGCAGGTGCTGAAGCAGTGCGGCGACGACCTGTCGCGCGAGAACATCATGCGTCAGGCGGCTTCGCTGAGGAATTATCAGCCCTCGGTCGCCCTGCCCAACATCAGGATGAACACCTCGCCGAACAGCTACCTGCCGATCAGGCAGATGCGGCTGGTCCAGTTCGACGGCCGCTCCTGGCAACCCTTCGGCGACGTGATCGAGACGGCGTTTACGGAAGGCGCCGCGCGGTGAGGTGACTCACGACGCCCTTTTGCTGGGCTACCCCTCTCCCCCGCCCTCCCCCACAAGGGGGGAGGGAGCCGAGCGGAGTACGGAGAGACGTCGCACCATGATCGACGTCCGCGATAGTCGGACAACGTCGCCACATCAAAGGTGCGTTCCCTCCCCCCTTGTGGGGGAGGGCTAGGGAGAGGGGTGCCATACGGGACACTCCGTCGATGGGAAACGGCAACGCGCGTGCTCCTCACGCCGGCTTCAGCGAGGCCAGCGCGTTCTCCAGCAGCGAGCGCACCCGCGCCGCGTCGCCGGATTTGACCACGGCGGGATCGAGATAGAGCTCCAGCCCCGGCGCTCGCTCGGTGATGATCCCGCTCGTTTCGGCCGCCGCATCGTTCAGCGCGTCGACCGAATAGGGAATGACTTCGCGGCTGATGCCCTTCATCGTGATCGCGGGCAGCGCGTGGGCGCGGACGACGTCGCTGACCAGCGCGAAGGTCTCGTAGCTCAGCACGATGCCGCCGGGCTCGGCGATCGATTGCAGGCGCGCGGCGAGGTTCGCCTCGGCACCGATGATGGTGTAGTCCATGCGGTCGCTGCTGCCGAAATTGCCGACATTGCAATAGCCCGAATTGATGCCCATGCGGGCCTTGAACGGCAGCTCGATGCCGGAGGCGCGCCATTTCGCATTGAGCTCGGTGAGACGGCGCTGCATGCGCCAGGCCATCTGGAGGCAGGCCTGCGCGTCGGTGCGGTCGCCCTTGGTCTCGGGATCGCCGAAGAAGATAAGCATGGCATCGCCGATGAACTTGTCGATGGTGCCGCCAAATTCGTGGGCGACCGCCGACATCTCGGTGAAATATTCGTTGAGGAGCTGGGTCAGCAACTCCGGCTGGAGCCGCTCCGCCGTCGCGGTGAAGTTCTGGATGTCCGAGAAGAAGATGGTGAGCTTCTTGCGCTCGGTGTGGATCGTCACGTCCTTCTGGCCGGAGAAGATGCTCTTGTAGACCTGCGGCGGGATGTAGCGCGAGATCTTCATCGACAGCGAAGCCAGGAAGTCGTTGGCGGATTCGAGCTCCTTGTTCATGCCCTTGATGCGGCTGGCCTGGCGGCGCTGCAGCGAGAGGAACGACAGGCCGCTGCCGGCGGCGATCAGGAAATAGGCCAACAGGAACTTGAACGAGAAGATGTTGGCGGCGATCGGCTGGGCGATGATCACCTCCTGGATGCCTCTGACGTCACCGACTTTCCAGTCTTTCTTCGGGCTCTCGGGATGGCTGTTGTGGCAGCTGACACAGGCCGGGCCCATCGTGACAGGCGCGATCAGCCGGACCTTGTCGTTGAACAGCGAGGTCTCGGTCTCGACGATCTTCTGCTCGGGGTCGGCGCGCAGGGCTTCCAGCGCGTCCTTCTCGAATTTGTCGAGCTGGTGCGAGGCGCGGTTCTGGAACGGGAAGTCCGAGACGAAACGGTAGGTGATGTTCTCCTGCTGCGCCCCGATTACTCGGCCAAGCTCCAGCGACAGCGTGGCCGGGATCGGGATCGCGCCGGGGACGGATTCGTAGTTGTGAACGACTTTCGTCGAGCCATTTGGATTGGCGAGGATGCGGCCAACCACGTTGGACGCGTAATAGCTGCGGACGCTGGTAATGACCGAATTGAGATCGGCGGCCTGCCGGCGCAGCGCCGTCTTGCTCAGCTCCGTCAGGTCCAGCCACACGGCCACCGGCAGCGCGAGCAGCAGGAAGGCGATCGCGGCACCGGTCAGGATGCCGCTCTTGCGCTGCTCTTCGGAGATCTCTTGCTTCACTCTTTGGCTCCGTGATGAGCGTTCTTGTCTTGAACCCGGGGGATTTGCGGCACAGAGCCAATAAACGCGCTCCCGCGCAACCCCATTTTATGGTGGTCGCGCCAAGCCGCTTTTCGTTTCATGGCGAATGTTTAAGATCGGCACTAACCTGCATTCACTCCGCCGGGAGCCCCTCCGAATGACCGAGACCATCCGAATCAAGCGCTTCCACGCGCGCCCTGTGATCGTGCCTATGAAACTGCCGCTCCAGACCTCGACCGGGGCGGTCGCAAGGGCACCTTTGGTGCTGATCGACTGCGAGACCGACCTCGGCGCAACCGGGCACGCCTATCTGTTCTCGATCACCCCCTCGGCCTTGAAGCCGTTGACGGCGACGGTCGCGGAAATGTCGGAGATACTGGCGGGCGATGAGCTGCTACCGTTCGAGATCGAGCGCAAGCTGACCCAGCGCTTCACGCTACTGGGGCTCGCCGGCCTGCAGCGGCTGGCACAGTCCGGCATCGACATGGCGGCATGGGACGCGCTGGCGCGCGCACGCGGCCTGCCGCTGGCGCGGCTGCTCGGCGGCGCGCCGAAACCGGTCAGGGCCTACAATTCGAAGGGGCTCGGCATCATGCCGGCGGGTGCCGCGGTGGAGGAAGCCCACAAGCTGCTGGCCGAGGGCTTCCAGGCCGCAAAGATCCGCGTCGGCCGTCCCGATGCGCGGGAAGACCTGAAGGTGGTGCGCGCGGTACGCAAGGCCGTCGGCGACGACGTGACGCTGATGTGCGACTACAACCAGGCGCTGACGGTGAGCGAGGCCATCCGCCGCGGCGAGATGCTCGACGATGAGGGCCTGACCTGGATCGAGGAGCCGATCCGTCACGATGATTATGAGGGCAACGCGCGTATCGCGGATGCGCTGCGCACCCCGGTCCAGATCGGCGAGAATTTCGACAGCGCCTTCGCGATGCAATCCGCGCTCTCCGCCGAGGCCTGCGACTACGTGATGCCCGACGTGCAACGCATCGGTGGCGTCACCGGCTGGCTGCGCGCCGCCGCGCTGGCGCACGCCGCCGGCATCGAGATGTCGACGCATCTGTTCTCGGAAGTCAGCGCGCATCTTTTGTGCGTGACGCCGACCGCGCACTGGCTCGAATATGTCGATTGGGCCGACGCGGTGCTGGCGACGCGGCTGACGGTCAAGGACGGCTTTGCGGTGCCGGGCGAGGAGCCCGGCAACGGGATCGCTTGGGACGAGGCGGCGGTTGCGAAATATTTGGTCGGATAGGCCGCGTTTCGTCGCGACGACCTGCCGTCCTACGACCGAACAGCGGCGATCATACTCAGCTCGACCGGGGCGCCCCGCGGCAACTCGGCGACGCCAACAGATGTACGCGTGTGACGACCGCGATCACCCAGGCGCTCGATCAGACGGTCGGAGGCGCCGTTCATGACTTGCGATTGCTGCGTAAATCCAGGCGCCGAGGCGATGTATCCAACGAGCTGCAAGACATGGACGATCTTGTCCTCTCCGCCCGTTGCGTGGTTGATGGCTGAAATGCAGAGATCAGCGCAGAGTGCAGCAGCCTCCTGTGCGGCGGCGACATCGACACCTGCGCCGACCTTGCCTGAGTACAGCAGGTCTTCTCCGCGACGCGGCAGCTGACCACTGACATACGCAATTCCACTATGGATGATCACGGGCAAGTAGTTGCCGCCGGGCTTGTTCACGCTCTTCATTTCGGTAACCTGCCTTCTTTCCACGTCCCGCCAAGCGACACAGTTTCGCCGAATGCCAGGTTCGTCGCTGCGGCGAAGGATCGGACAATGGCAGGCGGAGAGTCACGGATCAAGGCTACGCCGGGCCGCGCGTTCGGCGGCCAGGACCGAGCCTCTATCCGACCGGATTGAAGGACCTGCGGCGCGGGCCGAAGAGGGCGTCCACCTGAGAGGCGCCCGCGCTACCACGCCTCCGCGCCCGGGATTTTTCTGCGTACCGCCATGCGCTGGATCCATATGCAGCGACGCACGGATCTGTTGGAGCGGCCGACCGCGGATATTCCTTGGCCGGCCTGCAGCAGTGGCGCCACGGTTTCGCGCAGCGCGCGACAGCGCTGGAGCTCGGCCTGCCAGTCAATAGCCGCGGCATCAGCGCGCGACGTAATCAGCGCAAGCGCGGCCACCGCAAGACAGCTCACCCGAATCATCTGGAGTCCCTTCACTGTGACCCGTCTCCATCGCGCCGGTAGCGGAAGTCGCAATGAGCGGCTCCTTGCATGATTGTCTGCGTCCGCGTGAGCTTGATGTCGGAGCCAAAACCCTCGGCGGTCGCAAAGTCAGCGGTGCAGACCAGGAGAAAACCGAGATCGGGTTCGCCCAGCGCCTTGTAGAACTCGGCATAGGCGCAGCGCTTGACGTCGAACGCGAAGACATCGTGGGTCTGCTCGATCACGTCATAGGCGAGCGCATCGTCGCGGGCGTAGGTTTTGAATGCCGACGACACCGCCTTGCCGAGATCGCTCTCGTTCTCGGCATTGTTCTTGGCCTGCCAAAATTCCTCGCCGAAACCGCGATAGAGATCGCCGAGCGTCTTGCGCACCAGCGCGTTGGCGCGCGCCTCGCCGAGCTCGGCCTGGAGCGCCTTGACCAAGGGCACGAGCACCTGCGCCTGGATCTTTGCTTGCTCGATGACGGAAATGCTCATGGGCGGCCCCGCGTCTGAGACGACCGTAGCACATCGCTGTTGCTATAGAAGATTGTGGCTTGCCTGGTCGAGGTCCGGACGAAAAGTCAGTCTACGCTCTTCGAGCTACGCCGGACACGCTTCTCGCAACGAGATTGGTGGCTTGCCGAGCCGAAGCTCGCGGCGGCAGCCCGCCTGCGCCCTTTGGGCTTCGGCGTGGCATCCTTCACTCGGCTATCGCGAGCGAAGGATGGTGGGCGCGACAGGGATCGAACCTGTGACCCCTACCATGTCAAGGTAGTGCTCTCCCGCTGAGCTACGCGCCCTAGATGTCGTCTAGATCGGGTCGGGTCCCTATAACGGCTCAGGGGAGCCGGTGCAAGGACGGAAGGGGGCCGATTTAGGCCGCCAGCATCTTGTTCACTTCGCTGACCAATTCGCGCAAATGCACGGGCTTGGACAGCACCTTGGCGTTCTTGGGGGCGTCCGAATCCGAGTTCAGGGCGACCGCGGCGAAGCCGGTGATGAACATGATCTTGATGTCGGGGTCGAGTTCCGAGGCCCGGCGGGCGAGCTCGATGCCGTCCATCTCCGGCATCACGATGTCGGTGAGCAGCATCTCGAACGGCTCTTCCCGCAGCCGCTGATAGGCGGCCATGCCGTTGTCGTGGGATGAGACCTGAAAACCGGCGTTTTCCAGCGCCTTGACCAGGAAACGGCGCATGTCGTTGTCGTCTTCGGCGAGCAGGATCTTTGGCATGGCGGAAACGTCGAATCCCCAGAGGATATCAGCAGAGGTCACTAAGCCCGACGGAGGGTAAATTTGGGGTGAAAATCTTTACCCTCCGCAGCTCGCGCTGCCGGACTCTTGTGAACCGGAATACAGTACGAAGCAATCGAGCCGGACCTGCCGGTCCCCACCTCGCTGCCCGCAGGGTTAAGACATGTTCCAGAGCGGATCTCATCTTTTCGCTTGGCAGGATGGTTGCGATTCCGGACAATGACGACACATAAGAGCCGCCCGATCGGCCGAATCAATGTGTTGAGGCCTGGGCCGGGCTTGTTGGATCGTGCGGCGCCAAGGGCGAAGCCTGATTACAAGGGACGAAGCCTGACACCAAGGGACGAAGCCTGAGAAGATGACCCGGTTTGACGGCGACAAGTCGCCAGCCTTCGAGATCGTTGAGCCCGCGCAATGGCGCGCGCCGGTTATCTTCAACTCGCCCCATTCCGGCTCGACCTATCCGGACGAATTCCTCAGCGCCTCCAGGATCGACCTGCCGACGCTGCGGCGTTCCGAAGATTCCTTCATGGACGAGTTGATCGGCCATCTCAGCGAGCGCGGCTTTCCGACCGTGCGGGTCAACTTTCCGCGCTCCTATGTCGACGTCAATCGCGAGCCCTACGAGCTCGATCCCCGGATGTTCACCGGGCGCCTGCCGAGCTTTGCCAACACCCGCTCGATGCGGGTCGCCGGCGGCCTTGGCACCATTCCGCGCGTGGTCGGCGACGGCCAGGAGATCTATCGCGAGCGCATCCTGGTCGACGACGCGCTGGGGCGGATCGAGACGCTTTACAAACCCTATCATCGCGCGCTGCGCCGGCTGATCAACAAGGTGCACCAGATGTTCGGCACCGTCGTGCTGGTCGACTGCCATTCGATGCCCTCGGTCGGCGTCTCCCGCGACGAGCCACGGCGGCCCGACATCGTCATCGGCGACCGCTACGGCACGAGCTGCACGCCGCTGTTGCCCGACCGGGTCGAAGAGACCATGGCCGGGCTCGGCTATTCGATCGGCCGTAACAAGCCCTACGCCGGCGGCTTCATCACCGAGCATTACGGCAACCCTGCCAGCGGCCTGCACGCCGTGCAGCTCGAGCTCAACCGCGCGATCTACATGGACGAGCGGCGGCGCGAGCGCACTCCGCGCTTTGCGCAAGTGGCGTCGGACTTCGGCGTGCTCGCCGACGTGCTGGCGACCACGGTCCCGTTCGGCGATCTCGGCCCGTTCCAGGCCGCGGCGGAATAGGCGCGACGTTTTTCTTCGAACGATCGGGCTGGGTGCGATCAGCGCGAGCGCGTTTCGCCGCGCGCATTGAAATGAAAGCCGACGCTGAAAGAAATTAGAGGCTGAAAGAAAAAAGGGCCGCTTCTAATGAAGAAGCGGCCCAAGTCTAGGGAGGAAACGCCCAAGGAGGGCAGCAGTAACGCGAGAAGCGCTACCGCACCGCAACAATATGCGGCCGCGACGCACAAAGTGCAAGGGCTTTCGAGCGATTTCCCATGCAATGAGGACATAGCTCGGTTGCTTCCAGAGAAACCCAGATTCAGTCCCTTTGATAAGGAAATTCAATGGGTTGATAGTCATTTGCATACGAACGAGGCAAAGTCGGAACTAAGGTTTCAACTCAATGATCGATATTTGCCCAGCGAGGGGCTTTGACCAGGCGAACGCTTCCCGCATCCAAAATACCAGGGTGCAAAAGCAAGACAGCGCTGCACGATCCTTCCGATTTGAGCTAGGCAGGAGTGAGCTTCACCCGACTTTCGCTTTTTGAGGATACGCCGTGACGGTGATCGATTTCTCCGCCTTCATCGGACGGCTCGCCACCGCCTCCGGCGAAACCATCCTGCCATTCTTCCGCACCTCGCTGTCGATCGAGGACAAGAGCAAGACCAAGGATTTCGACCCCGTGACCGAGGCCGACCGCGCCGCGGAGGCGGTGATGCGGCGTCTGATCAAGGCCAACTTTCCCCAGCACGGCATCGTCGGGGAGGAATTCGGCAACGAGCGCGAGGATTCGGACTATGTCTGGGTGCTCGACCCCATCGACGGCACCAAATCCTTCATCGGCGGCTTTCCGATCTGGGGCACGCTGATCGCGCTGCTGCACAAGGGCACGCCGGTCTACGGCATGATGCACCAGCCGTTCATCGGCGAACGCTTTTCCGGCGACAGCGGCTCGGCTCATTATAAAGGCCCATCCGGCGAGCGCCGGCTCCAGGTCCGGCGCTGTGCTTCGCTGTCGGAAGCGACGACCTACACCACCAGCCCGCTGCTGATGAACGAGCGCGACCGCGCCATCTTCGGCCGCATCGAGAAGGGCGCGCGGCTGTCGCGCTATGGCGGCGACTGCTACTCCTATTGCATGCTGGCGGCAGGTCACGTCGATCTCGTGGTCGAGACCGAGCTGAAGCCTTACGATATCGCCGCCCTGATCCCGATCGTGACCGGCGCCGGCGGCGTCGTCACCACCTGGGAAGGCAAGCCGGCGCAGGGCGGCGGCCGCATCATCGCGGCCGGCGACGCCAGGGTTCACGACGAAGCACTGAAGCTGCTCAACGGATAGGCGATCCAGGAGCCTGCATGACGAACTGGCGCAAGCTCCTTCTCGCGGCCTTGCTTCTGTTTCCGACGCTGGCCTGCGCCCAGAATTTCCCGGTCAAGCCGATCAAGCTGATCGTGCCGTTCCCGGCCGGCGGCCCGAACGACATCATTGCCCGGGTGATCGGGCAGCGCATGTCGGAGCTGTCAGGACAGCCCGTGCTGATCGACAATCGCGGCGGCCAGGGCGGCGTGCTCGGCACCGATGCCGTCTCCAAGGCCGTACCTGACGGCTACACCATCGCGATCTCCAGCGCCGGCGCGCTGGCGATCAGTCCGAGCATGGAGAGGGTCGCCTACGATACGCTCCACGACCTCACGCCGGTGACGCTGGTTGCGACCGTGCCGGAAATGCTCGTTGTCGCCACCAACGTCCCCGCAAAGGACATCGCGGAATTGATCGCGCTCGCCAAGGCGCAGCCGGGAAAACTCAACTTCGCCTCCTCCGGCCCCGGCAGCCTGCCGCATCTCGCCGGTGAATTGTTCAAGCTCACCGCAAAGATCGACATCGTGCATGTGCCCTATCGCGGCGCGGCGCCCGCCGTGAACGATCTGCTGGGCCAGCAGGTGCAGATGACCTTCCTGGATCTCCCCGTGCTGCTGCCGCAGGTCAAGGCGGGCGCCCTGCGGCCGATCGCAGTCGGCTCCGCCGAGCGTTCGCCGACGGCGCCCGACGTGCCGACCACGGCGGAAGCCGGCTTTCCTGATCTGCGCATCGAGAACTGGTACGGCATGGTCGCGCCGAAGGGCACGCCGCAGGAGATCGTCACCGCTGCATGCCCTCGCCACGAAGGCGATGGCGGATCCCGCGGTGAAGGAAAAGCTCGCCGCCCAAGGGGCAACGCTGGTCGGCGATGAGCCAGAGCATTTTCGCGCCTTCATCGCGGACGAGACCAAGAAATGGGCGAAGGTGATCAAGGACGCTGGCGTGGAGACGGCGAAGTAGCGCAGAGCTCACACTGCCGCCGCCCGCAAATGCTCCACCAGCATCTTGGCCGGGCGCGGCAGCGTCTTGAAGCTTCGCGCGCAGATCACGAGTTTGCGGTTGGCCCAGGTATCGCGCAGGCGGACCATCGCGAGCGGCATCAGTTTTGCGCAGCGGCGGGCGGCGGCTTCGGGCACCAGGGCAACGCCGACATCGGCGGCGACCATCTGGCAGATCGCATCGAAGTCGCGCAGGCGGGCGCGATAATGCGGCCGCATGCCGAGCCGGGCGGCGTGCTTCGAAATATGCACCTGAAGCGCGATGGCGCTGGTGAGCCCGACGAAGTCGCAAGCGCCCGCCTCCTGGAAATCGATCGCGCGGCGACCGGCGAACGGACCGCGCCTGGACGTTACCAGCGTCAGGCGATCCTCGCTGAAGGCGAATCGCTCGATATGATCGGGCAGCGCGTGCTCGGCTGCGAAGCCGAGATCGGCCGCGCCCGCAGTGATCGCGGCCGCGATGTCGGTGCTCTCGCGCTCCTCGATGTCGATGGCGACGTCGCGGTGCTCGCGCAGGAAGCCGGCGAGCGCCTTCGGCAGATGCTCCGAGAGGCCGGAGGTGTTGGCGAGGAAATGCACGCTCGCGCGCACGCCGCTGGCAAAGCCGGCGAGATCGCCGCGCATGGCGTCGATCTGGTGGATGACGAGACGGGCGTGATCGAGCAGGCTCTCGCCGGCCGAGGTCAACTCAACGCCGCGGCGCCCGCGCTTGAGCAGCGCGACGCCGAGCGCGTCCTCCAGCCCCTTGATGCGCGCGCTGGCCGAGGCCAGGGCCAGATGCGAGCGCTCCGCGCCGCGGGTGATGCTGCGCTGGTCGGCGACCGCGATGAACAGTTGGAGGTCGACAAGGTCGAAGCGCATCCCGTGTCCTTCAGCCTTCGTTCCAGACGAAGGCTTTCTCCGTAAGCTACAGATTGTGCCGACGCGCGGCTTCGGTCAATGTGCAGAAATGATCGACCCGCTCCTCATTCTCATCGCCGCCGTCTTCCTGATTGCCGGATTCGTCAAGGGCGTGGTCGGGCTCGGCCTGCCAACGGTGTCCATGGGCCTGCTCGCGGTGAGCATGGCGCCGAGCCGCGCGATCGCCATCGTGATCGTGCCCGCCATCCTCACCAACATCTGGCAGACTTTCGTCGGCCCCCATTTGCGCGACATCCTGAGGCGGCTGTGGCCGCTGATGATCGGCACCGTAATCGGGTGCTGGCTCAATGCCGGCGCGCTCACCGGCCCGCATGCGCGCTACGGCACGATCGTGCTCGGTGTACTCCTGGTCGTCTACGCGATCATCGGGCTGAACAAATTCCAGTTCCACGTTGCGCCAAAGAACGAGAAATGGGTCGGCGGCGTGGTCGGCGTGGTCACCGGCGTGATCTCGGCCTCGACAGGCGTGCAGGTGATCCCCTCGATGCCGTTCATGCAGGCGATCGGCATGGAGAAGGACGAGCTGGTACAGGCGCTCGGCGTGTTCTTCACGACCGCGACACTGGCGCTCGCCTTCAACCTCACCGCGGGCGGATTGCTGACGCCGGCCAATGCCGTGCCGGGTGCGGTCGGCATGGCCTGCGCGTTTGCCGGCATGTATATCGGCCAAACGGTGCGGGCGCGGATGCCGGCGGAAGCGTTTCGCCGCTGGTTCCTGATCGCGATGATCCTGCTCGGCCTCTATCTCGCCGGCAGCGCGCTGCTGAAGGAATTCGCGTAAAGAAGTTATCGCGTCTCCAGCAGGGCGACGCGGATGCCGAGATAGATGAAGAGGCCGCCGAGGGCACGGTTGACCCAGGCGACCGCGCCTTCGGAGCTCCGCAAGCGGTGGGCGGCCTTTGCTGCGAACGCCGCCAGCACCAGGCACCACAGCGTTCCCGTGCAGATGAAGATCAGGCCGAGCGTCAGGAAGGCGAGCGGCTTGTGCGCCGAGTCGACTGCGACGAATTGCGGCAGGAAGGCCAGGAAGAACAGCGCGACCTTGGGATTGAGCGCGTTAGTAAAGACGCCCTGGAGGAAAACCCGCCGCAGCGAGCTCTGCACCGGCTCGTCGATGGCCGAGGCCAGCACCGGGCGCGACCACAGCATCTGAAGCCCGGTCACGACGAGATAGGCTGCTCCGACCAGTTTCAGGATCGAGAACGCGGTCGACGAGGCCATCAGCAGGGCCGAAAGGCCGATTGCCGCGCCCGCGACATGGAAAAAGCAGCCGCAACTGATGCCCAGCGCGGCCGCGGCACCACCTCGCCAGCCCAACTGCATGCTGCGGCCGATCACATAGACCGTATCAGGCCCCGGCGTGATGTTGAGCAGCACGCCCGACAGGACGAAGAGCCAGATTTCGTGAATGCCCAGCATATGTGACGTGCCTCCGCCGCCCAACCGTCGCCCTCAGACCCGGCTTAGTGGGTTCGCTCATCCACGTCCACCGCCGGGATTGCCGAGGATTTACCTCGAATTTGCAATGCGGATCATACTTTCGCTCGGCCTCATCTGCTCTATAAGGAACGGGTTCTTTAATGCGGGGATTCGAGGCGACGGCTACGCGGTGGCCGGTCCTCGATCTCTTCCAAGTCTCTTGCAAGTCTCTTGGAGCTCCGGAATATGGAAAGACGTCTGGCTGCCATCGTCTGCGCCGATGTCGCCGGCTATTCGCGCATGATGGGTACCGACGAGGCCGGCACTCATGCCGCCTTCAAGGCCCATCGCAGCGCGATCCACCCCATCATCCTCAATCACGGCGGCCGCGTCGTCAAAAACACCGGCGACGGCTTCCTGCTGGAGTTCCCCTCGATCGTCGGCGCCACCGAGGCCGCGATCGCGATGCAGACGCTGATGGCGGAGCGCAATCACCATCTGCCCGCCGATCGCGCCATGCAGTTTCGCCTCGGCATCCACATGGGCGACGTCATCGCCGACGAGGGCGAGGTCTTCGGTGACGATGTCAACATTGCCGTCCGCCTCGAATCCGTGGCGAGCCCCGGCGGCTTCGCGATCTCGGCCAAGGCCTACAAGGAGGCCAGCAAGCATCTCGCCGTGCCGCTGGCCGATGCCGGCAACCACCGCTTCAAGAACATCAAGGATCCGATCGGGGTCTGGACCTGGACGCCTGAGGGCGCACCGGCCCTTGCGCCCGCGCTGAGAGAGGCATCCGCCCTCTCGCAGCAGTACCGCACCGCGATCGTCGGCGTGCTGCCCTTTGCCAATCTCAGCGACGCCCAGGACGAATATTTCTCCGACGGCCTGACCGAGGATCTGATCCACGCGCTGTCACTGCAATCCTTCTATCGCGTGCTGAGCCGCAACTCGACCTTCGTGTTCAAGGGCAACAACGTCAGCAACCGCCTGATCGCGCGGGAGATCGACGCCACCTATCTGATCCAGGGGTCGGTGCGGCGCGCCGGAGCCAAGATCCGCGTCACCGCAGAGTTGATCGCGCCGGAGACCGGCGAGCAGCTCTGGACCGGCCGCTACGACCGCGACATCGGCGATCTCTTCGCGATGCAGGACGAGATCACCACCAACCTGTCCGCCGCCATCGCCACCGAGATCGTCCGGGCCGAGGCCTCGGCGCCGGCGCGGCTCTCGACCGACGTCACTGCCTGGGACCGCTTCCTCAAAGGGCTGTCGCACTATTATCGACAAACCAAGGAAGACCTGGCCATCGCCGTCGACCTGTTCCGGGAGGCCATCAGGCTCGAGCCCAAGCTGTCGATTGCGCACGCCTATCTCGCCACGATCCAGATCCAGAGCATCCATTTCGGCTGGGTCAAGGGCACGCGCGAGATGTGGGCCGAAGCGATGAAGCTTGCCGAAACCAGCGTCCGGCTCGACCCGCGCTCGTCATTTGCGTTCTCGATCCTGTCCTGGACCCACGCGCTGGAGGGGCATTACGAGGCCGCGATGGACGCCGCCAAACGCGCCGTCGCGCTCAACCCCTACGACAACGGCGCGCGCGGCGTGCTCGGCATCTGCCATTTCGCCATCGGCGAGCACCGCGAGGCAATCGAGCTGTTCTCGATGGCCGCACAGCGCGACAACAGCGATCCGCGCTACCAATGGGCCGCACTGAACGCCTTCAGCCATTATCTGCTGGGCCAATATGACGCGACCCTGTCATGGGCTCGAGAACAGCTCTACATCAACCCGAACCATTTGCAGGCGCTGGCGATCCGTGCCGCGGCGCTGGCGCAATTGGGACGGGGCGACGAGGCGGTCGAGGCGACCCGCGTGCTCATGGCTAACTACCCGACTCTCAATGTCGACCGCCATTTGCGCAATTTCCACTGGAAGCGGCCCGAGGACCTCGCCCATTACCGCGCCGGACTCTTGAATGCGGGCGTGCCGCTCGGCAAACTGACCTTGGTCTCGAGCGACGTCAAACGCGTCGCCGAATCCTGAGGGCCAGCCGCGGCCACGCGGCAATGTCCCCTCCGCCTTTATTGACACGACGGTGAATTCAGCCACACTCCGCTACACGCTGAAGTAGTATAACGTGTTGTCGGTTTGTCAGGACTTTCCGCGCTCTATCGGCGCGTCTGTATTTCACGATTCGCCGTTTTCAGGATTTTGGGCCATGCATGACTCCGCTCCGAAGCCCCCCTTCGACCCCTCGATCCAGGTCTCGCCGAACAATCCCTGTCCATTCCTGCGCGGCCTCGTCGGCGAGGGATTTGTTGACGGCGGAACCGTCCCGCTCGGAACGCTGTCGCAAACGATCGCGAATGCGAGCGGCGAGACCGGGCTGAAGAAGGTCTCGGCCCGCATCCAGGTCCGCGGCGTCGCGCTCATCGCCAACGGTCTCGGTCACGTCCTGAAGAGCATATTTTCGGGCGCGCAGCTCGACGCCTTGCGTGGCGGCCCTCTCGACAAGCGCGGTGCCGGCTCGCGCGTCCTCGGCGTCGACGGCACGGTCGATGAGGACGAGCTTGCGCGGTTTGCGAGCTTCGGCCGGAACTACCAGGATCCGAACGGCGGCGGCTCCGAGCCGGGTCTCAACGCCTCGGAAATCGGCGTCTTCATGCGCGACAACCTCAAGCGCGCCGGCAGCGCCGCGCGCTGGTACTACCCCCTGCTGATGAAGTTCGAATGGCCGATCCTCCTGAAGATCGTGGGCAAGGGCGCGGGTGAGAACCGCTATCTCAGCGTGGCCGACGTGCGCACTCTGTTCAACGAGCGGCAATTCCCTGCTCGCATCAACCAGCGGCTCGTATCGCAGCCGGTGCTGTCGACCTGCCAGCGCGTGGTGCGGGGCGCCCTCAAGGTTGCGGCCGTGCCCGTCGCCCTCGGTCTTGCCTTGCTCGTTGCGGTCGCTGAATTCCCCGACCAGGTGCGTGCCATGCTGCCGCAAAAGGGAATTCTCGTGAATCTCCTGCCGCCGTCGTTGCCCACGGTCCCCGAGACGAAGGCGGCCTTTTGGCTCGAACAGAACTGGTCGCTGAAGGACAGGCACTGGTTTCACCATGCCAGCCAGGGCACCGCGACCTTCCCGGTGCCTTATGAATGGTTCATGGCGCTGGAGCAGCCGCGCCTGCATCTGTTCTCGCGGCCGGGCATGATGACAGACAGCGCCTATCTCGAGCGCTTCGGATTCATCCCGAGCCCGCAGTCGATCCAGACCGACGCGACGTCACTGCGCCGCTTCGGCTACGCCAATGTCTACGAGACGACGCAGGTGCCGGACTGGTCGACCAGGTGGACGCCGGCGGAGAACGTCGACGGCCTGCCGGTCGGCTTCGCACGGATGACCGGTGTCGTCGATCCCGCGACGGGCCGTCGCGAAGAGGACAAGATCGGGCTGACCTGCGCGGCCTGCCATACCGGCCAGATCCACTACCAGGGCGTGGACGTGCGTTTCGACGGCGGTCCGGCCATGACCGATCTGAAGAAGCTCGAGCTCTCCACCGGCCTGTCGATCGCCTACACGCTTTACGTGCCGTTCCGCTTCCAGCGCTTCGCTGATCGCGTGCTCGGCCCCGATGCCAGCAGGGCTGACCGCGCCGCGCTCAAGCAGAAGCTCAGCGCGATCGGCAACTTCCTGATCGACTGGGCGCAAACCCAGCAAAAGACGATAGAAGGCAAGAAGACCTGGAACGGCCGGCAGCAGAGTGACACCGAGGAAGGGTTCGGTCGCCTCGACGCTCTCAACCGCATCGGGAATCAGGTGTTTTCGCAGGATCTCGCGCTGAGCGGGCTTAAGGGTTTCGAGAAGAACCTGCACGCCCAGGACGCCCCGGTCAGCTATCCCCCGATCTGGACCGTGCCCTGGTTCAAGTTCGCCCAGTACGACGCCTCGATCGAGCAGCCGCTGATCCGCAACGCCGGCGAAGCCCTCGGCGTGACGGCGCTGCTCAATCTGTCCGATGCCTACCCTGAGGACAGGCTGTGGCGCTCCTCGGTCCATATCAACACCCTCGGCTGGATCGAGGACATGCTGAGGGGGCCCGATCCGTTCAAGACGGCGGATCCCTCCACCGGTCCGAAGTTCGGCGGCCTGCTGGCGCCGAGATGGCCCTCGCAGATCCTCGGCGACGATTGGAGGCTCGATCAGAAGAAGGTCGACAATGGCCGCAAGATCTACGCCGAAATGTGTTCAGGCTGCCATCTGCCGGCGATCGACACCCCGGCTTTCTGGTCGTCGAGACATTGGGAGCCGAGCGGCGACAGCAAGGTGCTGAACGCGGTGACGATCCCCCTCGACGAGATCAAGACGGATCCCGAACAGTCGCTCGTGCTCAGCAACAGGATCGTCGATGTGCCCGGCTTCCTGAAGGTGAATACGGCCGACCTCCAGAAATGGTGGCAATGCGACGTCTCGACCGCAAGCTCGCCGACCGAGATGGTGTATGCGCTCGGGCTCATGACGGTGGTGGACCTCGTCGCCCGCAAATGGATGGACGACGAGAAGACTCCGGACGCCGAGCGGGCGAAACTGTGGAATCTCGCGCGCAAGAACTGCCTCAATCCAGTGGGGGGAGCACGCTATCGGGCACGGCCGCTCAACGGCATCTGGGCCACGGCGCCCTATCTGCACAACGGTTCGGTGCCCTCTCTCTACTGGTTGCTGAGGCCTGCAAGCGAGCGCCCGCAAAAATTCTGCATGGGCCGCCGTGACTATGATCCTGTGACCGTCGGCTTTGCGGTCACCGCCGACGAGAAGTGCAAGACGGGTGAAACCGAGTTCTCGGCGGGGTCGGAGAAGGATCCGATCCAGGGCAACAGCGTGCTCGGCCATTCCTTCGAGCGCAAGCCGGGCGAGGAAAAACGTCCGGGCGTGATCGGCCGCGTGTTCAAGGACGACAACGAGCGCTACGATCTGATCGAGTATCTGAAGACGCTGTAGCCGAGCTCTGTCCCAAGCACGCCGCCCTCATCCCGAGGAGCCCGCACAAAGCGGGCGTCTCGAAGGATGGCCGCGGGCGAGGGCGGAGGCCTTCATGGTTCGAGACGCGCGTTCCGCGCTCCTCACCATGAGGGTCTTGCGACGGGGCGAGGGAGAGCACCTCGCGCGCGGCGGCCATTCACTTCAAACCCTCACTTGAACAGCGGCGTGCCCGGCACGAAGGCGTCGAAGGCTGCCCAGAATTGGGAGCGGTAGCGGTCCTGCTCCTGGAGAATCTCGTGCTTGGCGCCGGCGATCACGAGATGGGAGCCGGCGCGCAAATGATAGGCGAACTCCTCGATCGCCGCGATCGAGACCACGGTGTCGCTGGAGGCCGCCAGCATCAGGATCGGCTGACGGATCTCGGACGGGTAGTTTTTGCCCCTGAATGTGTGCATCGCGCGGAAGGCGGTATCGGCCCAGGCGATCGTTGGTGACGCGAGCCCGAGGGTCGGATCCTCCTCCAGGATCGCAGCATTGCGCGCATAGCGCACGGGATCGCTGGTCAGCGGATTGTTAATGAAGGGATTGAGCCCGGTGATCTGGTCGCTGCCGCCGGGGACATAGCGGCCGCCCATCCCCAACACGCGCATCGTCTTCAGCAGAGCCCGCGCCGGAAACGAGGTGGCGCGGCCGGGCAGGTCGATCATCGGCGCAGACAGCACCATGCGGTCGAACCAGCGCTTGCCCGCATGCGCCACCCGCAGCATCACCGTGCCGCCCATGGAGTGGGCGAGCGCAAAGAAGGGTGGCGGGCAATCCGGCAGCACCACCTGCTGCACGAAGGTCTCGACGTCGATCTCGAAATCGGCGAAGTCGCGGACATAGCCCTTGCGCGGATCGCGCAGGCGGCGCGAGGAATGGCCCTGCCCGCGCCAGTCGATCATCGCCACCGCGAAGCCGCGGTCGCGCAGGTCGCGCACGGTCTCGAAATATTTCTCGATCTGCTCGCTGCGTCCGGTGAAGACGCAGACGGTGCCCTTGCGGTTCGCCGGCGGCGCCCAGCGCGCAAAGCGCAGCTCGACGCCATCAGGGGTCTTGATGGTACCGCTGACGACGTCTTCGGGAACGGGATTGGATGGTATCGAGACCAGCGTCATGATGGGGAGGGCTTGGGCACGAAGTGCTGCAAATCAGGGGGCGGGAGCGCCGAAAAGGCTGAGTATCCGCCCTCTTGAACGCCGTTCTCCTCAACCCATATCACCTTGGTGCAGGCCGCTACCAGTGTTTCGGAACCGGAACATCAGGCTGCACACAGACGAAAGCCCGGCCCGATTGGCGGGCGGGTTACTCAAACAGTCGCTCAATGGAGGACTTGACCATGCGTACCTACGACCTGACTCCCTTCTACCGTTCCACCGTCGGCTTCGACCGCCTCTTCAACCTGCTCGACCAGGCCGGTTCGGACGGCAGCCCCGGTTATCCCCCCTACAATATCGAGCGCACTGGCGAGAACGACTACCGCATCACCGTTGCGGTCTCGGGCTTCGCCAAGGATGAGCTCTCCATCGTCGCGAAGGAAAACACGCTGACGATCAAGGGCGAGAAAGTCGCCAACGAGAACTCGAAGGCCGAAGTGCTGTACCGCGGCATCGCCGCGCGTGCCTTCGAGCGCGCCTTCCAGCTTGCCGACTTCGTGCAAGTGAAGAACGCCTCGCTCGAGAACGGGCTGCTTCACGTTGACCTCGTCCGTGAGATTCCCGAAGCGAAGAAGCCCCGCCAGATCGCGATCAACGCCGGTGCGCAAGGCGCACAGGTGATCGAGAACTCGGTAGCCGCGTAAATCACGGACGTCACTTCAAGGTTGCGAAAACGCCCCGGTGCCCCGGGGCGTTTTTTTGTTGCTGGCCGAACAGGATGGTCCGACCGTGCTGGTCGCGCACTCCTGGGGCGGCACCGTGATCAGCCAGGTCGGCACCGACCCGAAGGTCAGCGGCCTTGTCTATGTCGCCGCACGTGCGCCCGATGCCAACGAGGATTTTGTCGCGCTGTCGAAGCAATTCCCGGCACGCGCCGGCGTCGTCGAGCGCGACGGTTACACAAAACTCTCGGAAGACGCCTTCCTGAAGTATTTTGCCAATGGCGTGAAGCCGGAGCGGGCCAAGGAGCTCTACGCCGTGCAATGGCCGACTGCCGCCTCGATCTTCGCCGGTCGCACCACCGAGGCGGCATGGCATTCCAAGCCGAGCTGGTACGCTGTGTCGAAGAACGACTACACCATCAATCCCGATCTCGAACGCTTCCTCGCCAAGCGCATGAACGCAACCACGATCGAGATCGACGCCGGACACCTCTCGCTGGTGTCACACCCGAAAGAGGTGGCGAATTTGATCCTGGAAGCGGCGGGGTATGGACGGAGCTGAGCGGCGCTTGTCATGATGCAAAGGCGCCTGAATGCTCAGGCGCCTTCTATTTGCGCTAACTCTTTCCTCAACGTCGTCCTGGCGAAGGCCAGGACCTATTACCCCAGGGAGGAGTTTGGCGAAGACTCGTCGTCCGGTACTCGCACCTCAATCGCTCGACAGACCTCGCGGTATGGTCCTGGCCTTCGCCAGGACGACACCGTTGGTGTGACACGCAGCGTCCTAATCCAGCCCCTGCGCTGCCGGCATGTCCTGTGTCGGCAGGATCGTTGGAGCAGGTTTGGCCAGACTGACGGTTGGAGCAATGACTTGCGGCGCGGCCTCGGCGGGCTTTGCCGGCACCGCCGCCACGGTCTGCGTTGCAGGTTGAGCCTGCGGCCTCGCAGGTTCGGCTGGCTTGGCGGCGGCGACTGGCGCCTCGCCGCGCGCCGGAGCGGCCTTCGGCAGCGGCACGGAGCGGCTGGCGACATGCGGGATCGGTGCCGGTGGGCGCGGCGGACCACTGCGGACCATCGTCGGCGGCGGCAGCGCGCTCTGCGAGCGGTAAGGCGCAACCGCTGGCTGCTCGTAGCCCGGCGCCATGCCGTAGGCGTCGGCAGCCGGCAGGAAGCGCAAGATCCTTCCGTCGCGGGCATCGATCACCATCCGGCCGTCCTCGCCGCGGCGGTCGATCACCGCGATGGTGTAGACGCCGCCGCGCAGGCGCGGGATGCCCAGTGGAGAAAAGCCGTTTTCGCGCAGCACCGCGTAGACCTCGGTCGATGGCAGCAGCACCGGGGCCGGCCCGCGTTCCTCGTAGCCATAGCCATAGCCGTAGCGCGGCGGCGGCGGCGCAGCCTCCGGCGGCGCATAGGGGCCGTCGAAATCCGAGACCGCGATCATCGCCCCTCGCGCTGGAACCTGCGCTTGAGCCGCGGTCGCGGCCAGCGCCAGCGTGGCGGCGGCCACACATCCTGTGAAAAACTTCATGGTCGAGACGCTCCTGTCAGGCCCCCGGATGGATCGCGCTCTTTTGCTTCTTGCGGCGAGGCACGGCTTCCGAAGGGTTGATCCGAAGCTTCATTGGGGATTCCGGCGTCGGCGGGGCCGGATCAGGGCGCGTTTGCTTCAAAACCGGGGCTGCGCAACTTTTGGAAAGCGATTGATTGATCCATGGGGAATCGGGACTTGCGCGCGCTTGTGTGATAGACAAAAATTTGGCAAGGTGATGGTTAGGACAGGAAGACTGTCTCAATTTTGCTTGCGGTTCCGGCATAGGGATTGCAACGAAAGTCGGTGCTTTCGAGCGCCAAGAAGGCAACAGGCAAAGCCGTTCTCGGGGACGAAGAACGCCTTGGCCTGAATTTAAGAAAATGCGGCTCGCGAGCGGACGAGCGGTGACCCAGAAGCGGGTGCCGCGGGACGCCCAAGGTGCGCCGAAGATGGCGGTGAGGCAGCTTGCCGCATGGAGAGGACGAGGACATGAACGGGTCGCAAGTCGAGCGCGGAAACATCGTGGCAGAGCAACTGTCGGCGACGGTCGCCTCGAAAACGACCGATCCGATTCAGGAACACAATTCACGCCCGCCGGCCGTAGGCCTCTACGATCCGAGCCTGGAAAAGGATTCCTGCGGCGTCGGCTTCATCGCCAACATCAAGGGCCAGAAGTCGCACGAGATCGTCGCGGACGCGCTCAGCATCCTCTGCAATCTCGAGCACCGCGGCGCCGTCGGCGCCGACCCGCGCGCCGGTGACGGCGCCGGCATTCTGGTGCAGATCCCACATGCTTTCTTCAGCCGCAAGGCGAAGGAGCTCGGCTTCGCGCTGCCCAATCCGGGCGAATACGCCATCGGCGCGCTGTTCATGCCGCGCGACACCGCCTGGCGCAACGTCATCAAGAGCATCATCGCCGACCAGATCAAGGAAGAGGGCCTGACGCTGCTCGGCTGGCGCGACGTGCCGACCGACAATTCCTCGCTCGGCGTCACCGTGAAGCCGACCGAGCCCGCCTGCATGCAGGTGTTCATCGGCCGCAACGGCACCGCCAAGACCGAGGACGATTTCGAGCGCCGGCTCTACATCCTGCGCAAGTCGATCTCGCAGGCGATCTATCAGCGCCGCGACCGCGGCCTTGCCGGCTATTATCCGTGCTCGATGTCCTGCCGCACCGTGATCTACAAGGGCATGTTCCTCGCCGACCAGCTCGGCAAGTACTATCCCGATTTGCACGAGAAGGATTTCGAGAGCGCGCTGGCGCTCGTCCACCAGCGTTTCTCGACCAACACCTTCCCGGCATGGTCGCTGGCGCATCCCTACCGGATGATCGCGCATAACGGCGAGATCAACACGCTGCGCGGCAACGTCAACTGGATGGCGGCGCGCCAAGCCTCGGTGAGCTCCGAGCTGTACGGCAAGGACATCAACCGGCTCTGGCCGATCTCCTACGAAGGCCAGTCGGACACCGCCTGCTTCGACAACGCGCTCGAATTCCTGGTGCAGGGCGGCTACTCGCTGCCGCACGCCGTCATGATGATGATTCCGGAGGCGTGGGCCGGCAATCCCTTGATGGATGAGAAGCGCCGCGCCTTCTACGAATATCATGCCGCCCTGATGGAGCCGTGGGACGGCCCCGCCGCGATCGCCTTCACCGACGGCCGCCGGATCGGTGCCACGCTCGACCGCAACGGCCTTCGTCCCGCGCGCTATCTCGTCACCAAGGACGACCGCATCGTGATGGCGTCCGAGATGGGCGTGCTGACGATTCCCGAGGACCAGATCATCACCAAGTGGCGCTTGCAGCCCGGCAAGATGCTGCTGGTCGACCTCGAGCAGGGCCGCCTCATCCCCGACGACGAGATCAAGGCCGAGCTCGCCAGGAGCCATCCCTACACCGAGTGGCTGGAGCGGACCCAGATCGTGCTGGAAGATCTGCCGAAGGTGCCGACCACCGGCGTGCGCTCCAACCTATCGCTGCTCGATCGCCAGCAGGCGTTCGGCTACAGCCAGGAAGACATCACCATCCTGATGACGCCGATGGCCTCCACCGGCGAGGAAGCCGCTGGCTCGATGGGCAACGACACGCCGATCTCGGCGCTGTCGGCCAAGGCCAAGCCGCTGTTTACCTACTTCAAGCAGAACTTTGCGCAGGTCACCAACCCGCCGATCGACCCGATCCGCGAGGAGCTGGTGATGAGCCTCGTCTCCATCATCGGACCGCGGCCGAACCTGTTCGACCTGCAAGGCCTTGCCACCACCAAGCGGCTCGAAGCGCGCCAGCCGATCCTGACCGACGCGGACCTCGAAAAGATCCGCTCGATCTCCGAGGTCGCCGAGTCGCACTTCAAGTCGCGCACGCTGGACACCACCTTCCACGCCGGCCTCGGCGCGGCCGGCATGGACCAGGTGCTGGACGAGCTCTGCGCGCGCGCCGAGAGCGCGGTGCGCGAGGGCGTCAACATCATCATCCTGTCCGACCGCATGGTCGGCACCGACCGGGTTCCGATCCCGTCGCTGCTGGCCTGCGCCGCCGTGCATCATCATCTAATCCGCACCGGATTGCGCACCTCGGTCGGCCTCGTCGTCGAATCCGGCGAGCCGCGCGAAGTGCATCACTTCGCCTGCCTGGCCGGCTACGGCGCGGAAGCGATCAATCCTTATCTGGCGTTCGAAACCATCATCGCGATGAAGGACCGCCTGCCCGGCTCGCTCGACGACTACGAGATCGTCAAGCGCTACATCAAGTCGATCGGCAAGGGCCTGCTCAAGGTGATGTCCAAGATGGGCATCTCGACCTACCAGTCCTATTGCGGCGCGCAGATCTTTGACGCCATCGGCCTGAAGGCGGAATTCGTCGGAAAGTTCTTCGCCGGCACGCACACCCGCGTCGAGGGCGTCGGTCTTGGCGAGATCGCCGAAGAGGCGGTGCGCCGCCATGCCGACGCGTTCGGCGATGCGCTCGTCTACAAGACCTCGCTCGATGTCGGCGGCGAATATGCCTATCGCAGCCGCGGCGAGGACCATGCATGGACCGCCGAGTCGGTGGGGCTGCTCCAGCACGCCGCCCGCGGTAATTCGCTGGAACGCTACCGCGCCTTCGCGAAGATCCTCAACGAGCAGTCGGAGCGTCTCCTGACGCTGCGCGGCCTGTTCCGGATCAAGAATGCGGACGAAGAGAAGCGCAAGCCGGTGCCGCTCGACCAGGTCGAGCCGGCCAAGGACATCGTCAAGCGTTTCGCCACCGGCGCAATGAGCTTCGGCTCGATCTCGCGCGAGGCGCACACCACGCTCGCGATCGCCATGAACCGGATCGGCGGCAAGTCGAACACCGGCGAAGGCGGCGAGGAAGCCGATCGCTTCAAGCCGATGCCGAACGGCGACAGCATGCGCTCGGCTATCAAGCAGGTCGCCTCCGGCCGCTTCGGCGTCACCACGGAGTATCTCGTCAACTCCGACATGATGCAGATCAAGATGGCGCAGGGTGCCAAGCCCGGCGAAGGCGGCCAGCTACCCGGCCACAAGGTCGACGCCACCATCGCGAAGGTCCGGCATTCGACGCCGGGTGTCGGCCTGATCTCGCCGCCACCGCATCACGATATCTACTCGATCGAGGATCTGGCGCAGCTGATCTACGACCTCAAGAACGTCAACCCGGATGGCGCGGTCTCGGTCAAGCTCGTCTCGGAGATCGGCGTCGGCACGGTGGCCGCGGGCGTCGCCAAGGCGCGCGCCGACCATGTCACCATCGCGGGCTTCGAGGGCGGCACCGGCGCTTCGCCGCTGACCTCGATCAAGCACGCCGGCTCGCCGTGGGAGATCGGCCTCGCCGAAACCCACCAGACGCTGGTGCGCGAGCGGCTGCGCAGCCGCATCGTGGTCCAGGTCGACGGCGGCTTCCGCACCGGCCGTGACGTCGTGATCGGCGCGCTGCTCGGCGCCGACGAGTTCGGCTTCGCCACCGCGCCGCTGATCGCGGCCGGCTGCATCATGATGCGCAAATGCCATCTCAACACCTGCCCGGTCGGCGTCGCGACCCAGGACCCCGTCCTGCGCAAGCGCTTCACCGGCCAGCCCGAGCATGTGATCAACTATTTCTTCTTCGTCGCCGAGGAGGTCCGCGAGATCATGGCCTCGCTTGGCTTCCGCAGCTTCAACGAGATGATCGGCCAGGTGCAGCTGCTCGACCAGACCAAGCTGGTCGCGCACTGGAAGGCCAAGGGCCTCGACTTCTCCAAGCTGTTCGTCAAGCAGAAGGAAGAGAAGGGCCAGAAGATCTATCACTCCGAGCGCCAGAACCATCATCTGGAAGCGGTGCTCGACCGCACGCTGATCGAGCAGGCGACGCCTGCGCTCGACCGCGGTGCGCCGGTGAAGATCGAGGCCAAGATCAACAGCACCAACCGCTCCGCGGGCGCGATGCTGTCGGGTGCGGTCGCCAAGATCTACGGCCATGCCGGCCTGCCGCATGAGACCATCCATGTCAGCCTGAAGGGCACCGCTGGCCAGGCCTTCGGCGCCTGGCTGGCGCAAGGCGTCACGTTCGAGCTCGAAGGCGAAGCCAACGACTATGTCGGCAAGGGCCTCTCGGGCGGCAAGATCATCGTCAAGCCGCCGGCCAACAGCGGCATCGTGCCGGAAGAGAGCATCATCGTCGGCAACACCGTGATGTACGGCGCCATTCAAGGCGAGTGCTACTTCCGCGGCATCGCCGGCGAGCGCTTTGCCGTGCGCAATTCCGGCGCCGTGGCGGTGGTCGAGGGCGCCGGCGACCATTGCTGCGAATACATGACCGGCGGCATCGTGGTCGTGCTCGGCAAGACCGGACGCAACTTCGCGGCCGGCATGTCCGGCGGCATCGCTTATGTGCTGGACGAGACCGGCGACTTCGACAGGCTGTGCAACATGGCGATGGTCGAGCTCGAGCCGGTGCTGTCGGAAGAGCTGATCAACGCCGGCACCTATCACCACTCCGGTGACCTCGAAGCGCACGGCCGGGTCGACGTGTTCAAGGACCTGCTCGCCTCCGACGTCGAGCGGCTCCACGTCCTGATCACGCGCCATGCGAAAGCGACCGGCTCCAGGCGCGCCGCCGACATCCTGGCCAACTGGAAGGACTGGCTGCCCAAATTCCGCAAGGTGATGCCGGTCGAATACCGGCGCGCGCTGCGCGAGATGGCCGCCAACGCGGACGCCGAGCCGAAAATTGCGATCGGGGCTTAGGACATCAGCGCCCGTCATTGCGAGCGCAGCGAAGCAATCCAGACTTTCTACTCGGAAGCAGACTGGATTGTTTCGTCGCAAGAGCTCCTCGCAATGACGGTGAGGAAACAACAAACGATTAGACGGCAGGGACTTCGGGTTTAATGGGCAAGATCACGGGTTTTCTCGAAATCGAACGGCATGACCGCAAGTACACCCCGGTCGCCGAGCGCGTGAAGCATTTCCACGAGTTCGTCGTCCCCCTCTCCGAGAAGGAAACGCGCGACCAGGCGGCGCGCTGCATGAACTGCGGCATTCCCTATTGCCACGGCACCGGCTCGGTCTCGCCCGGCACGCCGGGCTGCCCGGTCAACAACCAGATCCCGGACTGGAACGACCTCGTCTATCAGGGCAACTGGGAAGAAGCCTCGCGCAATCTGCACTCGACCAACAATTTCCCGGAGTTCACGGGACGCATCTGCCCGGCGCCGTGTGAAGCCTCCTGCACGCTCAACATCGACGACAATCCTGTCACCATCAAGACCATCGAATGCGCGATCGTCGACCGCGCCTGGGACAATGGCTGGCTGAAGCCCGAAATCGCCGCCCACAAGACCGGCAAGAAGGTCGCGGTGATCGGCTCGGGTCCGGCCGGCATGGCCTGCGCGCAGCAGCTCGCACGCGCCGGCCACGACGTGCATCTGTTCGAGAAGTTCGCCAAGGCCGGTGGCCTGCTGCGCTACGGCATCCCCGACTTCAAGATGGAAAAGAACGTCATCGACCGCCGCGTCAAGCAGATGGAAGGCGAAGGCGTCACCTTCCACTACAACAGCCATGTCGGCGTCGACGGCAATATCGACCCGCGCGAGATGCTCAACGAGTACGACGCCGTGGCGCTGACCGGCGGTGCCGAAGCCCCACGCGACCTGCCGATCCCCGGCCGCGAGCTCACCGGCATCCACTACGCCATGGACTTCCTGCCGCAGCAGAACCGGCGCGTGTCCAATGAACCGTTGAACGGCGTCCAGGAGATTCTGGCCGCCGGCAAGCATGTCGTCGTCATCGGCGGCGGCGACACCGGATCCGACTGCATCGGCACCTCGCTGCGCCAGGGCGCGCTCTCCGTGACCCAGCTCGAGATCATGCCCGCACCGCCGGAGCACGAGAACAAGGGCCTGACCTGGCCGAACTGGCCGCTGAAGATGCGAACGTCCTCGAGCCAGGCCGAAGGCGCGATCCGCGAATTCGCCGTGCTGACGCAGAAGTTTTCGGGCGAGAACGGCAAGGTCAAGAAGCTGCATTGCGTGCGCGTCGACGACAAGTTCAAGCCGATCGCCGGCACCGAGTTCGAGCTCGACGCCGACCTCGTCCTGCTCGCGATGGGCTTCGTCCATCCCGTGCACGAGGGCCTGCTCAAGATGCTCTCGGTCGAGCTCGACCCCCGCGGCAACGTCAAGGCCAACACGCTCGACTACCAGACCTCGCGTTCGAACGTGTTCACCGCCGGCGACATGCGCCGTGGGCAATCGTTGGTGGTGTGGGCGATCCGCGAGGGCCGGCTGTGCGCCCGGTCGATCGATACGTTCCTGATGGGGAAGACGGATCTGCCGCGCTGAATTGGCGCGAGCCGCCGCGGCTTAAGGCAGACAAACAATCCGCTGTCGTCCTGGCGAAAGCCAGGACCCATACCGCGTGATCCCTCGATCGTTGACCGGTCGCAATACCAAACGACGAGTCTTCGCCAAACTACTCCCTGGGGTAATGGGTCCTGGCTTTCGTCAGGACGACACCTGAGGTTTGGCTACATTAGCTAGGAGCCTAAGGTCAGACCTCCCTAATTCTGCAGCCTCACACCGACCATCACCACCGTCCCCTGCGAGCTTGAGCCCGGCTGGTTCGAATCCAGGATGTCGTGGCGGAGCGTGCCCTTGATCCAGATGTTGCGGTTGAGCTTGTAGATCAGATTGCCTTCAAGCGAGTAGGTCTTGTCGTTGCGGTTCTGGCCCTGATAGTCGTAGGTGCCGTAGGTGAATTTGCCGACGGCCGTGAGCCAGCGGCGGAAGTCGTGATCGACTTCGATCCCGTAGGTGTGCACCAGCACGCCGGAGGAGCCGGGGACGGTGGTCTCGGCGATCTGCGTGTCGGTGGCGAATTTCACAGTGGTGAGGCCGCTCGCACTCCAGATCAGCGAGCCCGAGGTGAGGAAGCCCGCGAGCTGGCTCAGGCGCGGGTCGACATAGTTGCGCGCGGAATAGCCGACCGAGACCTCGCCGATGAGAATGCGCGAGAACTCGAAGGACGTGCCGACCTTGGCATAGCCGCCGTTCGAATCGCGGAAGAAGCCGTTGCGGTCGGCGGCCTGGTCGTGGACGCGGGTGTCGCCCTGGATCTCGACGAACGGCTTCAGGCCCGGCTTCAACTCGTAGGAGAAGCGCCCCACGCCGCCATACTGGTTGAAGTCGCGGTCGTCGTTGCTGAATGTCGATCCGTCGGTGAGTTTCGAGTTGGTGTAGGCGGTGCGATCCACGGTGGCGCCGGCCGCGACCTGGAAGCGGTTGAAGGTCTGGTCGAAGCCGACTGTCGTGCCATAGGCGGCGTAAACAGGATATTTTTGCAGGCCGGCCTGCACGTTCGGGCTGCCGGGATTGTCGGTGGCGAGCCGCAGGCGCAGCTGCGTGGTCAGCTTGAGATCGCGATTGACGTCGATGCGGCCGTCGATGTGGCCGTTGAAGTCGGGGCGGTCGACCTCGACCGGCGAGGGCGAGGCAAAGCCGTCGATCGTCGCGGGCATGTTGTTGGTGTAGCCCGAGAACGAGCCGCGCAGATCCGCGACCAGCGCGTGGCGCTCCCAATCGGACGCCACGAGGAGATCGGGCGCGACCACATAAACCGGCGAGCCGACCGGCTTGTTTAGGCGCGCCGGGTTGGTGTCGTAGCCGGTGGAGAGCTCGAGCCCGCCCTTGATCAGGAAGCTGCCAGCATAATCGCCGACCGCGCCGAACGCATCGTCGTCGAGCTTGAGGCGGCGGCGCAGCGGCTGGCCGGGCACGTTGCCGGCCATCGCCGGCGGCACCGGTGTCTTGTGCGCAGTCTCGGACGGCGGCGGCGCGATGCGCGGCGGGCCGAGCGTTCGCTCAGGCGTCGCAGGCGGTACCGGCGAGCCGGGACCGGCAGGGCGCTTCGGCTTCGGCTGACCCGGATAGAGCTTCGGCTGCTGCCGCTTGCGGTTGAGCGAATCGTAGCCGGAGCTGCTCGCGCCGTTGGCGGCAGGCAGGCCATAGGTCGGGACCTGGCCGGTCGGGTTCTGGTTGGTCGGGTTTTGGCCCGCGCGCGCCGGCGTCTGCTGGCGTTTGCGCAAATCGGTGTTGGGATCGGGCAGTGTCGGCAGCGCATCCGACGGTGCCTGCGGCACGCCCGCGGTACGGCGCGTCGGCAGCGTGTCGGGCGAGGCGAAGCCACCGCGGTTGGGACTGAACAGGTCGGGGGTGAGGCTCTGGGCGGCCACGGGGGCGCTTCCGAGGACCGTCAGCGCAAGGCACGGCAAAGCCGCGCGCAGGAAATGCGCGCGTTTGCTCCGGCTCGTGCCTGGAGACGACCCCACGATGGAAAAACTCCAACGAAATCAAATACTTTCGCGATCGTCCCCACCGATCGGCGGGAACCATCGTTAATGGAGTTAAAACAATTATGGTTAACGACCGGTTGAGGGTCGGGGCGCCCTCGTCGCATGCAAGGCCGTGGCGTGCTAAGCAGGCGCCAACGGGCGAACGCCCCTCCTCCCTGGACCAGAACATGCCGAGTTCGAAACCGCTGATGACCCAATCATCCGGCCCCATTCCCGACAGCGTCGAATCCGCACTCCGCACGCTGGAAACGGAGAGTGGCGGTATCAACGCGCTCGCCGCCGCCCTGCGTGGCCCGCTTGGCGCCAGCTTCGCCCAGGCGGTCGATCTGATCCGCAACGCGAAGGGTCGCGTCATCGTCACCGGGCTCGGCAAGTCGGGCCACATGGGCCGCAAGATCGCGGCAACGCTGGCCTCCACCGGCACGCCCGCCTTCTTCGTCCACACCGCCGAAGCCGCCCATGGCGATCTCGGCATGATCACCACCGACGACGTCATCATGGCGCTGTCCTGGTCCGGCGAGCAGCCGGAGATGAAGACCCTGGTGAACTATTCCGCGCGGTTCGCGATCCCGATGATCGCGGTGACGTCGAACGCGACGTCCTCGCTGGGACAAGCGGCCGACATCGTCCTCGAGCTGCCGAAGGCGCGCGAGGCCTGCCCGCACAATCTGGCGCCGACCACCTCGACCCTGATGCAGGCCGCGATCGGCGATGCGCTCGCGATCGCGCTGCTCGAGGGCCGCGGTTTCACCGCGCTGGAGTTCGCGCATTTCCACCCCGGCGGCAAGCTCGGCGCGATGCTGAAATTCGTCCGCGACTACATGCGCACCGGCGCGGAGATCCCCCTCAAGCCGCTCGGCACCAAGATGTCGGACGCGGTGATGGAGATGTCGGCCAAGGGTTTAGGGTGCGTCTGCATCGTCAACGATGCGAACGAGGCTGTCGGCATCATCACCGACGGCGATTTGCGCCGCCACATGCGGCCGGACCTGCTGACGGCGTCGGTCGACGACATCATGACCAGGCAGCCGAAAACCGTACCGCCCTCGATGCTGGCCACCGAGATGATCGAGGTGCTCAACACCCGCAAGATCACAACGCTGGTCGTGACCGAAGCGGACAAGGTGGTGGGCATCGTGCACCTGCACGATCTGCTGCGGGCTGGCGTGGCTTAAGGCACGCTCACTCCGCTCGTCATTGCGAGCGCAGCGAAGCAATCCAGACTGTCACCGCGGAGACAGCCTGGATTGCTTCGTCGCAAGAGCTCCTCGCAATGACGAGCGGCTAGAGCTGCGGAAACCTTGCCCCCGTCTCCTCCAGCGGCAGCCGCAGCCCGTTCGCCAGATACGACACCGTGCGGTAGAAGCCGCACAGCAGCATGATCTCCAGGATCTGCGCCTCGTCATAATGCGCCGACAGCGCGGCGAACTCGGCGTCGTCAAGCGTCGCGCGGTGATGCAGCGCCTCGACGGCGGCGATCAGCGCCTGCTCGGCCGGGGACCAGCACGACGACGCCGCATCGCCCAGCACGGTCGCGCGCACCTCCTCCTCGGTGAATTTCGCCGGCGCGGCGAAGACCGCGACGTGCACACCCCATTCATATTCACATTGGTTCAGCGCGCAGGTGCGGTCGATGACGATCTCGCGCTGGCGCAGCGACAGCGGTCCGGGATCGAGCAGGCCGCCGGCGCGAAACTTGTCCCAGGCGCGGGTATGGCCCGCCATCACCCGGAACAGCAGCAGCGGCGGCGCACCGCGCATGATGCGGTCGAACTGCGCCTGGATTTCCGGGGGATAAGGCGGGGTGAGCGGGGCAATGCGCGATGTGGCTTGGGACATTGGCCGCCTCTCTTGCTACATTTCTTGTAGCATAACGCTACACTATGTGTAGCGGCGCGCAAGAGGGGGACGATGGCGAAACCGACCAGTTCGAGATCGCGCGGCGTCCGAGGCTCGCGCACCGGGCGACCGATCATGGCGCTGCTCGACATCCTGGGGCGCCGCTGGAGCCTGCGGATCCTGTGGGAGCTGCGCGATGCCCCCCTCACCTCGCGCACATTGCGAACGGCCTGCGACGAGGCCTCGCCCACGGTGCTGCAGGCGCGGCTGGACGATTTGCGCGAGGCCGGGTTCGTGGAGCTCGGCGAAGCCGGCGGTTACGGGCTGACGGCGCTCGGGCGGGAATTGTGCGAGACGTTCATGCCACTGCACCGGTTTGCGGAGAGGTGGAAGAAGAGCTGAGACGCCGGTCATCTCCCTCTCCCCGTTCTTACGGGGAGAGGGTTGGGGTGAGGGGCTGCCTCCGCAAATTCAGTGACAGCTGCCTTCGCCGAGACTCCCCCTCACCCGGATTGCATCTTCGATGCAATCCGACCTCTCCCCGCAAGCGGGGCGAGATAAGATAAGACTACGTCGCCGCCACCGTCAGATTCGCACCGTCCACTTGCACCACCTTCACACGCGTGCCCGCCGGCGTATCGGGACCTGCGACGCGCCAGACGGTGTCGCCGATGCGCATGGTGCCGTTGCCGTCGACGATCGGCTTCTCCAGCGTGAACTCGCGGCCGAGCAGCGCATCCGCACGCTTGTTGAGGAAGGGGCTGGCGGCAATTGCATCCGGCTTCGGCCGGGCGAGGCGGCGCCATACCGGCACGGCGGCGGCGGCGAAGATCGCAAACATCACGAGCTGGATCTGCCAGGATATCGCTACTCCGAACGAGATCAGCCCGACCAGCAGCGCGGCCAGTCCGAGCCAGAACAGGAACACGCCCGGCGCCAGCACCTCCAGCGCCATCAGGATGAAGCCGAAGATCAGCCAGTTCCAGGTGCCGAGCGATACGAACATGTCGGTCATGACACGACCTCTTTGAAATGACGCATGCCCTTGTCGGAAAACCGGTGTCCACTTTTCCGGGGCATGCGCTTTACCCCTGCCGCGGCGGCACCGCCGGCGGCGTGCTCCCAGTCGTCGGCACCGAACCGCGACGAGCGGCGGCAGCGGCGGATGCAGCACTCTCGCCGAACGTGGCTTTCGCGATCTCGCCGATGCCGGCAAGCGAGCCGAGCATGCTGGTGGCCTCGATCGGCAGCATGATGATCTTCTGGTTCGGCGAGTCCGCGAACTGCCCGAACGCCTTGATATATTTGTCGGCGATGAAATAGTTCAGCGCCGCGACGTCGCCCTTGGCAATGGCTTCACTGACCATCTGCGTCGCCTTGGCCTCAGCTTCCGCCGACCGCTCGCGTGCTTCGGCGTCGCGGAAGGCGGCCTCGCGGCGACCTTCCGCCTGGAGGATCTGGCCCTGCTTGGCACCTTCGGCGCGCAGGATCTCGGACTGGCGTGCACCTTCGGCCTGAAGGATGTCGGCGCGTTTGACGCGCTCGGCCTTCATCTGTCGGCCCATGGCTTCGACGAGGTCTGCCGGCGGCACGATGTCCTTGATCTCGATACGATTGACCTTGAGACCCCAGGGCGAGACGGCGGCATCGACCACACGCAACAGGCGCTCGTTGATTTCGTCGCGGTGCGACAACACCTGGTCGAGATCCATCGAACCCATCACCGAACGGATGTTGGTCATGGTCAGCACGGTGACGGCCTGGGTCAGGTTGGAGACCTCGTAGCTCGCCTTGGCGGCATCGAACACCTGAAAGAAGGCGACGCCGTCGACCGTCACGGTGGCGTTGTCCTTGGTGATCACCTCCTGCTCGGGAATGTCGATCACCTGCTCCATCATGTTGATCTTGCGTCCGACGCGATCGAAATAGGGCACGATCAGATTGAGCCCGGGGCTCAGCGTTTGGGTGTATTTGCCGAATCGCTCGATGGTCCAATCATAGCCCTGCGGCACCGTCTTCACGCCGGCCACCAGCGTGACGATGACGAGCAAGACCAGGACGATCGCGAAAATGTCGAAACCGCTCATATTTCCTCCAAGGCGGGAAAGATTGTCGGGAAAAGGCCCTTTTCCGCGCTGTCATTGGTCGGGATCACGACCCCAGGGGTTCAGTAAAGCGTTCAGTAAAGGATTCAGTGTTCAGCGGTCGTGGATGATTTCGTCATCGGCAGGATTCTACACAAGACGCCGGGAGAGGGAATGGTCGCGATTATGTATTTGCGAGGCGCTCTTGAAAGCGTGCTGGCGCAGACCTAGCGACGAAATTAACGAATCCGGCCATGCCGGCGGTCGCAGCCAAATCCTACTCGATGACTTCGTTCGCGGTTGCGAGCAGGCTTGGCGAAAGCGTGACGCCGAGCGCCCTGGCCGTCTTCAAGTTGATCGCCAGCTCGAACGTGGTTGGATTTTGGACCGGCAGGTCGGCCGCCCGCGCCCCCTTCAGGATGCGATCGATATAGGAGGCGGCGCGGCGGAGCTGCTCGGCGCTGTCGGTGCTGTAGGACATCAAGCCACCCTCGTCGACGAAGGTGCGGCTCCAGAACACCGCCGGCACACGCGCTTCATTGATGGCCGCCAGCAGAAGCGCACGGTTGGACATGGTGAAGAAGTCCGGCAGCACCAGCAGGCCGCCATCCTTCCGCGAAGCCAGGGCGACGATCGAGGCCGTGTCATGGACCGGCGTGGACTCCACCGTCACATCGAGCGCGCGCCCAGCGTCCTCGATCGTACCCAGCATCAGGGGCGCGAACGGCGCGGTGGCGGGATTGTAGACCACGAACACACGGGACGGTCTTGGCGTGACCTGCGTCAGCATCTCCAGCCATTTGCCAGCCAGCGGGCCGTCGTAATCGGTGAAGCCGGTAACATTGCCGCCGGGATGGGCGAGATTCTGGACAAAGCCCTGGCTGACGGGATCGGTGACGACGGCGAAAACGATCGGGATCGTCGCCGTGCGCCGGCGCAGCTCCTCGACCGAGGGCGTGCCGACCGCAAGCAGGATGTCGGGCTTGAGCGCCACGAGTTCGTCGGCGAATTGCGCGATCCGTGCGCGGTCGCCGCCGCCGTTGCGCCAATCAATCTTGAGGTTGTCGTGCTCCTTCCAGCCATGGCCGGCAAGCGCCTGGACCAGGACCGCGCTACGCGTCTGCCCGATCACATCGTCGGCCGCAGTGACCGAGAGCACGCCGAGCCGGCGCGTCGCATTCGTTTGCGCCAGCACCGAGGCCGGCAGCGCAGCGGTCACCCCAAGAAGCGCCAGAACCTCGCGACGGTTCATGGGGCGCTCCTCGGATCCAGGCTCACTAGATCCAGCCCTGGAGCTCGCGTAGCACCAGCGTTCGGATCACGTTCATGCCTGGGTCGCTGTCGTTGAGGCAGGGGATCGCGGAAAACTGCTCGCCGCCATTGTGCTCGAAGATCTCGGCATTCTCCTGCGCGATCTCCTCCAGCGTCTCGAGGCAGTCGGCGGAAAAACCCGGCGTGATCACCGCGATGCGGCGCACGCCCTCTTTCGCCAGACGTTCCATGGTCTTGTCGGTGTAGGGCTGCAGCCACTCGTCGAATCCGAAGCGCGACTGAAAGGTCAGCAGCAGCTTTGTCGCGTCCATCCCGAGCCGGCGGCGCAGCGCCTCGGTGGTCGCGACGCATTGGCCCTGATAGGGATCGCCCTTGTCGACATAGGCCTTCGGCATGCCGTGGAAGGAGGCGACGATCAGCTCCGGCTTGAACGGCAGGCTCGCCAGATGCGTCTCGATCGAGGTGGCGAGCGCCTCGATATAGGCTTCGTCCTCGTAATAAGGCGGCGTCACCCGCAGCGTCGGCTGCGCGCGCAGCTGGGCAAGCACGCGAAACACCTCGTCGCAGACGGTGGCCGATGTCGCAGCGGAATATTGCGGATAGAGAGGCACAGCTAGGATGCGATCGCAGCCCTTCGCAATCAGTGCATCGATGCCCGACTTGATCGAAGGATTACCGTAGCGCATCGCCCACTCTACCATGATCTGGTCGCGGTCCGACAGCATGGCTCCGAGCTTGTCGCTCTGCGAGCGCGTGATGGTCTTGAGCGGCGACTCGTTCTTCTCGGTGTTCCAGATCTTGAGATAGTCGCGCGCCTTGGCGCGGGGGCGGGTGCGCAGGATGATGCCATTCAGCACCACCTTCCAGATCAAGCCCTGATCCTCGATGACGCGAGCGTCCGAGAGGAACTCCTTCAGATAGACCCGCACGCCGCGCGCGTCGGCGGTATCGGGCGTGCCGAGATTGACCAGGAGTACGCCGACCCCCGAGGGGGCGGGCTGCGTCGCCGGCATCGCGGTCTGGCTGGGGGCGATTGTCATCATGATCCGTTGCGTCGCGCGTTGTTCCGAACTTGTCAAGATTGGGCCGGTTTCGCTAGGGTCGGTGCGCAGGGGAGAGAACCATGACGCTGGCGGAATGGTGCGTTTTCGGGGCGCTGTTGCTCTATCTCTTAACGATCGTCTCGATCAAATGGATCAGATTTCGTGGCTTCGACAATTCGCGGCCGCGCGATCCAGCCTTCTTCGAGGACGCCATCGCGCAGCGCGCGCTCGGCGCGCACCAGAACGGCATCGAGACCTTTCCGTTCTTCGCCTTCGCGGTGCTGCTGGCCGAATACAGGGAGTCGCCGCAGCGCCTGATCGACGAGCTCGCGGCGCTGTTCCTGATCGTGCGGATCGCCTATGTGCTGACCTATCTCGGCAACCGCCCGACGCTGCGCTCCATCCTCTGGAGCATCGGCTTTGCGATCAATCTCGGGATCTTCTTCATGCCGGCGTTGAAGCAGTTCTTGCCGGTGTGAGCTTGAGATCGTAGCCCGGATGGAGCGAAGCGTAATCCGGGGTTCCTCCACGGCGGCACTGTCCCGGATTGCGCTTCGCTCCATCCGGGCTACAACACCTGCCGCTCAAAAACACGTCGTCCGTTCGGCCGCGATGTAACCCAACAACAGGCCTGCACCGAACAGCAGCACGAGGCCGGCGGCGGCGAATTCGATGCCGCGCATGAAAAGTGCGCTGCCGCCGTTGCGTCCGGCGCTCAGGCGGGCGGCGATGTCCTTGGCGGAGACGGCGACCACGGCAATGGCTGCGACCGTGATCGCGGTGCCGAGCCCCATCAGCAAGGTCGAGGCGATGCCGGCCCAGAACAGGCCTTGGGCCAGCGCGAACACCAGCACCAGGATCGCGCCCGAGCAGGGGCGAATGCCTACGGTCAGGATCGCGGCAAAGCCGCGTCCCCAGCCACCGGGGCCGGCGAGCTCGCTCGGCGTGGGGCCGTGGGAATGGCCGCAATGCTCGTCATGGACGTGGTCATGTTCGTGGTGATGATGGGCATGATCGTGACCATGATGATCATGCGCCTCATGGTGATGCTGATGACCGTGGTCATGCGGCACGCCCGCGATCGCCGGCACCGGCTGAACCGCCTGCAGCGCACGGATGAAGGTGCCGCCCTTGAGCCAGACCAGGCGCAGGCCGAACAGCGCGATGAGCGCGTAGCTTGCGATCTCGATCGCGCCTTCCGCCTTGCACATGGTCTTGGCGGTCGCATTCAGCACCCAGGCCGAGATACCGACGATCAGGATCGCCACCAGCGACTGCATCAGCGCGGAGGCAAACGACAGCACGATGCCGCGCCGCGCGGTCTCGCGATTGGCGACGAGATAGGAGGCGATCACCGCCTTGCCGTGACCGGGGCCGGCCGCGTGGAAGATGCCATAGGCGAACGAGATGAAGAGCAGCGTCCACACCGCCGAGCCGTCGGACTTGGCGGCGCGGATCGTCGCCGACATCTGGCGATAGAATTCCGACTGTTTTGCCAAGAGCCAGCCGATGAGGCCACTGGCCTCAGGCTGAGCGGCTTGTGGCGAACGCGGCGCGCCGAACGGATTTTGCGCGAGGAGATCGTGGAGCGCCGCGTCGGCCATGGCCACGACGAGAAGAACGCCGGCGCAGACGGCGAGCCCGCGCCCGAGAGGCGTGAGTTGCGGCTTCAAGGGCAATCCACCGTGATCTTGTTGGCGAACATCATGCCGAAATTAGAATTCTCGCCGTTCATAAAAGTCTGCTCGTTGAGCTTCTGGGCACTCGCGGTGCCGTCGCTCGGGCGCTCCAGCTTCATCTGGCAGCCGGCGGGCGCGCCAACCAGCTTGACCGGATTGTTTTTGGCCATCTGGAAGTCGATGAAGAAGGAGCGGTCGAACACTTCGAGCACCAATTGCCTGGGCTTGACCGGGTTCTTCAGCGGCAGCGTGAAGTGCAGGGTCAGCACGGTATCCTTGTAGTCGAGGAAGTAGTCGACCGGCTCCTGGAATCGCTCCTTCTTGCCGTCGGCTCGCGCGAAGGTGAAGTAGGCGTATTCCTTCAGCGACTCGACATTGGTCTGCGCCAGCGGCCCCAGCTCCTCGCGGGTATAGGCGCCTTTGGTCTTGCTCTCGAGCCCCTGCACTGCATAGGCCGAGAACATGTCGTCGAAAGTCCAGGCGTGGCGCACGCCGGTGATGGTGCCGTCGGGGGCGTAGAGCAGCTCGCTGGTCGCGGTGATCCAGACATGCGGATGCGCCCGCGCCGCGTCTGCCGCGAGCGACAGGGCGACGGCGAGCAGCAGCCCCAGCAGGGCCCGCATGCCCATCAGGCAGCCTTCGGGGCGTCGAGCAGGCCGCGACGGCGCAAGAGCGCGTCCGGCTCCGGCGGCCGGCCGCGGAAGGCCTCATAGGCGGCTTCCGGATCGACCGATCCGCCGCTCGAGTAGATGTCGTCGTGCAGGCGCTTTGCGACGGCGGGATCGAAGATGTCGCCGGCTTCCTCAAATGCACCGAAGGCGTCGGCGTCCATCACCTCCGACCACATGTAGCTGTAATAGCCGGCCGCATAATGATCGCCGGTGAAGATGTGACCGAATTGCGTCGGACGGTGACGCAGCGAGATCTCCTCGGGCATGCCGATCTTTTCCAGCTCGCGTCTCTCGAAGGCGCGGACATCCTGCGCGGCGGAAGCCGGTTGGGTGTGGAATTCGAGATCGATCAGCGCCGAAGAGACGAACTCGACCGTGGCAAAACCCTGGTTGAATTTTCGCGCGGCCAGGAACCGTTGCAGCAGATCGTCCGGCAGCGGCTCGCTCGTCTGGTAATGGCGGGCGAACTGCTGCAGCACCTCGGGCCGCTCCTGCCAGTGCTCATAGAGCTGCGAAGGCAATTCGACGAAGTCGGTGAACACGGAGGTGCCCGACAACGACGGATAGGTCACGTTTGAGAGCATCCCGTGCAGGCCGTGGCCGAACTCGTGGAACAGGGTGCGGGCGTCGTCGGGCGACAGCAACGAGGGTTCCCCATCCGCGCCCTTGGAGAAGTTGCAGATGTTGAGGATCAGCGGCGCGACCTCGCCGTCGAGCTTCTGCTGGTCGCGCAGCGAGGTCATCCAGGCGCCGGAGCGCTTCGACGGCCGGGCGAAGTAGTCGCCATAGAACAGCGCCTTGTGCTTGCCGTCCCGCCCCTTCATCTCCCAGACCCGGACGTCCGAATGCCAGACCGGCACATCCTTGCGCTCCTCGAAGGTGACGCCGAACAGGCGCGTGGCGCAGTCGAAGGCGGCCGCGATCATGTGATCAAGCGCGAGATAGGGCTTGATCGCGGCGTCGTCGAAATTGGCGCGCTGAAGGCGCAGCTTTTCGGCGTAGAAGCGCCAGTCCCAGGGAGCGAGCTTGAAATTGCCGCCCTCCTCCGTGATCAGCGCCTGCATGTCGTCGCGGTCGGCGAGCGCCCGCGCCCGCGCCGGCTTCCAGACCCGCTCCAGAAGGCCGCGCACCGCTTCCGGCGTCTTGGCCATGGAATCCTCGAGCCGGTAGGCCGCGAAGGTCGGGTAGCCCAGGAGATTGGCGCTTTCCTCGCGCAGCTTCAGGACCTCGACGATGGTCGCGTTGTTGTCGTTGGCATTACCGTTGTCGCCCCGCGCGGTGAAGGCCTTGTAGACCTTCTCGCGCAGGTCACGCCGGGACGAGCTCTTCAGGAATTGTTCGACCGAGGAGCGCGACAGGGTGACGATGGCCTTGCCAGCCATGCCGCGTTCTTCTGCCGCAGCCTTGGCGCTGGCGACAAAACTCTCCGGCAGGCCCTGGCGGTCGGCTTCGCCGAGCTCCATGAACCATTCCTGCTCGTCGCCGAGCAGATGATGACTGAAGCTGGTGCCGAGCTGGGCTAATCTCTCGTTGATCTCCGCCATCCGCGTCTTGGCCTCTTCGGAGAGGCCGGCACCGGAGCGGTGGAAGCGGGTGTAGGTGCGCTCGAGCAAGCGGAGCTGTTCCGGTGTCAGACCGAGATTGGCGCGGTTCTCGTGCAGCTGGGCGATGCGGCCAAACAGCACGGCGTTCATCATGATCGGATTCCAGTGCCGCGCCATCCGCAAGGAAACCTCCTTGTCGATCTCCAGAATGGCCGGGTTGGAATGCGCCGAGACGAGGTCGTAGAAGACCGACGCGACCTTGCTGAGCAGCTTGCCCGAGCGCTCCAGCGCCGTGATGGTGTTGGCGAAGTCGGCCGCGGTCGGGTCGTTGGTGATCGCTGCGATCTCGGCGGAGTGGTCGGCGAAGGCCTGCTCGAAGGCCGGCATGAAGTGCTCCGGCTTGATCTCGTCGAAGGGCGGGGTCGCAAACGGCGTCACCCAGGCCTTCAGCAGCGGGTTGGTCTCGGTGTCCGTAGTTTGGCGGGGTTCTGACATTACAAGTCCCGATTTGTGGCTCGATTGTTGCGGCCAGCTATAGCACGCGATGGGGCTTTTTTGGGCCATTTGCCCTTGCTCCCGGCTGCCTTTTCGGGGAGATTGCGGCCCTTCAAGCCTAGGACCCCTGAGCTCATGAACGCGACCTCCTCGTCTTCCCGTCGGATCGTCTGGCCGAGCGTCATCACCGTCATCAGCGCCGCCATCCTGATCGGCGCCGAGGTGTTCGGCGCGGCGTTTGCCGGCGGCTGGGCGCTCGCGATCCTGTTCGGGCTCGGCGAGCAGGGCACGCACATCCTTCAGGCCACGCTGTTTGCGCTCGGCGTGCTCGTGATGACTGCCTTCATCCGCGCCGCTCAGCGCGTCGAGCCGTTCACGAAGCGCGGCTGACACTTCCTCGCGCCCGAGACACGCGCGCAGAAACTTAACGCGCGTTCATCTTCCGCGGCGCTCGCGCAACACTTCGCAAGCAGATGTTAGGCAATTCTGCTCGCAGCCTAAAAAATCTCTTGCGAACCAGAGTCAAAACACTTATGTGCGGATTGCCCAATTTCGCACGTGCCTGTGGTCGTGTGTCAGTCGGTAGGTATCCGGACAAGAGGCCGGACAGCCGCCAAGGGGTGAAGAAGCCGAGGGGCTCTTCGGAAGTGTGGAAGTCGGAAGGCTCATAGCCGGAAGACGAAAGCAAACCCGGAGCGTCCAGCATCTCTCTCAAAGAGATGCCTTGTCGAAGGTGACTTTGCTCTTTGCAACCGTGACTGGCAGCCGGAGGCGAACCGGCGCACCCCGCTCTCAACGGGGGACGCGACTTAAAGCAACGACGGATCGGGCTTTTTTGGTCTCTACCGGCAGTCCAACGCCGGCGCGGGCTACTGAAAAGGCTTGTCCTTCATTGCCAGGTGTGCGGGCGGGAACATTCCCAACCAATCCACGGCAGCACAGTCTGATGTGAGTCTTTGGCTCGTCGCGCCTCCATCGCGCGATCTGGCCGGAGCGCTCTTATCCGACGTCATTTTTTGAACGGATCCCCGTCGCTGGGCCGTTTGGGAGAGTGCTATGACCGACCGTATCCAGGAATTCCTGCGCAACCGCCGCAGCGAGGGCCTCGACACCGAACCGTGCCTCGTCGTCGACCTCGAAGTCGTGCGCGACAATTACCAGACCTTTGCCAAGGCGCTGCCCGACAGCCGCGTGTTCTATGCCGTCAAGGCGAACCCGGCGCCGGAAGTGCTGGCTTTGCTCGCCTCCATGGGCTCCTGCTTCGACACCGCGACGGTCGCCGAGATCGAGATGGCGTTGGCCGCCGGTGCGACGCCCGACCGCATCTCCTTCGGCAACACGATTAAGAAGGAGCGCGACATCGCGCGCGCCTTCGCGCTCGGCATTCGGCTGTTCGCGGTCGATTGCACCGCCGAAGTCGAGAAGGTCGCCCGTGCCGCGCCCGGCGCAAAGGTGTTCTGCCGCATCCTCTATGACTGCGCCGGCGCCGAATGGCCGCTGTCGCGCAAGTTCGGCTGCGACCCGGAGATGGCCGTCGACGTGCTCGACGTTGCCAAGCGTCTGGGCCTGGAGCCGTGCGGCATCTCCTTCCATGTCGGCTCGCAGCAGCGCAAGGTGAAGGCGTGGGACCGTGCGCTGGCGATGGCCTCGCAGGTGTTCCGCGACTGCGCCGAGCGCGGCATCAACCTGACCATGGTCAACATGGGCGGCGGTTTCCCGACCAAGTACCTGAAGGACGTGCCGCCGGTGGTGACCTACGGGCGCTCGATCTTCCGCGCGCTGCGCAAGCACTTCGGCAACCAGATTCCGGAGACCATCATCGAGCCGGGCCGCGGCATGGTCGGCAACGCCGGCATCATCGAATCCGAAGTCGTGCTCATCTCGAAGAAGAGCGACGAGGACGAGGTGCGCTGGGTCTATCTGGACATCGGCAAGTTCGGCGGTCTCGCCGAGACCATGGACGAGTCGATCCGTTACGCCATCCGCACCCCGCATGACGGCGCGGACATGACGCCGTGCGTGCTCGCTGGCCCGACCTGCGACAGCGCCGACGTGCTGTACGAGAAGAACCCGTATCCGCTTCCGGTGACGCTCGAGATCGGCGACAAGCTGCTGATCGAAGGCACCGGGGCCTATACGTCAACCTACTCGGCGGTGGCGTTCAACGGCATCCCGCCGCTGAAGACCTACCACATCTGATCCGCCTCTCGTCTGAGGCCTGACGAACCCGGGAGCCGGCTTGCCGGCTCCCTCCCTGACATTTCGATCTGACGACGCCTTGGACCGGCGTGCTTTGCGCACGTCGGTTTCAAGCGGGGACTGACGCGCCATGACTGCTCTTCGGAAGACACAGGTTGACCCCACCTCGAAAGCCGCTCCGTTCGCGATCCGCAGCGAGCGTGCTGCCGACGTTGCGATGCGTGAAGTGCTGCTCGATGCGTCCTTTGGCGAGAACCGCCATGGCCGCACCTGCCAGCGCCTGCGTGACGGACGCGCACCCGCTGCCGGCCTTGCGCTGGCCGCGATGCGCGAGGGGAAACTCGTGGGAACCGTGCGGCTGTGGCACGTCAGCGCCGGAGGCAGGCCCGCTCTGGTCCTCGGACCGCTGGCGGTGGACCCTGCCTGCCGCGAGCTCGGGATCGGCGCCGCGCTGATGCAACAAGCGCTGGCTGCCGCCCGGGCGCGCGGACATGCCGCCGTGATCCTGCTCGGCGACGCCCCTTACTACGCCCGCTTCGGATTCTCGCATGAGAGGACCGGCGAGCTGTCGCTGCCCGGCCCGTTCGAGCGCGACCGCCTGCTGGCGATCGAATTCCAGGCCGGTGCGCTGGATGGCGCCGCGGGGATGATCGTCCCGACTGGCGCGACCCTGCCCAAACGGAGGGTAGTTCGCGGCCTCGAGGCGCGCGCGGCGTAAGGGATTGCCATGATCGCGATACCAAAGCCGCGCCGAGCGGAGATGCTCGCGCGTGCCCTTTGCTTTAGGGTTGCGCGGGGCTGAGAAACGCCCTTTAACCCGCCAAACGCCCCCTTCAGTCGAGGCCCACGACCATGTCCCGTCGCCTGATCTCCACCGGCTCTCCGCTTGAGAAGACCGTCGGCTACAGCCGCGCCGTGATCGACGGCGAGTTCGCCTTCGTCGCGGGAACCACGGGCTATGACTACACAACGATGACGATGCCGGCCGATGTCACGAGCCAGTCACGCAACTGCTTCAAGACCATCGAAGCCGCCCTGCAGGAGGGCGGATTCGAGATGGCCGATATCGTCCGTGCGACCTATTACGTCACCGACGCCAGCTATATCGATGCCCATTTCGCTGTCTGCGGCGAGGTTCTCGGTGACATCAGGCCGGCCGCGACCTTGCTGGTCGTCAGCGGCCTCGCCAAGCCCGAGATGAAGGTCGAGATCGAAGTCACCGCCAAGCGCCGTAACGCTTGATCCCCCATCCTTTGTTCGCCAGCACGTTCCGGAGAAACCATCCCATGAGCCCCGCCTCGCAGATCTACGCGAAGATCACCGGTCCCATCGTCATGGTCGGCTTCGGCTCCATCGGCAAGGGCACGCTGCCGCTGATCGAGCGGCATCTCGATTACGACAAGTCGCGCGTCACCGTGATCGATCCCAAGGACGAAGGCCGCAAGGCGCATTGCGAGAAGCACAATGTGCGCTTCATCCAGAAGGGTGTGACCAAGGACAATTATCGGGAGTTGCTGACCCCGCTTCTCACCGAAGGCGGCGGCCAGGGCTTTTGCGTCAACCTCTCGGTCGACACCGGCTCAACCGACATCATGGAGCTCTGCAACGAGCTCGGCGCTCTCTATATCGACACCGTTAACGAGCCCTGGCTCGGCTTCTATTTCGATTCGTCGAAGGGCCCGGAGGCGCGCTCCAACTACGCCCTTCGCGAAGCGACACTGGCCGCCAAGAAGGCGCGCCCCGCCGGCTCGACCACGGCCGTCTCCTGTTGTGGCGCCAATCCCGGCATGGTCTCCTTTTTCGTCAAGCAGGCGCTGCTCAATGTCGCCGCCGATCTGAAGCTCAATGCCCCCAAGCCGAAAACCAAAGCCGAATGGGCGGACTTGATGCGACAAGCCGGCATCAAGGGCATCCACATCGCTGAACGCGACACCCAGCGCTCCAAGAAGCCGAAAGAGCCGGATGTCTTCGTCAACACCTGGTCGGTGGAAGGTTTCCTGTCGGAAGGCGTGCAGCCATCAGAACTCGGCTGGGGCACTCATGAAAAATGGATGCCCGAAAATGCGCGGACTCACGAAGCCGGCTGTGGCGCTGCCATCTATCTGATGCAGCCCGGCGCCAACACACGCGTGCGCACCTGGTGCCCGACCCGCGGCGCGCAGTATGGCTTCCTCGTCACCCACAACGAGTCGATCTCGATCGCCGACTATTTCACCGTGCGCGATGCATCGGGCACGGCGGTCTATCGGCCGACCTGCCACTACGCCTATCATCCGGCTGACGATGCCGTGCTGTCGCTGCACGAAATGTTCGGCCGCGCCGCGAAGATGCAGGAAAAGCACCACATCCTCGACGAGAACGAAATCGTCGACGGCATCGACGAGCTCGGCGTGCTGCTGTTCGGCCATGACAACAATGCCTACTGGTACGGCTCGCAGCTCTCGATCGAAGAGACCCGCAAACTCGCGCCCTACCAGAACGCCACCGGCCTACAGGTGACCTCCGCCGTGCTCGGCGGCATGGTGTGGGCACTGGAAAACCCGAACGAAGGCATCGTCGAAGCCGACGAGATGGATTTCGATCGTCTGCTGGAAATTCAGCTGCCGTATCTCGGCCCGGTGAAGGGTTTCTACACCGACTGGACGCCGCTGACGGATCGTCCGGGACTGTTCCCGGAAGATATCGACACGAGCGATCCCTGGCAGTTCCGGAACGTTCTGGTGCGGTGATTGTGCGGTCATGCCCGGGCTTGTCCCGGGCATCCACGCACTTTTTTCTCGCGAAGCCAAGAACGCGGATGGCCGGGACAAGCCCGGCCCTGACGCCACAACTGGCGGGGAGCTACTTCCTCTCGATCGGCGGCGCGATCTTCTCGGCCGGCGCCGGCGGCAATGCTGGTTTCGCCGCGCCGGCAGCGCCTTGCGTCTGCGGGTCGGGCCGCGCGGGCTCTGGGGCGGGCGTGGTCGGCCGGTCGCCGCCGGGCTTGGCCTCGGCGGGCTTGTTCTGATCGGAAGACGGCGTGCCTTGAAGGGGGGGCGTCGCCTGGGCGGTCTGCATCCGGGTCTCGGCGCGGATTTGCGCCAGCGACATGCCTGACACCACAACGCCGGCTGCGAACAGCGAGCAGGCGACCATCAGGTCGAGCTTCAGTCTGCGCTTGTCATATTGGCCGGGCATGTCGATCACCGCTTTTGTCCTCGGGATCAACGAAATCGCCGGTCTGCGGTTCCCTGCCAATGGCCGCCGGAACCCGACGCCTGCGCGCCCCATCGCCGCGCTCAATCCGTGGTGCTGACTTCCCAGGTGGCGTGGCGGACGCCGGGGAGGTGCTGGAGATCGGTCGCCACCGCATTCAGTTCGTTCGGATCGACGGCGGTCGCGACCAGCTTTGCCACGATCTCGATCAGATCGTCCCCGGTTTCGACCATGTCGATATCGGCCACCAGATATTTTGCGCCCTCAAGCTTCTCGACCAGCCGGTCACGCATGTCGGGCAAAGCGTCCGGTGCGACCGCGAGCTTGAAGTAATAGGTCGCCTCGGAGGTCTTCTCGTTCAGTGGGATGCGGTTGATGGCGTTGACCAGCGGCCGCAGCATGGTGTTCCCGGCAATCACGAACACCGTCAACGCCGCGGCCTGCGCGACCATGTCGGCGCCGGCGCAGGAGCCGACCGCAGCCGAAGCCCAAAGCGTCGCCGCGGTATTGAGCCCGCGCACGTCCATGCCCTGCTTCATGATGACGCCGGCGCCGAGGAAGCCGATGCCCGAGACGACGTAGGAGATCACCCGCACCGCGCCGTCAGCGCCGGTCAGGTGCATGGCGAGATCGACGAAGGCGGCGGCGCCGACCGCGACCAGCACATTGGTACGCAGGCCCGCGGTGCGCTGGCGATACTGCCGCTCGGCGCCGATCAGTGTGCCCAGCACGAAGGCCGTGAACAGGCTGACCAGCGTGTCCGCAAAGTCAGCGATCTGGAAGGTCGTCAGAAACCGCATGGCTCCATCTACGGTCAGAACGATGACAGCTTAAAGCTCCAGCAGACCGCCGTCGCCATTTTCGTCGGCGAACGCCAGCAGAGTCCCCTTGGCGTTCCAGGCGAGCGCGGCCACCGGCGGGGTGCCATTGCGGCGGACCAGGATCTCGGCACCGTCCTCCAACCGCACCATCAGCACGGTGCCGTCGCTGTAGCCGGCCGCGAAGATGTCGTTCCTTGGATGGCAGGCGACGACCGACACGCGCGCCTGCAGCGGCGCGAGCATCGCGGGCTCCTTGCCCATCGGGCCGTCCTTGCTTGCGAAAGGCCACAGGATGACGGTGTCGGCGCCCGAGGTCGCCAGCGCCTTGCCGCCCGCGCTCCATGACATCGAGCGGACGCGGCCAGGATAGCCGGTCATGCGCATGTGCCTGTTGTCGGCAAGCCGCCAGCCGTGCAGAGCCGATTCGTGCATCGTGGTGACCAGGAATTTGTTATCCGGGCTGAAAGTGACGCCGAGATGCGAGCCGGCCCAGGGCAGGAATTCGGCCGATCCCGCCATGTTGGGAAACCACAGCGTCGCGCCGTTGTAATGGGCAATCGCGAGACGCTGGCCCTTCGGCGCAAACGCGAGGCCGCCCACGGTCGAGGGCACCTCGAGCGACTTCTCCTCGCTCTTGCCGCTCTTGAAGAAGGCGGTCTTGCCGGCCGACCAGGCGTAGGCACCATCCGGATGCAGCGCCACTGCATCGATCCAACGCCGCTTCGGGTCAGTCGCAAGCAGCGTCACTTCGCCCTTGGTGTCGAGCGACACGACTTTTCCATCGTCGCCGCCCATCACGAGGCGCTTGCCATCGGAGGCGGCCGAGAGAATGCCGCCGCTGTGCACGGCGACCTTGCTGATCTCGCCCTGGCCATCCACGAACGCGACATTCTCCTCGCCGCCGACGAAGGCGGCGCGGTTGCCAAGGAAATGCACGGAGGTCACGACCATCCCGAGCGCGAGCGGCTTGACGCGCTCGGTGACGGAGACGATCGAGGCGGAATCGGCGGGTGGCGTAAACTCTTTCATCACGAGACGATGCAGCTCTCAAAACCCTGGCGAATGAGGTCTTGCGGCAATTCGCGGCCGATGAAGACGAGACGGCTCTCGCGCGGCTCGCCGTCCTTCCACTTCCGCTGGTGGTTGCCCTCAAGCATCATGTGGACGCCCTGGAAGACGTAGCGGTCGTCGTCGTCGTGGAAGGCGAGGATGCCCTTGGAGCGCAGGATCTTGCCGCCCTCCACCTGCACCAGATTCTGGAGCCATGGCATGAACACGTTCGGATCGAGCGGCTTGTCGGTCTTGAGCGACAGCGATTGCATGTCCTCGTCGTGATAGTGCTTCAGGCCGTGGCCGTGATCGTGATCGTGATCGTGATGATTGTCGTGGCCGTGGTGATGATGATCATGGTCATGATCCTCGGCATTCAGGAAGTCCGGCTCGATGTCGAGGATGCGGTCGAGGTCGAAGGCGCCGCGGTCGAGCACGTCGGCCAAAGCCACCGAGCAGCGCTCGGTGCGGTGCAGCTTCGCATAGGGGTTGATGGCGCGGATGCGGGCCTCGACCTCGGCCAGCTCACCCTTGGTGACGAGATCGGTCTTGTTCAGCACGATGACGTCGGCAAAGGCGATCTGGTTCTTGGCCTCGGGCGCGTCCTTGAGACGGTCGGACAGCCATTTGGCGTCCGCAACCGTCACGACCGCGTCGAGCCGCGCGTTCTTCTGCACGTCCTCGTCGACGAAGAAGGTCTGCGCCACCGGTGCCGGATCGGCAAGGCCGGTGGTCTCGACGATGATGGCGTCGAACTTGCCCTTGCGCTTCATCAGGCCTTCCATGATGCGCACGAGATCGCCGCGCACGGTGCAGCAGATGCAGCCGTTGTTCATCTCGAACACTTCCTCATCGGCGCCGATGATGAGGTCGTTGTCGATGCCGATCTCGCCGAATTCATTGACGATGACGGCGTACTTCTTGCCATGGTTTTCCGACAGGATGCGGTTCAGCAGCGTGGTCTTGCCGGCACCGAGATAGCCGGTCAGGACGGTCACGGGAATTTTTGGGGCGGTCGCTTCAGACATAACAACTCCGGACTTCGGGCTTTTCGCGCGACGCGAGGCGGGGCGGGGTGGCCCCTGCCCTAGTGGTCAAGCGCGCTGGTCAGGGCCTTTATATTGTGCCTGACCATATCAATGTAAGTGGGTGCAGGCCCCTTTTCGCCGGTCAAACCGTCCGAAATCAGGGTCCCGCCGACTTTTGAGCCGGTCTCCGCCGCGATCCGCCGGATCAGCCGGTCGTCGCTGATATTTTCCAGGAACACGGCTGGTATTTTTTGAGCCTTGATCTGGCCGATGATGGTGGCGATGTCCCGCGCGCTGGGCTCGGTTTCCGTGGAGACGCCCAAGGGCGCGATGAACTGGACGCCGTATTCGGCGGCAAAATAACCGAAGGCGTCATGGGTCGAGATCACCTTGCGCCGCTCTTGCGGGATCTTGGCCACGGCCTCGCGGACCTCGCGGTCGAGCGTTTCGAGCCTTTCCAGATAGGCCTTGGCCTTGGCGCGGAAGAACTCCGCATCATCAGGGTCGGCCGCAGCTAGCGCATTGGCGATGTCGGTGACGTAGACCTTCGCGTTGGGGACGGACTGCCAGCCATGCGGGTCTGCGGCAGAGCCGAGCTTGAGCGGCGCGATGCCGGCGCTCGCGGTGATCACCTGCGCCTTGCTGCCCGAGGACTGCACGAGGCGCGGCAGCCAACCCTCGAGACCAAGTCCGTTGACGACGACCAGCCTTGCGTCCGCGATCCGCTTCGCATCGCTTGGCGCGGGCGTGTAGACGTGGACGTCGCTGTCGGCCCCGACCAGCGTCGTCAGATTGATCCGGTCGCCGCCGACATTGCGGACGAAATCGGCGAGAATCGAGAAGCTCGCGACGACCTTGAGCTGCTCTGCGCCATGCAGCGGCGAGGCAATCAGCAAAAGCACACAAAGTAGGATGCGCCGCATCGCTGTCACGCTTCCAGATGCCGGCCGGGAAATAGTTGCCTGACGACACCGCCGACCCGACCGAACAGGACGGAGACGGTGTAGAGCGCGCTCGCCACCAGAATGATCGCAGGGCCCGACGGCACACGGGTCTGGAACGACAGCACGAGACCTGCATAGCCGGAGACGGCGGCAGCGACGACCGCGATGCAGATCATGACGGTGAGATCGCGCGACCAGAACCGCGCGATGCCGGCCGGGAGGATCATCAGACCGACCGCGAGCAGCGTGCCGAGCGCCTGAAAGCCGTTGACGAGGTTGATCACGACCAGCGCGAGGAAAGCCAGATGCGCAGGCCCGCCAGCCCGACTCACGGTGCGCAAGAACAAGGGATCGACGCTCTCGATCACCAGCGGCCGGTAGATCACGGCGAGCACCAGCAACGTCACCGTGGCGTTGAAGGCGACGACCAGCAGCGTCTGGTCGTCCATCGCGAGAATATTGCCGAACAGCACGTGCAGCAGGTCGATGTTGGTGCCCTTGATCGAGACGATAGTCACGCCCAGCGCCAGCGAGGCCAGATAGAAGGTCGCCAGCGAGGCATCCTCCTTCAGCCCGGTCGAGCGCGCGACGAGACCTGCGAGGATCGCGACGGTAAAACCTGCGATCAGGCCACCGGCCGTCATCGCGAACAGATTGAGACCCGAGAGCAGGAAACCGACAGCGGCGCCGGGGAGGATTGCATGCGCCATGGCGTCGCCGACCAGGCTCATCCGCCGCAACATCAGGAACACGCCGATCGGCGCCCCCGCGAGCGACAGCGCGATGACGGCCGCGAGCGCACGTCGCATGAACTCGAATTCGGTGAACGGGCCGATCAGCGCGTCATAGAGCATCGGATATCAAGCCGCACGTGAGCGGGCATCATCGGCCGAGCAGGCGGCGGCGCTGTCGTCGAAGGCTTCGCACATCCTCATTGCGACCATCAGATTTTCCGGCGTCAGCACTTCCGCCGTCGGCCCCCACGCCACGGGCCCGCGCGCCAGCACCAGCGTCTCGCTGAAATGGGTGCGCACCATCTCCATGTCGTGCAGTGCGGCGAGCACGGTGCGGCCCTCGCCATGCCAGTGCTTCACCAGCGCCAGCAGATCGGCCGTGGTCTTGCTGTCGATGGCGTTGAAGGGCTCGTCGAGTACGATCAGCCGGGCGTCCTGGAGCAGCACGCGCGCGAACAGCACGCGCTGCATCTGGCCGCCCGAGAGTGTGCCGATCGGGCGGTTTTCGAAACCGTTGAGCCCAACGGAAGCGATCGCGCGGAGGATCTTTTCGCGCGCCGCCTTGCCGATGCCGCCGAACAGGCCGGTCCCACGCCACAGCCCGGTGGCAACGAAGTCCAGCACCGAGATAGGGAAGCTGCGGTCGATCTCCGCACTCTGCGGCAGATAGGCGATATCGCGGCTGTCGAGCCCGCCGATATGGATGCTGCCGTCGAGCGGCTTGAGGATGCCGACGATGCCCCGCAGCAGCGTCGACTTGCCGGCGCCGTTCGGGCCGATCACGGCCAGCAGCGCGCCCGGCGCGACCTCCCCGTTGAGGTGGTGCACGGCCGGATGGCGGTCATAGCCGAGCGTAACGTTGTGGAAATGCAGCGCCACCATGGTCACCTCATCGCCAGGAAGACCACGCCCCAGAGCACGGCGCAGACCGCGAGCGCGGCCGCGAGGCGGGCGGCCATCGTCATGCGCAGGATCGACCAATGCGCCGCCTGAGCCGGATGCGGAGAGGCCGCATCGTGGACATGGGCGTGGGTGTTATGCGCGTGGGTGTGATCGTGTCCATGCGAATGCCCGTGGTCATTGGAATGGCCATGATGGTCGTGATGATGGGCTGGGGACGCGGCGGGAACCATGTCGGAACGTTATATTATAACGTTACCCCTGTCCACGCCGGGCTCAGGGCTTGCCGATCACCATGGCGATGGCGGCGGCGACGAACGGGAACGGCACCGAGACTGCGCAGCGGAACCAGACGAAACGGGCCGGCATGAACGGAATTTCCCACAAAATTACCCGTTGGAAGGCAAACAGCGCCCAGGCGACGACATAGGCAACCACCTGCGGCACCCCACCGCCTGATTTCAGCGCCACCGTACCGATGGAGAAGCCGATCACCGGGCCGCCGGGCGTCGCGGCCCCGGCGATCACGGCCGTCGCGACCCCGAGCCAGCCGCTGTCCGGGCCGAGCCAGCCGCTGATCACCTCCTGCGGGATGATGGCGGCGATGTAGCCGGAGCCGATCACCCCCAGCGCGATCCGCGGCACGATGTTGATGAAGTCCATCGAGCCTTCGCGCAGCGAGGCCTTGAACACCGGTGGGCCGCGGCGAAAGGCGATCAGGCCGACGCCGAACACAGAGCCCCACAACAGGATGTCGATCAGAAGCGCGGCGCTCAATTCTCGTCGTCCTTGATGGCCGGCTTCGGATAAAGCCGGACATAGACGAAGCGGCCGAGCGCGCCTGCGAGCACCGGCAACGGCAGCGAGATGACAATGCGCCACAACGTGAAGTCGGTCCCCATGATCGGGATTTCCCAGGCCACTGCCCGGCCATAGCCGATCAGGGTCCAGCTCACGACCATGGCGATGGTGGCACCGAAATCGGCGCCGACCGCGAGCAGCGCACTCGCCACGGGATAGGCGGTGAAGGGACCGCCGGGCAGGATCGCGCCGAAGGCGGTGCCGATCAGAAGGCCTTTCAGGCCCGATTTCGGCCCGAGCGCGCGCGAGACTTTCTCGTGCGGCAGGATCTCGGAGATGAACGCACCGAGCAGGCAGCCGGCCAGCACGCGCGGCAGGATGCCGCTGAACAGCGAGAGATCGTGGGTCAGGATGTCGAGAACACCGTCGGTGCCGTCACGCCGCCAGACCAGACCCGCGCTCACCGCCACCAGCGCCGCGATGATGATGGTCGACCAGCCGATCGGCTTGCGCACGCGACCCGGCCGCGGCTCGGAGTCCGCGTCCTCGGCGGGCGCCGGGTCTTTCGGGGAGGGTTCTGACAACGGGCGCGTTCGGCTCGAGGGTGATGCCCGTCCTGATTAAGGGCGCCGCAGATGCGATGCAAACAGTACGATGACGGGAGCGATGCGCACGTCGCGCAGGGCCATGCGGGCGAAGTGCGAATTCCGCACAGCAAAAAGGCGGCCGCACGAGCGACCGCCTTTCGCTATTCCGATGAGGCTTAACTCAGGCCTTGTCGAACAGGGACTCGACGTATTCCCAGTTCACGAGGTTCTCGACAAACGCCTTCAGATAGTCGGGACGGCGGTTGCGATAGTCGATGTAGTAGGAGTGCTCCCAGACGTCGCAGCCGAGGATCGGGGTGGCGCCGTGCACCAGCGGATTCTCGCCGTTCGGGGTCTTGGCAATCTCGAGCTTGCCGTTCTTGACCTGGAGCCAGCACCAACCGGAGCCGAACTGGCCGACGCCGGCCGCCTGGAAGTCCGTCTTGAACTTCTCGAACCCGCCGAGGTCCTCGTTGATCTTCTTCTCGATCTTGCCCGGCAGCTTGGTGCCGCCGCCATTGGGCTTCATCCAGCTCCAGAAATGGATGTGGTTGTAGTGCTGGCCGGCATTGTTGAACACCGCGGGGTTCTTGCCGAACGAGCCCTTGACGATCTCCTCAAGGGACTTGCCTTCCCATTCGGTGCCCTTGAGCGCGTTGTTGCCGTTGGTGACATAGGCCTGATGATGCTTGTCGTGGTGGAATTCGAGCGTTTCCTTCGACATGAATTGCCCGAGGGCGTCATAGGCGTAGGGGAGTGGGGGCAGCGTAAAGGTCATGGGTGTTGTCCGCGACTGATGGGGGAACGAGACTTAACGGTCACCCCTTATAGAAGGTTCCGTGGCCGTTAAATACCGCGAATTTTCCAAAAGGCATGGTACGGCGGCTTGGCCGGATTGCATAAAATCGCCGCAAGGATGTCGGGCGTTTCAAGCGGGCCGTAAAATATCATTGCCTTTGAGATGCTTATGGCAGAACGAAACGCACCGGCGGCGCGGAGATGCGAAAGAGAGAGCGATGAGCATCGAGATCGACATTTTGAACGGCGACGCCTCTTGGCGAATGGCGCAGCCGCTGCATCAGGCGGTCTTCGGACCTGATATCGTCGCGAAGCAGCCTTGGGCTCACGTCAAATGGGCCAATGCCGACCTGCGCGTGCTGATCGAGACGCCCGAGGATGGTCTCGTCTGCCATGTCGGCATCTATTTCCGTACCGTCACCTGGAACGGGCAGAAGGTTCACATCGGCGGCATCGGCGGCGTCTGCACGCGGGAGGACCGGCGCGGCCGCGGCTATGCGACCATGGCGATCGACGCCGCGGTGCATACCATGCGCGCCAACGAGGCGGTCCGCTTCGCACTGCTGTTCTGTGAGCCGCACAATGTCGCGTTCTACGAGGCCCGCAGCTGGCTCCCCTTCAAGGGCGAGGTCTATTGCGAGCAGCCGGAGGGGCGGATCCGCTTCACCCACATGGCGCCCTATGTCTGCAACATCGTCAGCGCGCCGACGCTGGGCACTATCGACCTCTGCGGCCTGCCTTGGTGAGCCCTGCGTGAAGCGAGGCTGGCGCCGGCGCCGCACGCCCTGTAATATGTCGATCATCATCCAATATTCCGCGCGGTGACACATGACGATCGACGCCTCCCTGGACGCCGTGCCGCCGCCTGCCCCGGTCGCCTCCCCCATCGCCAGCTTGCTGACGGCACCGATCCTGCCGACACTGCTGCGGCTTGCGATCCCCAACATGATCGCGATGGTCGGCAGCACGCTGGTCGCGATTGCCGAGACCTCCTATATCGGCCGGCTCGGCACCATCCCGCTCGCAGCGATCGCGCTGGTGTTTCCGTTCGCCATGCTGACGCAGATGATGAGCGCGGGCGCGATGGGCGGCGGCGTCTCGTCTGCGATCAGCCGCGCGCTCGGCGCAGGCGATCGGACCCGTGCGGGGACGCTGGCGCTGCACGCCGCCATCATCGGCCTCTGCGGCGGGCTTTTCTTCACGGTGACCATGCTCGTCTTCGGCCGCTCGTTCTTCATGCTGCTGGGCGGGCGCGAGCGTGTACTCGAGGAAGCCAGCGGCTATTCGCAAATGCTGTTCTCCGGCGCGGTCGCGATCTGGCTCGTCAACACGCTGGCCTCGGTGATCCGCGGCACCGGCGACATGCGTCTGCCCTCGATGGCGCTGATCGGGACGAGCGTGCTCCAGATCGCGCTCGGCGGCACGCTGGGGCTTGGCCTGTTCGGCGTGCCGCAATTCGGCATGCCCGGTGTCGCCGCCGGTCAGTTGATCGCGTTCACCTGCGCTGCGATCTTTTTCCTCTGGTATCTCTGGTCCGGCCGCAGCCGGCTGCCGCTGGACTTCCGCGCCTTCCATTTCGATCGCGCGCTGTTCTTCGACATCCTCAAGGTCGGCGCGGTCGCCTGCCTGTCGCCGCTCCAGACCGTGCTCACCATTTTGATCTTCACCAAGATCCTGGCGACCTTCGGCACCGAGATGCTGGCAGGTTATGGCATCGGCTCGCGACTGGAATTCTTGCTGATCCCGATCACCTTCGCCTTCGGCATCGCATCGGTGCCGATGGTCGGCATGGCGATGGGCGCCGGCCAGGTGAAGCGCGCGCGGCGCGTGGCCTGGACCGCGGCCGCGGCCTCGGGAATCACGGTCGGCCTGATCGGCCTCGTCATCGCGCTCGATCCGTCACTGTGGGTTTCGCTCTTCACCAGGGATCCCGGCGTCGCCGCCGCCGCGCACAGCTATTTCCACTGGGCAGGCCCGACCTTCGTGTTCTTCGGCATGGGCGTATCGCTGTATTTCTCCTCGCAGGGCGCGGCGCGGGTCGGCGGTCCCGTGCTCGCCTCCACCGCGCGGCTTCTGATCGTCGCGATCGGCGGCGGCACCCTCATGATGGCGCAGGCTCCAGCCTGGACCCTGTTCGCCCTGGTCGGCGGCGCCATGATGGTGTTCGGGCTGTCGACCGCAGGTTCGGTCGCCTTGGTGCGCTGGGGCAAATGAGCGCAGGTCATTGCACGCAGGCAAATAAACGCAGGAATGTGATTCCATCCAGCGTTGCACTGTCCTGCTAGGCTGCTATGGAGGCGCTCCACTTCGGGGCTCTCTCCATGACTTCCAGATTCGCTGCTCTCATTGTCCTTCTGGCTGCGCTCCTCGGCGCGACTGCCGCCCATGCGCAGAGCGCCGACGGGACCTGGCTGACCCAGGCCGGCGATGCCCGCGTCAAGATCAGCAAATGCGGCAGCGGCATCTGCGGCAATGTCGTCTGGCTGCGTGAACCCCACGACACCGCGACCGGCCAGCCCGCCTCCGACAGCAAGAATCCCAATCCCGCCCTCGCCAGGCGCCCGATGATCGGCTTGCCATTGTTCAGCGGCATGCAGCCTTCAGGGCCGAACAAATGGTCGGGCCAGATCTACAATGCCGACGACGGCAGCACCTATGCGAGCAGCGTTACGGTGACATCAGCGGATTCGCTGCGGGTCGAAGGCTGCGTCGGCGCGCTCTGCGGCGGCGAGACCTGGACGCGGGCGGGGCGCTAGCGCTTCACGCCGTCATCGCCTTCAGCGCCGTCGCCGCCGAGGCGTAGCCGCCCCGCGCCCCGTCGATGAAATGGACGTGGTCGCTGCGGAGCGCCGACGGAGTGAAGCAGGTCATCATCGCAGCGTCCTGCTGATAGAGGCCGTAACGTACGATGCCGTCGCGCGCGGCAGTCGCGAGGCGATCGCTGAGGGCGCGTTCGAGCTCGGGCGTACAGTCGAGGATCATGCGCAGGCCGTCGTCATATTTTCGGAAATCGGAGTTCTCCACGACCTGCCGTGTATAGAGCTTCGGCACGAAGCCGCCGACCTTGAGATCGAAGCGCATGATCAGATAGACGAAAAGCGTGTAGGCCAGCACGCTGGTGCGGCGTGCGAGCAACGGACCTCCGCGCTTGGTGCGCGCCTCATATTCCAGCCCCTGTGGCGGCCATGTCAGCGGCGGCCCTTGTGGCGGCACGGGCCGACCGGCATCCGGACTGCGCTCGACGAGATGGATGATGTCCTCGATCACGTTGCGGAATACCGAGGGATCGGCGCCCTGGGCCGGCATCACCAGCACGGACAGGATCAGGCCACGCGCCGCCGGAATCACCTCGAAGCGGCAGGACAGGCCGGAGAGATCGGGCTGCGTGCCCGCGGGCGCTTCGGGTATCGCAAACTCGCCGCGCTTCATCGCAGCGTCCGCCCAGGCGAGCCCGCCGCCCGAAAACATCGCGTAGGACAAATTGGCCGACGGACCGAAGCGCGCGACGCGCACGTCGAAGCCCTGCGCGCGAATGGCGCTCACCGGCACCAGCGCGACGCGCATCCGCAAGTCGAGATCTTCCCGGACCCAGGTCGCGGTCGCAGCCAAAGCCTCGCGGGCCAGTTCGAGATCATTGGGCGCGACCGCAAAACTCGCGCCGTCGCCGCCGAACACAAAGGGAAATTCGCGTCCCTCCAATGCGTTGGTCACGGCCGCGATCACGGCGGCACCGGCCATGTTCACAGCCTTGTAGCGCTGCGCCGCGATAGCCTTGGTCGAATCCACGATGTCGGCAACGCCGACGCTCCAGTCGTCGGGCAGCGGCGAATACAAAGCGGGGTCCATCAGGCTGGTGAAGCCGCGAAAGACCGGAATGCCGCTATAGAACGCTGATGTCATCGGATGATGCCGGATGGTTGGGACGCACGTCCAAAGAGACATACGTAGAAGAATCGGTTCGGGTTCGCCCCGCGCCCTTGCAACCATTGGCCGAAATGGACCGGGACAACAAGATGAAGGCGCGCTGCAATCCCACAGAAGGTCATTGATCGGCATCAAACAGCTGCGCGCAAATGGCGTCTAGTCTCGATGATCTGACATGGTAGCGAGGGAAGATCGACGTGTCCGACTCCGACAGGAAGGACCCCATCGCTCCGGTAAGCCGGCGCACTGGGCGTGATCCGATCAGCGCGGTGAAGATGCCGGAAAGCCTGACCGCCGCCGTCGATAGTTGGGCCGAAACCCATCACCTGTCGCGCTCGGATGCCATCCGTCAGCTGGTCGAGCTGGGCCTGAAGGTCGCGCCCCCGGCACTCCCGCCAGGGCACCCGCTCGCTTCGGATGCCACCAGGATCGAAAAGCTTGCGGTGCATGAACTCGAGGGACTGCTCGATCCTGCCCTGTCTGAAGACGAACGCGAGCGCCGGATCCGCCGCCTCACCGACGGCCCGCCGGAGTTCTCACACGAACGGATTGACCTGCCGAAGCACCAGACCTGAATGTCTAGTGCAGCTTCTCGTCCTGACGCTTGCGCAGCGCGGATGAGGGTACGTCGTGGCAACCGACCAGACGCACGAATTTCTGCGGATACATTTCGTGACCGTGGTCACCGGAATTTTGGTGAGACATCGGCTCGCAGTGAACGGGCTGGCAGTGAACGTCGCTTTGCTGTGCGCAAGATGGCTTTGCCGACGCCTTGTCCAGGCTCGAAGCGGTCATGGACTGCTCCCTATCGATTAGGGCAGATCGATTGACGTAAACCCAACCGATTGCGCGGCATCTTACGACCAAATCCGGATGATGTCATTGCGCCGGATCAATGCAATTGTGGCGACGGAGTTCCGGTTACGCCGTGTTGCCCGCGTCGACCGTAAACACGGTACCCGTCACATTGCGGCCGCCCTCTCCCAGCAAATATTCCACCATCCGCGCGACGTCGTCGGTCTCCGGCAGGCGGCGCAGCGCGCTGCGGCCAGCGATGCGCTTGCGGCTGTCGTCGGACAGGTTGTGCGTCAGCTCGGTGTCGATGAAACCGGGCGCGATCGCGTTCACGGTGATCCCGAGCTTGCCGACCTCGCGCGCGAGCGAACGGGTGAAGCCGGTAGCGGCGGCTTTGGTCGCACCGTAAACGGAGAGGCCGTTATAGCCGGTCGTCGCAATGATCGAGGAGATGTTGATGATGCGGCCGGCGCCGTCGGCCATCATCTGGCGCGCCACATATTTGGTGAGAATGATCGGCGACAGCACGTTGAGCTGAACCAGCGCCTCGATCTCGGAATTGTGCATGGTCGCCAGCAGGCCTTCGGTGCCGAGGCCGGCATTGTTGACGAGGCCGTAGATCGGGCCGAATTCATCGCGCACGAGTTTTGCGAAAGCGGGAATCGCATCGATCACGGCGAGGTCGCAGGCGCGGAAATGCAGGCGCCCCTCCGACCCGGCAATCGCCGCCTTGAGCTCGTCGCTCTCGCGCCGCGCCGCCGCGATCACGTTGTAGCCGCCATCAACAAGCCGCTGGCCGATCGCAAGGCCGATGCCGCGGCTACCACCCGTGACGAGAACATTATGCATCGGTGCGCGCCAGTTTGCCGGCCGGGGTGACGTCGAGCGCCTCGACGAAGCGGATCACCGCCGGCACTTTGTGGGACGCGAGCTGCGCGCGGCACTGATCCAGGATCTGGTCGCGGATCTCTTTCGCGCGCGCCGGATCGGTGCCGTCGGCGAGGATCACGTCGGCGACGACGATGCCGCCGGTGATCGGGCTCCTGCGTGACTTCGCCCGCGACATCCGCACGTCGGGATGACGGTTGATCACCGCCTCGATCTCTTCGGGGTGAACCTTCAGCCCACCGATATTGATGATGCCGCCGCGGCGGCCGACGAAATAGTAGCGGTCGCCACGCAATTCGACGATATCGCCGCTATCGACATACCCGTCTGCATCGGTGAGCGCAGCCGCGTCGCGGCCGATATAGGCGTGCGCCGTGCGCGTCGAGCGGATACGTAGCGAGCCGTCGACGACCTTCATTTCGACGCCGTTGCGGTTGCCGAGATAGTCCGCCGGAAAGCCTTCCAGCCCGTCATTGACGGCAAAGCCGACGCCGGCCTCGGTCGATGCATAGGCATGACCAACGGAGGAATTCGGGAACGCCGCTTTCAGGCCGTCCAGCACCGCCTGGTCGGCGATCTCGCCGGAGAGGCGGACGTAACGCGGCGCGAATTGCGCGACCGAGCCGCTCATCAACAGCTTGCGCCAGTGCGAGGGCGTGCCGGAGATGTGGGAGACGCCGCGCGCGTTCAGCCGCGTAACGTGATCGCCGAGCGCCTCATGCGGATCGGATAGCACCATCGAACCGCCGGAGAGGACGGCGCGGAGGAATATCTGCAGGCCGCCATAGCGGCGGATGTCGTAGAACGTCGCCCATACCGGCGCGGGTCCGCGCGCCGGGCCTTCGGCGACGATGGCGCCGGTGAGTGCTTCCAGTGTATGGCCGACGATTTTCGGCACGCCCGACGTGCCCGAAGTCAGCATCAGCCATTCCGTGGCGCGTTCGGTCCTGGCCGGTGCGGTGGCCTGAAGCGGCAGTTGTGCGGTGACGACCAGCGGCACGCCAGTCTCTGCCCAGCAATCGGGCTCGTCGGTGATGACGGCATCGACCTCGGCATCCGCCATCAGCGTGTCGAGATGCGCGGGGTTGAGATCGGGCGGACACAGCAGCATGCGGCGGGCAACACCGTCGAGCTCGATCATGGCAAGGCCCGATCGGAGCTGGTCGGACACTTTCAGCAGCACCGCGCGCCCGGACAGCTCGCCCAGGCGGCCACCCAGGACCGTCTGCGACAGGATATCGGTCAGCGACACGACATGGTGCGCATCCGACAGAGCGCGGCCCGTCAGCTCCGCGCCGAGATGGTCGCGAAGCGCAAAGATCTCACGCGGGGACATTTTCGTAGGCCCGCACGAAATCGCCCACGGTGGCGGGGAACGCTGCGTCCTCGGAGATGGTGAAGGGGTCGACGCCGGTCTCGTCCTCGAGGCGCGCCACCAGGATGGCGAAGGCGAGCGAGTCGAAGCCCGTCTCGTGCAGGGACAGATCGTCCGAGAGCGCGGGAAGCGCGACGTGCTGCTCCTTGGCGATCTGCTGGATCGCTTCAATGACCTTAGACCGTACCGACATGGCTGGCTCGCTTCTGTTGTCGTTCGTGTTGCGGCGGTTCTTGATGACCGCCTCCCTTGGCCACCCGTTTACCCGACAGAAGTAAATGGCTTCTTGGACAATTCGGATAAAATTGGACCTATCTGGCGAATTTTCGCGCGGCTAGAGCCTGATCGTACCCTCGTTGATTTGCGCATACGTCTCCGCGTCCAGCGCGACATAGGCGCCGGTGTTCGGGTCCAGCATGAACAGCGGATCGGAGACCGCGCCCGGATCAAATCCCTCGCGCGCGAGCCCGCCCTTTTTCTGCTTGAAGGTCTCGGTCGCATCGAGCTCGCGCGAGATGCGTATGAAGACGGGGTGAGCATAGGCCGGCAGGCGCTGTGCGAAATGGGCGGGCAGCGCCTCGACGGCAAAGCCCTCGTTCACCACGATCGCGCTCATGCCGGCGCGCCCATCGGTGCCGGGGATGCTGACGCCGTAGGTGGTGGCATCGATCACGCCGGTGAAATCGCGCACGGCGTCGTTGACCTCCGAGGTCGCGACGTTCTCGCCCTTCCAGCGAAAGGTGTCGCCGATGCGGTCGACGAAGTGGAAGAAGCCCTTCTCGTCGAGCCGCATCAGATCGCCGGTGCGAAACCAGGAATCGCCCTTGGCAAAGACATCGCGCAGGATCTTCTTCTCGGTCTCGCTCGCCTCGGTGTAGCCCTCGAAGCGACCGCCGCCCTCATCCGCCGTGCCGATGCGGCCTATGGCTTCGCCGGCCTCGCCACGCGCGCAGGCGATACAAAATCCCCCTGCATTGCGCAGCGGCGCGCCGTTATCGGGGTCGAGCTTGACGAGACCGGCAGGGAAACGATGCGCGAGCAGCGGCGGAATGCGGCCGATCGCGCCGGGCTGGCCCTCGACGTTGAACAGCGAGAAATTGCCTTCCGTCGCCGCGTAGAATTCGAGGATGCGCGGAATGGCGAAACGCCCCTGAAAATCGTCCCAGATGTCACCGCGAAGGCCGTTGCCGCAGACGATTCGCAGGCGATGCCGGTTCTCGTATTCCGAGGGCGGCGCCTTGAGCAGGTAGCGGCAGAGCTCGCCGATATACTGAAACAACGTGCAGTCGTGGCGCACGATGTCGGGCCAGAAATTCGAGGCTGAGAATTTTTCCGCGATCACCACCGAGCCGCCGGCAGCGAGCATGCTGCATGGTGCGACGATGCCGCCGACCGAGTGGAACAGCGGCAAGCAATCGTAGAGCCGATCCTGCGGCGTCGCGCTGGTGAGGCCGGCGAACCAAAAGCCCCAATTGAGGATGCGGCGGTGGCTGATGCTGGCGGCCTTCGGAAGGCCGGTCGTCCCGGACGTGTAGATCAGCAGGGCCCTGTCGTCGATGGTGACGTCGCCACGCTCGTCCGGCGAAAGCGGCCCGTCACAGAGGGCGGCGAGCGCGACATCGATCGCGCGTTCGCTGCGGGCATCGGCATGGGTCCAGACCTTTGCTTCCGTTTTCAGGTGCGGCGACGCGCCATCCAGCGCATCCTTGAGCTCGTGCGCGACAATGATGTGAGCGGGCTTTGCTACTCCGATGCAATGCGCGAGCGACTGGCCGACGAGCTTGGTGTTGATCAGCGCGACCACGCCGCCGACCCGGCTGATGCCGAGCCAGGCTGCGACATAGTCGATGCCGTTCGGCATGATCAGCGCGACAGTGTCGCCCTTGGCCACACCGGCCGAGCGCGCCCACCGCGCGTAACGATTGATGCGTTTCGAGAGCCCCTCATAGTCGAGGCTCGCGTCATCGGTGGCCAGCGCAATGCGATCGGGCTGGCGCTGCGCCCAATCATCGACGACGTCGGCGAACAGCCGGCCCGGCAACGTCTCGATCCGTGCGGTGAGCTCGATCGCCTTCAGCCAGATTTTCGAAGCCGAAGGTGCACGCGCAGCTTTCGGTTGCTCGATGACGCCGGTTGTCATGCCGTTCATTCTTTCGGAACGTGTCTGCTGGTTCCCGGCAGCTTAACTCGCACGCCCTGCCCAGGAGTTAAGAGACAAGGTAAACCGGGTTAGTGGGTGATTAACTCTAGTCATCCCTTACCAAACCGGTGGGATCGGCGTGCGCGGTGACCTCGACCGCGAACGCCATCAACGCCTCGTTCGACCCGGCGCTGCCGTATGATTTCGCCAAGGGCATCGCGCCGGTCGCCGGCCTCGCGCGAATTCCGCTGGTGCTGGTCGTCAACAACGACCTGCCGGTGACCAACGTCGCCGACTTCATCGCCTACGCCGAGGCCAATCCCGGCAAGATGTCGATCGCCTCTTCCGGCATCGGCACCTCGCTGCATCTCTCCGGCGTGCAGTTCACCCACGTGCCCTATCGCGGCTCGGCTCCCGGATTGACCGACGTGATGAGCGGCCAGATCCAGGGCATGTTCGACAACGTCACTTCATCCTTCGAGCTCGTGCGCGCCGGCAAGCTGCGCGCGCTCGGCGTCACCACGCGCGAGCGCTCGGAGATTCTGCCGGACGTGCCATCGATCGCGGACACGCTCACCGGCTACGAGACGAGTTCGTTCTACGGTGTCAGCGCTCCGCACGACACGTCGCGCGAGATCGTCGACCTGCTCAATCGCGAAATCGCCGCCGCGCTGTCCGATGCGGAGATCAAGTCCCGCATCGCCGGGCTCGGCGCGATCCCATTGCACGGCAACGCCAACGCCTTCGGCGGCATGCTGACCGCAGAAACCGAGCGCTGGCGGAAAGTGGTAGAGCTGTCTGGGATCAAGAAGGAATAGCGCGCGGCATCTGCCCGCAAGGTGGGCCAAGGCTCGGCCATGAGAACCGCACCGGCAGTCGCCTACCGCTACTGTTGCACCTTCTTGTGACGCCGGCGGGGCGGCACCGGTTCGTTGAAGGCGTAATAGGGATTGAGGTCGCAGGTCGCGGCAAGCCCCGATGCCGTGGCACGACATTGCGGCAACGAAGTGAAGGTGCAGTCAAAGTAGTCACCGCCCCCACCCCCCAAACCGCCGCCGGTGTAGCGGTGCATGCATACGGGATAGGCCGGATCGTACCGCTGCGCGCCGGCATCCGCTGCGCCCAGCAGCGTGAAGATCGCAGTGAGGGTCAGGAACGGCAGGCGCATGGAGAAATCCTCGAATCGGTAACTGCGGCGAAGTCGATGCCGACGGCTTGATATGACACAACATCTCGGCGCACGCGACTGTTCCTAAGGACAGATGACGGCAAGTTGAGGTGCGGCTCGCGTGACGCACATAACCGCTCGGCGCTGTTCGCGAGCATCGCGACAGATTTCGTTTCTGACAACCTCCTCCCCCGCAAAGGGGAAGGAGCGCAATGTGAGATGATTCGCCGTTTACGGGCTGCTATCCGCCGAGCCCATCCAACACCAGCCGGTTCAGCCGCGCAGCAAAAGCGGCGGGGTCTTCCGGCAGCTCGCCGTCCAGGATCTGCGCCTGTTCGAGCAGGAGCAGGCTGAGATCGTCAACGGTCTTGGAGCCGGCCTGAGCCTTCGTGATCGCCGTCACCAGCGCATGGCGCAGGTTGATCTCTAGGATCGGCTTGGTGCGCATGCCACGGTTCTGCTGAGACAGGATGCGCTCGAGCTCGCGGCTCGGGCCCTGGCTGTCGGCGACGAGGCAGGACGCGGAGCTGGTAAGACGCGTCGAGGCCTTGACGTCGCTGACGCGCTCGCCGAGCGCGGCCTTGATCACCGCGATGGTGGCGGCCTCGTCGGCGGCCGGCTCGTCCTCTTTCGCCTCGTCGGTCTCGTCGACGCGCGGGATCAGGTCGAGATTGAGATCGCCCTGGCTCAGCGACTTCAGCGGCTTGCCGTCGAACTCCGAGGGCATCGAGGTCCAGAAGGCGTCGACGGGATCGGACAGCAGCAGAACTTCGATGCCGCGCGCAGTCGCCGCCTCGAGTCGGGGGTTCGACTTCAGCCGGTCGATGCTGTCGCCGACGAGATAATAGATCTCGGTCTGGTTCGGCTTGAAATCGGCGATAACGTCCTTGAGCGAGCGCTTCTCGCCCGAGGTCGTGGTGAAACGCGACAGCGCGAGCAGCTTTTCGCGGCGCTCGAAATCCTCGTAGATGCCTTCCTTCAGCACCGCGCCGAAGGCCTCCCAGATCTTCGCGAAGTTCTCCGGATCCTTCTCCGCAAGGCTTTCGAGCTCGGACAGCACGCGGGTCGCCACGGCCTTGCGGATCTGCGCGAGCTGCGGATTGTTCTGAAGCATCTCGCGGGAGATGTTGAGCGGGAGATCCTCGCTGTCGACGACGCCGCGGATGAAGCGGAGGTAGCCCGGCAGCAGATCGGCATCGTCGGTGATGAACACGCGGCGGACGTAGAGCTTGACGCGCCCCTTGCGGTTCGGCTCGAACAGGTCGAACGGCTTGGTCGAGGGCGCGAACAGCAGCACGGCGTAGGAGTAACGCCCCTCCGCGCGGTAATGCAGCGTCATCGCGGGATCGTCGAAGGCGGAGGCGATCTGGTGATAGGCCTTCTTGTAGTCTTCCGGCGTGAGCTCGGATTTCGAGCGCTGCCACAGCGCGCTCGCAGAATTGATCTGACGCGGTTCACCCTCTTCCGGCACGAGCTCGATGGGGAAGAGGATGTTGTCGGAATAAGCGCCGACGATGCGCTCGATCTCGTAAGCTTCGAGATATTTCTTCGCATCGTCCTTGAGGTGCAGGACGATTTCGGTGCCGCGCTGCACGCGGCCCGCATCCTCCTCGCTGGCACGCGCGATCTCGAAGCCCGAGCCACCCGAGGACGTCCAGGTCCAGACGTCGCTCTCGCCGGCGCGGCGGCTGACCACGACGATCTTGTCGGCGACCATGAAGGCGGAATAGAAGCCGACGCCGAATTGGCCGATCAGGCCGAGACCATCCTTGGCTTCCTTGAGCTTCGACACGAAGGCCTTGGTGCCGGAGCGAGCGATGGTGCCGAGGTGGTCGATCAGCTCCTGCCGCTCCATGCCGATGCCATTGTCGGAGATCGCAAGCGTTCCGGCCGTCTTGTTCGGAATGATCCGGATCTTGAGCGCGTCGCCGTCGCCCAGCAGCGCGGGAGTAGCGATGGCCTCATAGCGCAGCTTGTCGCAGGCGTCCGATGCGTTGGAGACGAGCTCGCGCAGGAAGATATCGGTCTCGGAATAGACGGAGTGCACCATCAGGTGCAGAAGCTCGGAAACCTCGGCCTGGAAGGGCTGCGTATGCACAGCCGTGTCTGACGTCGTCATGCGTTTACCCGGTCAATCGAAAGGGGAAGAAACCCGGGATATAACGCGAGGAGGCAGGGGATCAAGTGGACGCAAGCAATCGCCCTCCCGGCGGAGGGCGAGTTTGTCCGTGGCAAATGCCGATCAGGTCACGCAGCGGCCGGGCTGGAGCAGTTTTGCGACCTCGGTCAGGGAGCTGACCATCGGCTCGCAGGCGATCGTCGGCTTTTTGCGGCTCTGCTTCCGGTCCGGGAGCAGCACCGGCGGCTTGGCGTTACCGGTCTCAATCACCGCGGGGACCCGCAGCAGCACCGACGTGTCGGCCAGATCGTTCAGCCGCATCGACACGGTACGGGTCGGAACCTCAGCCTGCTTGATGTCGGCCAGCCGGTCGGTTTTGCTGGAGCGATTGACGTTATGGCCCGGCTTGTCCGCGACCGCCTGCCAGCGGTCGGCCAGATCATGGCCGGAGGCCAGCTGCACGGCGCCGACCTGGACGGCGCCGACCTGGACGGCGCCGACCTGGACGGCGCCAAGCGTCGCGGCGATCGCGACGGCGCCTAAAAATACCTTTTGAAACTGTGACATGGCTGTCGGTCCCTCGCCCCATGGCGATCGCGGGAACAACGCGAGCAGAGGACCCAGAGTTCTCAGTCGCTAAGATCACTTAACCGTGTGCGAAAAAGGATGGCCCCACGAAAAATTTCGCAGCCGCCTGGAACGACTTTCGCGGACGGGAGTCGTCTCAACAGCCGGCTATTCCCCCCTGCCCCATAAGCCGGCGACGTAGGGCGCGACTGTGGTGATGCCAGTCGCGCCTTACTTTTGTCTGGAGTTCAGTTCGCTTTCCCCGCCAGCCACTCCCGCCCCTCCCCATAGAGCTTTTCGACCTCGGGCCCGGTGAGGCCGGGCATGTCGCGCTTGACCTTGTAGCCGATCAGCTCCTGCATGTAGGCGAGGTGGCGGTAGCCTTCGGGCAGCGCGGCGAGGGCTTTCTGGTCGAGCTGAAGTGTCGCGGCGGGGTCGACCGGGTCGATCCGATCCTTCTCGTAGATCGGCTGGCGGCGGACGATGCCCCATTTTCCCTGCCGCTTCTCCAGGAAATCGTAGAAGCGCCCGGTGCAGACGACGTCGCAGGGCACGTCGTGCACCGGCGCGCGCTGCGAGATGGTCATCTTGGTCTGGGCGATGGCGCGCGCCCCCTCGAGGTCGATGCTGCAGCCGCCGAGGAAATGCAGGATACGCACGCCCTTGGCGAACCCCTCCTGGCTGACCCGCATGAAATCCCGCGCCGGTCCCTGAAACCAGGTGGCGGACATCCAGCCCTCTTCGTGCCAGACGGTGGCAAAGCGCTGCCAGTCGCCGGCATCGCGCCACACCGCCCAGTTCTCGACGAGGTCGCGGATGGCGAGGCGGTCGAGGAGTTGCTGGTCCATGAACGCGTCTCCTGGCGCTGCGGCCGCAACGGCCGCCGCACGAGGTATGAGCGGCGAATTCGATGGCCGTCAAGCGTGGCAACCGGATTAACGAAAATCCGGCGCACCTTGCGGTACGCCGGATCGGATTTCGTCAAATGCCGGGCGCAGGCGCTTCCTTACGCCGCCGGTACTTTCGGGGCGCGGTTGCGGGAGTTGCGCTGGAAGAACAGCGCCTGGCTCGCCACCGCCGACACCATCGCCGGCTGGAACGGTTTCGAGATCAGGAAGGCGGGCTCCGGTCGTTCGCCGGTAAGGAAGCGTTCCGGGTACGCGGTGATGAACACCACCGGCACCTCGAAGGTGCGGAGCAGCTCGTTGACGGCGTCGAGGCCCGACGAACCGTCGGCGAGCTGGATGTCGGCGAGGATCAGGCCGGGTCGCTTGTTCTTGGCCAAGGCGACCGCATCGGCGTGGGTGCGGGCGACACCGACGACATTGTGGCCGAGGTTCTTCACCAAGCTCTCGAGATCCATGGCGATGAAGGTCTCATCCTCGATGATCAGCACGTCGGTGGCGATCTCGGCGGCCATCTCGCGCCCTGCGGCATCTGCAAGCCGGCGCGTCTCGCCGACGTCGGTGCCGAGAATGTAGCCGACCTCTTCCTCCGAAAAGCCCTCGAGCGAGAGCAGCAGGAAGGCTTGCCGCGGCAACGGCGTGATGTTGGACAGCCGTCGCTCCGGCGGCATCGGCAGGTTCGTCACCTCCGAATCGTCGTTGACGGAAACGGAATTCCAGATCTGGGTGAACAGCCGGAACAGGCCGGCGCGCGGCCCGTGGCTCTCGTCGAGCACCGACGGATCTCCCAGCATGGCTTCCAACATGGCTGCGACATAGGCGTCACCGGAGGACTGGCTGCCCGTCAGGGCGCGTGCGTACCGGCGCAATAACGGCAAGTGTTCAGCAACAAGCTGTGAACGGGACATCCCCACTCCATATCATTTTCGGGCCGACCTTGACGTGCAGGCGTTAGGCGGGGGGCCCGGGTTCCCCTGCTGGGCTGATTACGCCTCAGCCTGAGAAAAGTTCCGCATCGGGGCGGAACTTTTTCTCGCAGCTCGCATTGAGCCTATCCAGGGAACGGCTCCCGGTTGAGAGAACTTCTCGATTTTACAGTTACTTAACTCGGGGAAACGTGGAACAGGTCATGAAAGATCTCAAGTCTCAAGCCAGCAAAAGCACGACCCCCGGCAAGGGAGGGCTCACTCCGGAGATCCAGTCCCGGATCGGGCACCAGCTGCGCGCCATGTACGACGACGTGGTGCGGCAGGGGGTTCCGGACCGGTTCGCGGAACTGATCAAGAAACTTGATGCGCCGGGAGCGGTACCCCAAGTGGAAAATGGTGGCGGCTCTAACGACAACAATGGGAGGGATTAATGCCTCTCACGGACTCCCTGCGTAACGACATCCTGGCGGCCGTGCCCAGTCTGCGCGCGTTCGCCATCTCGCTCAGCGGCAATGCCGATCGCGCCGACGATTTGGTCCAGGAGACGCTGTTGCGCGCGCTCGCCAACATCGACTCGTTCCAGCCCGGCTCCAATCTGCCTGCATGGCTGTTCACGATCCTGCGCAACCTGTTCCGCTCCGATTATCGCAAGCGGCGGCGGGAAGTCGAGGATGCCGAAGGCAACTATGCCAAGACGCTGAAGACGCAGCCCTCGCAGAACGCCCATCTCGAGTTCGAGGAATTCCGCACGGCGCTCGACAAGCTTCCGCAGGACCAGCGTGAAGCGCTGATCCTCGTCGGCGCCTCCGGCTTCTCCTATGAGGATGCGGCTTCGATCTGCGGCTGCGCAGTCGGCACGATCAAGAGCCGCGTCAACCGCGCGCGCTCCAAGCTCGCGGCGCTGCTCTATGTCGACGGCGCGGAGGATTTCGGGCCCGACGAGACCATTCGCGCCGTGATCGGCGGCAGCGGCGGCTGACGGCCGGCGTCAATCGGATTGAGACCGTGATGAAGGCGGGCCCGTGCGCGGGCCGGGTGGGCCCGCGGTGCGAAAAAAGGGCGGCACAGGGTTGGGGGGGGGCGGGGGGGGGGAGGTTTAGAGGGGCCC